>JBGAUP010000231.1:0-9987 GCA_044228585.1 Runella sp. | reverse complement strand
CTTGGATTGATGGGTTTAAAGCACTTTTAGTGAGGTTTGAATTTTCAGTTAAAAATTGGATGTCATTGCATTTTATGGCATTCTCAGTCATTTTCTTACGTAAAATCAATAAAAAATCAAAAGTTTAAACAGGCTCATTGTCAATCAAGCTGCCACAACAGATTCAAAAACCAAATATCCAGTTCATTTATGAAAAAAAATTTATTGCTTCTGATGTTTGGGATGCTCCTGTGTGTTGTACACAGTCATGCCCAAAACCGCACCGTCACGGGGAAAGTGACTGCCGCTGACGGTAGTCCTCTGCCTGGAGTCAATGTACTTTTGAAAGGTGCTAACACGGGTAGTTCGACCAACGCCGAGGGGTCGTATCAAATTCAAGTGCCCAACGGCGCTACTTTGGTTTTTAGTTTTATTGGCTACGCCTCCAAAGAAGTGGCGGTAGGAAATCAAAGCACCATCAATGTGTCTTTGACAGACGACATCAAACAATTGAGCGAAGTGGTGGTTACGGCGGTGGGTATCGAACGTAGCAACAAAACATTGGGCTACTCGGTAGAACGCCTGTCTGCTGATAAACTCGTGCAAAAATCTGAACCCGATGTGTTGAAAGCCATGCAGGGCAAGATTCCAGGGGTAAATATCAACGGTTCAGGAGGCGCGGCAGGAAGTTCGTCGCGCATCACGATTCGGGGAGCTAATTCCTTCTTTGGTTCAAACCAGCCGTTGTTTGTCGTGGACGGTATTCCTTACAACAACGACCTCAACGAAAGTGGTAGTTTCCGCGACAACGGTGCCGCGTTTTCGAGCCGAATTGCCGACCTCGACCCCAACAATATCGCCTCAATGACGGTGTTGAAAGGGGCCGCCGCCGCGGCTTTGTACGGGACACGGGCCGCCAACGGGGTGATTGTGATTACGACCAAATCGGGTACTAACAAGTTGTCGAAGAAGGGTTTAGAGATTACTTATAATACCTCCTACTCGGCAGAAAACATTGCGAGCTACCCCGATTTTCAGAATAAATACGGTTCAGGTTCACAGCAGGTATATGCCAATGCCAATGGCACTTGGGGGCCTGCCTTTGGTTTAGGGCGTACCTACAATGCCGCAGGGGGCTGGATCAACTCTACCGCCCCCGTTGACTCTATCCCCATTTGGGTAGGCTACAACACCTACGCAGCCAATTATCCTACTTTGGCGGCTAAGTATGGCCTACGTGCCAACGGAAACGTGGCTTATCAAGCCTATCCCGACAACGTGAAAAACTTCTTCCGTACGGGCAATGTCTATGAAAACTCCGTCAGTATCACGGGCGGAGGCCCTAAGGCAAGTGTAACGTCAGTAATTTCGCGTACCGACCAAAAGAGCTTTTTTCCAGGTTCGGGCTTTGAGCGTACCAACGTGAGCATTGGTGGAAACACCACTTTGGACAATGGTTTTGTGGTAGGGGCTAACTTAGCTTATACCAATACCGTGCAAGACAGTCCGCTTTTTGGGGCCGATGGTACGTCGCCACTTTCGCGGATGTTTCAGCAGCCGCGCAACTGGCCTTTGGACCAGCTTCCTTACGAAGACCCTTTTGGGACAGGGGTATTTTTCTTTCCTTTGAAGACCCTGTTGGGACAGGGGTATTTTTCTTTCCTTTTGGTCAGGCAGATAATCCTTATTGGTCGGTCAATAACAGTGTTTTTACCAGCAAAGTCAATCGTATCGCCTTGAATGGTAGCGTTTTATATGACATCACCAATTGGCTCAACGTAACTTATAAAGGTGGCTACAACTCGTTCAACGACAACCGTTTTCAGCGCATCTCGGCGGGGTCTTTGTCGGGAGCGCAAGGAGTAGGAAGTATGCAGTTTGATGCCATTTCGTTTGCTGAACAAGACCATAACTTGCTCTTTAATCTCAATCGTAATCTAACCGAAGATTTTAATTTGCGGGCCATTGTAGGAGCTAATTACAACCAACGGGATTTTGACCAAACCAGCGTCAATGGCTTGGGAATAGTGACGAGGGGTATTGATTTGATTACGAATGTAAGTACCGTTACGCCCAATACGGGAAATACTGGCATGAGCAAACGCCGCTTGTATGCAGGCTTTACGGATATGACGTTGGGTTACAAAAACTATTTATTTTTGAATCTAACGGGCCGAAATGACTGGTCTTCAACACTTCCTGCCGACAATCGTAGCTATTTTTATTATTCAGGAAGTGCTTCGTTTGTTTTAACGGATGCGCTGAATATCAAGTCGAAAGCACTAACAAACGCCAAACTTCGGGTAGGGTATGCCAAAGTAGGGCGCGATGCCGACCCTTATCAAACTTTGAATACGTTCAGAATCAATTTAGGGGAAAGCTCAGGTCAAACGGGTTCTACGCGCTACAACGACTATCCCTTCAACGGCCAATCGGGAGCGTCGGTAGCGGCTTCGGCTTTTGACCCTAACCTGAAACCTGAATTTACCAAAGAGGTAGAAGTAGGAACTAATCTTGAATTTTTTGGGGGAAGGGCCGTATTGGATTTGACTTACTACAACCGCCTCAGTACCGATATTATTGCGCGACGTTCGTTGCCACAGTCATCGGGCTTTACCTCTTTTGTGACCAATTTTGGCGCTATTCGTAATTCTGGAATAGAAGCAGGTTTGACCTTAGTTCCTGTACAATTGGCCAATGGTTTCAAATGGGATATTTTCACGGCTTATACTCAAAATAGAAACATCGTAGAATCTCTGGCCGATGGAGTGGAAGAGGTGACGTTGCGGAATATTTTTACCAATCAGCCAGTCCCCGTTGTGCGTCCTGGCGAATGGTTTGGGGTGTTGCGAGGAACAGCCGTAGCGCGTGATGCCAATGGCAATGCTCTTATCAATCCAAACACAGGATTGACCATTCCCGATACCAAACAAAAAATCATTGCCAATCCCAACCCTAAGTTTATTTTGGCCGTAACCAACACCCTGAAATTCAAAGGATTTACGTTGAGTGGCGTGGTTGATTATCGTCATGGCGGAGACTTGTATTCTTGGACAAACCAGTTTTTGCTCGGACGTGGTGTAACGCAAGACACCGAAAACCGCGAAATCCCGAAAGTAGTTGCGGGGGTTTTAGGTGATGCCAATACGCTTCAACCTCTCTTGGGCGGTGATGGACAGCCGATTCAAAACACGATTCAGGTCATGGAAAACAACCTCTGGTTTCAAGCAGCGGGTGGTTCGTTGGCCATCAATGCCCCCAACGAATTCTCGGTGTGGGATGCTTCGGTGGTTCGTTTACGCGAAATTACGTTGG
Organism: Runella sp.; assembly: GCA_044228585.1. Lineage (GTDB taxonomy): Bacteria > Bacteroidota > Bacteroidia > Cytophagales > Spirosomataceae > Runella. The sequence continues at coordinate 6,693 of JBGAUP010000231.1, read as the reverse complement.
GGTACGCTTTGCCTAAAAGCTTGCTAACTAAAACGCCTTTTGGTTCGGTCAATCTTACTTTAAGCGGTCGTAACCTCTGGTTTTTTGCGCCTCATTTTCCCAAACATGCCAATTTTGACCCCGAAGTTAACACCTTCGGAAACGGCAACACGCAAGGAATTGACTTTTTTGCCGCGCCTTCGGTACGTCGTTATGGCGTAAATCTGAGTGTTACTTTCTAAAATCTAATTCTGAAAAACATGAATCGAATCATAAAAAGCCTGAAATATGCCACACTGGTCATGGCAATGCTGCTATTGAACGCGTGCAATTTGGACATCAATACCGACCCTAATAACCCTTCGGCGGTTAATTCGGGGCAATTGCTTACCAACGCTCAGTTGGATATTGTCAATTCATTGGGCGCGGGGCCTACTGGTTTGGCCAATCCTGCGGGGGTATTTGTACATCAACTTACCCAACGCAGCAACAACGACCAATACGCCATTACAGGCCAAGACTTTTCACCTACGCAGGCGTGGTCTAATTTGTACCGGGCCATTCAGAACCTGAATGGGTTGATTGACCAAGCTAACGCCAACCAACACTACGCTTACACGGGAGTGGCACAAATCATGAAAGCGTTGGCGTTTAGTTACATGGTGGATGTGTGGGGCGATGTGCCATTTACCGAAGCCAGCACATCGGCAAAAGTGCAATTTCCGAAGTTTGACAAAGGGCAAGAGATTTATCCTCAACTATTTACGATGATAGACGAGGGTATTGCCAACATAGCCAAAGCCTCGGCGTTAAGTCCACGTACCGATGATTTGATTTACGGTGGCAACTTGGTACGTTGGCGGCAATTTGCCAAAACCCTAAAGTTAAAACTATACAATCAGGTGCGCTTGACCCAAAACGTAAGTACGCAGGTAAATGCGTTGATTTCGGAGGGCGATTTGATGACAGCTACGGGAAGTTTCTCACTTAACTACGGCACCTCAAGCGCCCCCGACAATCGGAATCCTATTTTTCGGGAAGATTATAATATAACTACCTCTGGAAGAGATAATTACATTAGCCCTTATTTCCACGAAATTTTGTTGGGAACCAGTCAGTTAAATCCAGTTTTGAGCGGAATCCGCGACCCGCGTATTCCGTATTATTATTTCAATCAACTTTCTAATGCACGTCCCAACGCCCAGAACCCTGTGGAATACCGCAACGGAAATTTTGTTTCGATTTATTTCTCATCGCAGGGACCTAATCAAGGTTTTGACCAATCTTCTTCCAATACGATTGTAGGGCTTTATTACTGCGGAGGGCGGTACGATGATGGTAATGGTGTCACCGCCGCAGGGGTGAGCGGTGCGTCGGCAAGGGGAGATGGCCCACAACGGATTTTACCTTATCATTCTTACTTGTTTACGCGGGCCGAATTGGCCCAAACAGGAACAGGTGCGGGCAATGCCAAGCAGTTGTTTACAGATGCCATCAATGCCGCCTTTGCCGAAGTAAACGCGGCTGCGTCGCGCGGAGGGGCGCCTGCGATTACCACCACTGTTATCAAAGAATACGTAGATGCGGTTGTAGCTAAATATGACGCCGCCAGTGATGAGGGTAAATTGGAGTTGATTATGACCGAAAAATGGATTGCCAATTTTGGTTTTGGTTTGGAGTCTTACAATGACATTCGCCGCACGGGATACCCCAAAGTCTTTGACCCAAATACCGATGGTCTTGCTTTCACCAACGTCAATCGTGGTTATCCGCAGTCGTATCCTTATCCCGTTCCAGGCGAGTTGCAGTTGAATCCCAACGCGCCAGCCCAGCGGGTGATTGCTACGGCCAAGGTGTTTTGGCAGAAGTAGTTCGTGTGGATTGTCAATCGTTGTTTGTTAACCGTTAATTGTAGTTAAGATGAAAAATACACTCAAAATCACCCTCTTCGCGGGGCTTTTTATATCAATTTTGGCAGGATGTGAGCAAAAAAGTCCCTTTCCAGAAATCAAAAATGGAGCTAATTTTGTGGCTCTTCCCGACCCACTTCCTGCGGCAGTCACCGCTGCCAATGTGAATACCGTCACGGTCACTTTGGCCAATGTGGCTTCGGCCAACTTGGCTTTTACTACTAAAAGTTTAAATGCCGACGAAATTGCGAAAGTAGAAGCTTATGCCAGTCACGTTCGCGGTGCTACTATTACGCCCGTTGCGACGGCAGCTGCGCCGCATGGTGTGTTGGTAAAAACGCTCTCCAGTATCAATGGGAAAGAGCAAATAGCTGTTTCGGAATTACTTACAAAAGCGGGTATCACTGCTGCTACCTTACGAGCTAATGACCGTTTGCGCGTACGGTTTGTGGCTACCATGACCGATGGGCGGGTATTTTCTTGGCAAAATTCAGGGCCAGGGATTACGGTCAATCCGTTGGGAACCACCTTCACGCCGCTATTAGATGTGTTATTGCAGTAAAACAAATCAACCTAAAAAGCGAACGGTGCTGCCACCGTTCGCTTTTTATTCGTCTTCCAATACCTCAAGCACATCCATTAGTTCGCCAAAGTCTTTAAAACCAGGGCGAATTTCTTCACTGCCACGGAGGGCAATGCCTGCGATGTTTAAATTTTCAAGTAGAAAAGGAGCATTTTGGGAAGTAATTCCAAAGCCTAATAAGATGGAGAAACGAGCGGATAAAGTATTTAAAAAATCAGGCCAGTCGCCAGCTAATGGGGTGCTTGAATTTGATTCGAGTAAAAAATAAGTAACATACGGGGCATTGTTAACCATTATTTCTTCAATCGTATCGGCGTCTTGGTCGGCTTCTACTTTTAGAATGAGGGGTTTTATGGTTTCATTTTTGAGCCATGGGAGCAATTCGGGGTAATTTACTTGAACTATATCGGGCTGATATTGTGAGATTTTTTCCAAAACAATGTCGGCCTCAGTAGTATCTGTTTCGGCCACAATCTGAACACCTGCTACCCAAGATCGGATTTCCTGAAATTTTTTGAGGTCAACGTAACTTTCGGCGGTTTCATCAATAGAGAAACCTAACATTTCTACGCCCATTCCTGCGCAATAGCGTGCATCGGAAAGGTTAGTGACGTTACTTATTTTGACAATGGTTTTTAGCATATATTTCTTATAAAAAGTGCGCAAATATATGTCAAATAAAGCATAAATCCCTATTGGCAATTGCCAATAGGGATTTATGCTTTTCAAGGTTTATTACTCAAATATCACCTATTTTTTAATTTTTCTTACAGTAAATGGTACACATACGGGTTTGGTTGGGCAGCAGTCTCCTTCGTAGAAAATGTAGGCGCAACATCCCGCGGTTGGACAAGCGGCGTTACTGGCCGTGAAGCGATACTTTCCCGCCTCGGTTACTTGGAGGGTTGAGGTATTAGCCCCCGAAATAGGCTGGTCATTTTTGTACCATTGAATGTTGGTATATCCACTTGGAATAGCGAGTTCAAAAATTTGCCCAGGACAAATAGGAGCGGGTACTGTCACACAAGTTCTGTCAAAGTCGTCTTCCGTTTCTACGTTATTGTTCGGGGTAGAATCTATATCGGTTTGGTCTGCCTTAGAAACTTGGGCGGTGAAGTACTGTATGCCTGTTTGGGTTACTTGAGCAACGATTGATAGGGTCACCGTTTGTCCTACTGCGACATTTCCAATGGTCCATGTACCCGTACCTGAGTTATAATTACCCGTGGCAGTGGCATAGGTTTGGAAGCTCATTCCAGCGGGTAAAATGTCTTTTACTTCTACGCCCGAAGCAGGATTTTGGCCTTCGTTTTTGACGCTGACGGTCAAAGTCACATTTCCATTCAAGCCAGGCTGTTGATTGCTCGTGGCTACGGTCAATGCCAAGTCAATTGGAGGATTACAAATGGCATCAGGCCCCAATTTTTCCACAAACTGCTCCAAAGGTACTACGTTACCGCTGGAGGCTTGTCCTGAGCGGGAATAAAAACTACAAGCGGTATTGAGGGAAGCCAGATTTTTGGCGACTGCCACAAAGGGGTCGGCCTTGGCTAAAATACCCACAGGGCCATAACAGGCGTTGCCTTTGAAAGTAAAAAGTGACACGGGTGTACCGCTGGCAAAAGGTCCATAGTTTACTTCGGCGGGTGTTTTGCCTATGACATAGTAAAGATAATTGGGGTCTAATCCAGCCGAAGAGAACACAGGTTGATTTCCCAACTTCATGGGGCTTTTCTCCCACGTCCCTCGGATGTCGGTAATGTTTTGAATGACAAAGTCTTTAGGTACTTTGAGCGACACTTGCGCTGTTGCCCCAAATTCATTCATGTCACTATTGTTTGAGTTAGGGGTATTGTACAAGGGTACTACCCATACCGTATAAATCTGGGTAGAAGCATCATAAGTCAATTTGTAATTGACTTGATTAGTTGAAAGTTGTTGCGCTACTACTGGCACAAACCCAAAGAGCCATGCAATTCCAATCCAAGTGAAAGTGAGTAATTTCTTTTTCATTGCAATCTATTTATTAAATCGTTGATTGTTTATTTGGTTTTTACGAGGAGGAGAGGTAAATCCCCTCCTCGTTTGGTTTTGCATTTTACTTAGGCAATTGTTCTTGGATGATGAAGAAGTTTTGCTTGAGTACGTTACCTGGATGATTATTAATGACGTTTTGATAAATGTACTCAACATCGTTAGTCGTCCCTTGGAAAATCACTTCGCCGTCCATGTTAATGTCACCAGTATAATAACCTGGTAAAATGTAGAATGGTAACTTAAAGAAATTGCCCATGGCATTAATCACTTGTAAGTACACAACCTCCACATCATTTTGTGTTCCTTGGAAAATGACTTGGTCATCGTAGAGGGCATTGCCCGCCCACATTGCCTTTCCTTGAACTACGTCCACCTGTGATTGATGAATCGGTAGATTTCCCAAAACATACGTAGGTGTCGTTGTTAAACGGAAATCAATAACCGTGCCAATCTGACTTAATGGGATAGCCGTTTTTGACATAACTGCCAAGTGGTTGCGGTGGCGAACGGCCACGAAGTAGTCGGCTGGGGTGTTGGTATTGAAGGTAATGGGTGAAACTCCATCTACTTCTACGATGTCTCCGTCACGTTGGAGTAAAGCCGAACGGCTGTCCACCACAATAGTAGAGTCATTGGCATCGCGCAGTTCGACAAACACCCAGTCCACAATCGCATCTGCTCCCGTGACCGTAAGTACGGTATTCGACGTAATGGTATCGGCCTGCGTGATGGGACTCCAAGCGACGTAAGGCGATTTCCTCGGGATTAGGTTTTTGACCCGTAAATCATCCCGCATCAAGCTTCCAGAGAATACTCCAAACAACGAACCTTGCAAATACACTTTCGGCAACAGCGTTAGCTTTCCTGGCGGCGCAATCGTGATAGGGGTTGGATCGGAGTTGTTATCGGGGTCTTGGTCAAAGTCTGGATCAGGGTTATTGCCCAATTGTGATTTATCCTTGACAATCACTCCCAAAGGACTTTGGCCAGTAGCATAAGCGGTGTTAGCGTAGGTGACGCCTACAAAAATATTAGGGGTAACGCGTACGGAGAGACTAATGGTGCCACTGTCTCCTACGGCCAAGGAATTACCTGGCAAAAGCATATTCGTGCCACCTGGCGTTCCTGTGTACCCTGGGCTAACCGTGAACTTGGTACTGCTGAGTCCGATAACATTGGTGGTGGCAGGACTTGGGAACGTAGTTGATAAGGTATCCAGTACTTTTATATCGGTAAGTGGTACATTACCCAAATTCTTCACCTTGATTGCGAAAGTGACATCGAATGTTCCATTGTTGTTGTCCATGAAAGACGTTACTGCCTTTGCAACACCAATTTTTGGATTCTGCGTCAACGGAACGACTGTGGGGTCGTTGGTGGGGTCGTTGTCAGTGTCGGCAGGGGTATCCACCAATTCATCACCGCTGTCAGATACATCCGTGACGGGTGATCCTGTGGGAGGAGTACCTGTCACCGTGGCGGTGTTTTTGACTTCGCCCGCATTGAGGTCATCTTGGGTGATGGTGTAAGAGGCCGTAGCTGTTCCTACCGCGTTGGGAGCGAGGGTACTTGGCGATACTGGCAAGGTGGTTAATCCTAATTTGGGGTCAGCGATAAACAAGTTGGTCAGCGTCACATTGCCCGTATTAGTGACTGAGAAGGTGTAAGTGATGATGTCACCTACTGCACCCGTGCCTCCCACGGCGGCCGTTTTGACCAATCTTACTTGTGGCGCAGGCGTAATGACCAACACGGTTGGGTCGTTGGTAGGGTCAGTGTCGAACGTACCATCCAACCGAGGTGATTCGGTTGCATCAGGGTCTGTGATGGGGCCACCTGTGTTGTTTGTCCCTGCATCTGATACATCCGTCACAGGGGTCGCAGGGTTACCGTTAGGCAAGTTGGGAGGTGTACCCGTGGCAGTGGCGGTGTTTTGGACGCCACCCGCGTTGATGTCAGCTTGGGTGATGGTATAAGTACCCTTGAAAGTGGTGGCATCGGAAGCACCGACGGCCAAGCTGATGGGACCACCCGTGAGGTTAGCGCCCAACAAAGGATCCGTGAGGGTGACGTTGGTCAGCGGCACGTTGCCCGTGTTGGAGACGGTGAAGGCATAGTTAATGACATCACCCAAGGGTCCAGCGGGTCCAGCGGAGGTTACGGAAGCGACGCTCTTGATGAGTT
>JBGAUP010000230.1:0-10010 GCA_044228585.1 Runella sp. | reverse complement strand
TGGGAGTACGGTAACAGCAGCAGCCTTGACCGCCCTGAACAATAACCAAAGTTACCGCATTTATACGCAAGGCTATACCGAAGCAGAAATGACTAACTGGCCTGAGTCGTCGGGAAATCCGTTTAAGTTGTTTAATAATGGCAACTATAAAGCGGGAAATTATCGCATCAATCCGTCGTTGTATTGGCAAGTAACTCCCAGACTAAAAGCTATTTACGAATATAGATTGGCAGTAAGCAACGGTATTTTTCAAAGTACGAGCCGCTATGCGCAACGGGGTATGAAATACGACGTACATCGGGTAGAACTCAAAACTGATAAGTGGTTTTTGCGGGCTTACACGGTATTTGATTACGGTGGTAAAGCGTACGATTTTGGTTCGTTGGCGAGTGGTTTGATGAATTCTCCCATGGCGGCAGGCAACCAAGCCAACGGTACGCGTTATCCCACTTTTGCCCAAAACTATTTTTCGGTTTGGAATCACGTATTTACAGCCGCTCGTACCAATGGTTTAGGGGCGGGTACATCCCTGCCTAATACGTACGCACCTAACTTAAACGGAGGAGTACCCGTAGCTTATACATTGCCGCAGTCTATTGCAGGCAATCAAAGTATCGAAGCTGCACAGGCCCTGGCATCCCAATTGGCGGCAGGTGTTCAGCTGCCCGTGGGGAGTCCTTTGTTTAATCAACTCCGCGAACAGATTGTGGCAGGGGTGGGACTCATAGATGTCAATGGGACGAAAACAGTACGTGGGGCGGCCTTTGCCAACACGGCTCGCTTTTGGGATGTGAGCGGGCAACGCGAATGGAATCTCAACAAGCTAAATGTTATCGTTGGAGGTTCGTATCGGACGCATTTGCTTCAATCGGCAGGAACACTGTTTTCGGATGGCCCTAACTCTCCTATTACTCCCAATACCAACGAGGTGCAAGGTCGCGATCGTATCGTCAACTGGGATGGTGGCGCGTATAGTCAAGTTCGTTATTCTTTGTGGCAAGATCGTCTCAAGTTGGCGGCGGCAGGGCGATTGGACCGTTTCCGTCATTTTGGCGGTCGTTTTTCGCCTCGTGTGTCGGCTGTGCTGACCCTTGGAGCCAACCGTCAGCATAATTTTCGCGTCAATTATGCCCAAGCCTTCCGCCAACCTGCTCAGTTAGACCAGTTTATTTATCTGGACTTCGGTACGTTGTTGGTGGCAGGAAACATTGATAATGGCTATCAAGGACTCAATGCCGTATCAACGTTGCCCAACGGGCAAGCCAATCCTGACTTTTTGAAGCCCGTCACCATTAAAAAGATTGCGCCTGAACGCGTCAATACGTGGGAGATTGGCTATAAAGGTCAGTTAGCAAGGGGCTTATACGTGGATTTGAGTTATTATCGTTCGCTGTACAACGACTTTATCGGAACACTCCGTTTCTACGGGCGTGAAGATGGCCTTGTTCCTACGGGAGTACCACTACCTGCTGCATCGGGCGATTTTGCCAAACCTACCACCGACCGTACGCGGGGACGTTTGATACAAACGTGGGCCAATGCCGAACGACAAGTACAAACGCAGGGGATGGTAGCAAGCGTGGAGTATTTTTACAGTAAAAAGCTGAATCTTAATGCCAATTATACATGGTCGCACATCAACCAAGACGATACCCAAGGATTGATTTTGGGTTTCAATACACCCACCCATAAGTTCAATGTAGGTATGAATGGTGAGCCAATTAAAAACTTGACGTATGCCATTAACTATCGTTATAACAGCGGCTATACGTACTTTATGCCGATTGACGAAGGCTACATCAATGCCTTTGGAGTAGTAGATGGACAGTTGAGTTTTCGTTTGCCCAAGCTAAAAAGTAGTTTTCGTTTAGGAGGAACCAACTTGCTAAATGCCAATGCCGTACAGGTATATGGGGCTGCTCCTATGGGGCGCGTAGTGTATTTGGGCTGGGTATTGGAATAAGCCCACGTATCAATCACTGACTTTCATCAGTGTTATTGCTAAATAAAGGTGTAAAGTTGGAGATAATTTTACACCTTTATCCCTAAAATGATATGAAAATGTTTGTTAAGATACTTCTTCCTTTTTGTGGGTTATTGTTGTTGGGGCTTACTCAGGTAGAGGCGCAAGATACGACCCGAGTAGGGCAGACTATTCGTAAAATAGCTACGGTAAAACTGAAAGATGGGACAACGATTAATGGGACGATTGTATCCAATACTGAGAAAGAGCTGAAAATCCAAACGGACAATTTGGGGGAGCTGGTCATTGCCAAAGAGAAAATTGAGGGTATCGAAGAAGGGGAGGGCTATTATAAAAAGGGGCAATTTTGGTTTCAAAACCCACATAGTACGCGCTATCTTTGGGCCCCTTCGGCTTATGCGCTTGCCAAAGGGGAGGGATATTACCAAAATGCCTACATTTTTGTCAATTCTGTCACCGTGGGAGTGACTGACCATTTTACGATGGGAGGGGGCTTTGTGCTGAACCCCACTTTTCGAGACTGGCAAGTACTGTTTTTAACCCCCAAACTGAGTTTTCCCAGCCAATCTAAAGTAAAATTTGGCGTTGGCGTGATTGCAGTAAGTTTTTTTAATACGCGTTATGTGTACGATTATCAGCCAACGTATAGCCGTACCAAAAAGGGCATAGAGGCAAATTTGGTGGGCATCGGCTACGGCAACATGACAGTGGGTAATCCCGATAATAATTTCTCAGTAGGCTTGGGATGGGCTTTCTCTAACACTGAAATCGGGTCTAATCCTGTTTTGAATTTCAGTTATATGGGCCGAGTAGCCCGAAAAATTGGGTTTGTTACCGAAAATTGGGTGATTACTGGGAAGGAAGGAAGGAATCGCCCTATTATCGGGAGGAATTCGTTTTTTTGGGGAGAAAACAGCGATTGATTTAGCATTGGTAGTACCCGCAGGACCCGCGATAGACGGAGATTTTATCGCCGTTCCTTACGTGGACTTTATTTTGAAATTTGGTAAAAAGAAAAAGAAAACGAGCTAAGAAGAAATTCTGACGTATAACATCTCCGTTCTTATTGCATTTACGAACAACATTGCTATTTTTGATGTAGTAAAACACCTTGTTTCGTACCTAAACCGCTGACTAATCATGGAACTAACCAATCGCTTTGCCGTTTGGGCTTCGCGCAATGCTCGTCAAGCCGTTTTGTTAATTATCGTAATAGAATTCACCAATGCTATTTTAGGTATTATGGTGGGGAGTGAGCTACTTAGAGAATGGTCGCCTTGGAACTTGATGATTTTGATTTTGAGCGTGGTTCTGATGAATGTTTGTCTCAAAAGGCATGCCCATATTCGTCTGATTGACTTGGCTGCTCAGTCACGTTTTGTCTTTCAAAAGCGTTTTTTTGTGGGGCTATTTTGCCTTAATCTATTTGCTTATACCATTGCGGGAGGAATTATGGGTCACATGGTAGCTTATCCAGAAGCATCGAGTAATTTGTACGGAAGCCTAACGACTACGATTAGTGAATCCTCTTCTAATGATAAAAAGGTGTCTTTCCGTGAGAAAATGCGTCAAAGCGCATTAAAGCATACGGAAGAAGGAAAAAGCAACGCAGGGAGGCGGATTGGTTATATTGCTTTGTTTTTGCTGGGAGTGGCTTTGGCCTACATTGGGGCAGCCTTAGCGTGCAATTTAGCCTGTTCGGGGGTAGGTTTTGGCGCCGTATTGGTATTGTTGTTGAGCACGGGGGTATTGGCGGGAGGATTTTATTTCTTAGGTAGGGGATTAGATAAAAACATAAAACCCTACAAAGACATGACCCGTGACGAACGCAAACGAGAAGGTCGCCGATATTTATGGACGCTGTTGGGAACAGTTGGGGCGTTGGCATTATGGATTCTGATTGCGAGTATTTAGGAGAATTAGAATCCCGACATCAAGTAAACGCACCCACGAAGGCATCAATTTGGCAAAGGTACAAAGCCCAAGGGGCTCTGTACCAGCCATTCTTGAAACTATTGGAGGTATTTATTCACTTTCATTATCGGCCACAATCCCTTCCCGTTCGGCTTGGGCTTTGTAATCGTGTAACTGAACAGGTTTACTCGTTTTACTCATTCTGATATTTAGGAATTCGACACCGAGTGAAAAAGCAATCGCAAAGTATAAGTAGCCTTTGGGAACTGAACCGATGTGGGAACCAAAGACGGATACATTTGCTAAGTGAGCACCTTCGGCAATGAGCATAAACCCAATAGCAATCAAAAATGCTAAACCAAGCATTTGTATTGAAGGGTGACGGTTGACAAAATCGCCCACGGGACCCGAGAATGCCATCATAATGATAACCGAAAGAACTACGGCCACAATCATCACAGTTACGTTTTGGGTAAGACCGATGGCGGTTAAGATAGAATCAATAGAAAACACCACGTTAATCAGCGCAATTTGCATCACTACGCTTGCCAATTTGCTGGCTGCATTACCTTTGGGTTTTTGTATTTCCTCTTCCACTCCTTCCAGTTTGTGGTGAATCTCGGAGGTACTTTTGTACAAAAGAAAAATCCCGCCTAAAACCAAAATGACGCTTTGTCCTGAAAAGGCGGCGTGAAACCAACCTGTATCAACGTGGGTGAATGGTTTGGAAAGAGAGATAATAAATGAAATTCCAAAAAGTAAGGTTACACGGAAAATCATGGCCAAAAGCAAGCCGATATTTCGGGCTTTAGGTTGTTCATTGCGAGAGAGCTTGTTGGCAGCAATCGAAATAAAAATGATGTTGTCAATGCCTAAAACGATTTCTAAAAACGTCAGGGTTAATAAACTAATAATTGCCTCGGCAGTAAAAAGTGAATCCATTTGTGAGTACGATTTGTAGGTTGCGTAGGATGAGCTGGTTTAAAATATCGTTTAAATTGCAAATTTGGGCTGTTTTTCGACGTGAATAGAATAATTTTACACGAAAAAACCAAACACTCCATGGAAGGTTTAAAAATAACCTCGAAACTCCCTAACGTCGGTACTACTATATTTACTGTAATGTCGGCTTTAGCCGCCGAGCAGAAAGCCATTAACCTTTCGCAAGGGTTTCCCGATTTTCAGATGCCTGAAGAACTGGTGCGTCTTACTTGTAATGCCTTACAACAAGGGTATAATCAGTACTCGCCCATGGCAGGGTGGATGCCTTTGCGCGAAAGTATTTCGGCCAAAATCCACGATTTATACGGAGTGAGTGTCAACCCCGATACCGAAATAACCATCACCCCTGGTGGAACTTATGGTATATATACAGCTTTTACGACGGTGCTGCGAGCGGGAGATGAAGTGATTGTTTTTGAACCTGCCTATGATAGTTACATCCCTAATATTGAAGTGAATGGGGCGGTAGCGGTGCGTATTCCATTGGAATTCCCTACGTATCGTATCAATTGGGACGAAGTTCGTACCCGTATTACACCTCGTACGCGCATGATTGCACTCAATACGCCGCACAATCCTACGGGAAGTATCCTGCGCGACGACGATATTGAACAACTCCGCCAAATTGTACAAGAATACGATTTACTGATTATGTCGGATGAGGTTTATGAGCATTTGATTTATGACGGTGAGCCGCATCGGAGTATTTTGCGCTACGAAGATTTACGAGAACGTGCTTTTGTTAATTTTTCTTTTGGCAAAGTGTATCACTGTACAGGTTGGAAAATGGGCTATTGTATTGCCCCCCCTGCTTTTACCGCAGAGTTTCGGAAAGTACATCAGTTCAATTGTTTTAGTTGCTTTACGCCTGCGCAGGTGGCCTTAGCCGACTACCTCAAAGACAAAGAAGCTTATAGTAGCATTTCGGGTTTTTACCAACAAAAGCGCGATTATTTTGCCCAATTGATGCAGAAAACGCGTTTTAAGCCGTTGCCGAGCTATGGTAGTTACTTTCAGTTGTACTATTTCGACCATCTCTCCGATTTGTCCGACAAGGAGTTTTCAATTTGGTTGACCAAACAACACGGAGTAGCTTGTATTCCTGTATCGGCGTTTTATCAGGAAGCTACCGACAACGGTGTGGTACGGTTTTGTTTTGCTAAAAAAGAAGAAACCCTTGAACGAGCCGTAGAAAGATTAGTGAAGGTTTAAGCCCAAAAAATATTGTATTTTTGTCCTGCAAAACCAATAAAAGCGATGAATCATTTAATTACAATACACCCTGAAATTCAGAGTGGTACACCTGTGTTTTACAATACACGTGTACCTGTCAAAAATTTGTTTGATTATCTCAAAGGTGGGCATACAATTGATGAATTTGTGGAAGATTTCCCTTCCGTAACACGCGAACATGCACGCGCACTATTAGATTTTGTTGAAGCGACTATTTCTTTTAATTCCGATTTTAATGTACAGACTGCTGCTTGACGAAAACTTACCTAAAAAGCTTAAATATCGTTTTGGGGAAGGCTTTGAAGTAACTACTGTACCAGACCAAGGGTGGACTTCGCTTAAAAATGGAGAACTTCTGAAAGCTATGGTTGACTCAGGGATTGAATACTTGGTGACTGCGGATAAAAACTTGAGCTATCAGCAAAACTATCGTAAGTGGAATATTAAGTTAATTGTGTTGAATACGCCTGATAATCAATATGAGTTTGTACTGCCATTTGTAACGAAAATCAAAGAATTATTTTCCCAAAATCAAATTCAAGATTACAATTGGATTGATTTGTGATTTTACTTAATCACGCGTCTCACGCCCACGTACCTTTTTTTGTAGTAATCGGCGTGAAGAAAATCGTAGCGAATGCCGCCTTTCCAAGCCGAATGAATGAATTTGACGTAGCCTTTGCCGACGGACACGATTAAACCTACGTGTCCAATGCGGCTACTTTTGGAATTGCTGCCTTTGAAAAATATTAAATCTCCCGCTTTGGCTTCACCAAGGGCAATTTCGACACCGTGTGAGATTTGCGCTGCACTCGAATGAGGTAACAGCATACCAAATTTCGAAAAACAATAACGAACAAACCCCGAACAATCAAATCCTCTGGGCGAAGTACCGCCCGAACGGTAACGATAATGCAGGTGTTTTTGGGCAAACTTTAATAAATCAGTGGCAATAGAGTTGCTTTGGGTAGAATCTACTTTTGCTTTTTGGGCAAAAATAAAAGGCGATAAAAGGCATAATCCAAGAACAAAAATCCATTTTTTCATTAGTAAGGTAACTTTTTATGAGGATGAACGCGTAGGCAAGATAAAAAAAGAAAAATAAAACGAGCAAATTTTAGGATTTAAAAAATATATCGTAATATTGCGATTAAATAAATTTTAAACCAAAAATGGGACTAACCAAAACGGAAGTTTTTACGGAAGAAGAAAACCGAATTGCGGATTTGGCCAAAGCCTTTGCGCATCCTGCTCGCGTGGCTATTCTGCGACTGCTGGCGCAAAAAAAAGCCTGTATTTGTGGAGATTTGGTGGACGAACTACCTCTTTCTCAGGCTACTGTGTCGCAGCATTTGAAAGAACTCAAGCGCATCGGAATCATTCAGGGGAGTATTGATCCTCCACGGGTTTGCTACTGTATCAACGAAGAAGTGTGGGAAGAAGCCGAGCAAGTTTTTGGACAACTATTTGCTATTTTTTTAAAATCAGGTTGTTGCTAAAATTTTTTACCCAAAATCATCGTAATATTACAATAAACAACAAATAATATGAACACCGACCAAGTATTGAAAGACATTGTCCGTGAAAAATACACGGAAGTAGCCAACCAATCAAAAGCACAAAATGCGGCCTCCTGCTGTGGTTGCGGCCCAACTTGCGGCACCGACGAAGATTTTATCGGCATCATGGCCGAAGATTATACCCAATTGGGTGGTTATGTGGCTGATGCTGATTTGGGGTTGGGTTGCGGCTTACCCACGCAATTTGCCCAAATTAAAAAGGGCGATACCGTCATAGATTTAGGGAGTGGAGCAGGAAACGATGCTTTTGTGGCCCGTGCCGAAGCTGGACTGGAAGGCAAAGTAATCGTTATTGATTTTACGGAAGCCATGCTTACCAAAGCCCGCGCCAATGCCGAGAAATTGGGCTATAACAACGTTGAGTTTCGTTTTGGAGACATTGAGCAAATGCCTGTTAATGATAACGTTGCCGATGTAGTAGTGAGTAATTGTGTATTGAACTTAGTCCCCAACAAAGCCAACGTTTTCAAAGAAATTTACCGCGTTTTAAAACCCAATGGCCACTTTAGTATTTCTGATATTGTGCTGGTAGGAAATCTTCCCCAAGGTTTGCAACACGCCGCCGAAATGTATGCGGGTTGTGTTTCGGGCGCGATTCAAAAATCAGACTATTTGGGGTTGATTGAAAAGACAGGATTTGCCAATATCACTTTGCAAAAAGACCGTGAAATAGTTCTTCCTGATGCTATTTTAAGCGATTTTTTGTCACCCGACGATATTGAGGAATTCAGAAGCAGCGGAACGGGAATTTACAGCATCACGGTTTATGCTGAAAAACCTTCTGACACTTCTGAGATTGAAATACGTACGGCAAAGCCGTCTGATTTTGAGGCCGTCGTAGGGTTGTTGACATCAGCGGGACTCCCAACCGAAGACCTAAACCCCGCTCTTCCTAATTTCCTTTTGGCTTTTTCCGATGAAAAATTGGTCGGTTCGGCAGGCGTGGAAGTAAATGGTAGCTATGGGTTATTACGCTCAGTAGCTGTTGACTCTGCTTTTCGTAACTACAAAATCGCCCGTCGTCTGGTGAATGATTTGACGAAGCAAGTACGGTTACAGGGGGTAAAAGAGCTGTATTTGATTACGACTACGGCTGATGGCTATTTTGAAAAACAAGGCTATGAGCGCGTAAACCGCGAATATGTGCCTGTCGAAATTGGTCAATCACAGCAGTTTAGCAGCGTATGCCCAAGTTCGGCCATCGTGATGAAAAAGACGATTGAGAAGCCTAAAATCAAATTGTCAGAGTTGGAACAGGTATCGGCTTGTTGCTCGCCCAATTCGGGATGTTGTTAGATATGTTATTGAAATAGAACACAGATTGAACGGATTTTATCCGCGAAAATCCGTTCAATCCGTTTTATCCGCACGGTCCGCCGTTGCGGTTCTATTTTGATAATTCAAATACAAGAAGTAATCATTTAATCGAAATCGGTTTGATAAACGACTTTTCCTGTAAATGAGTTGGATACTTTCACCCAATCTACTGAACCTGTTCCTTTGAATACAAAGCGAATATCGGTTAAGTTGGTAAAGTTTTCCCGCCCTTCATAATCGTTCCAAAATACCGAATTTCCGTTGACAAATACTTCGACTTGGTTGCCCCTCAATTGGAGCTTAAAGGTATTCCATTCGTTATGATTCACGCTGAAATTGTCTAAATCCACATTTTTCCCCAATTGGAGATTGCCTTTTCTGAAAATCGTTTTACCTACTATCAATTTGGCATAATCGGAGCAACCTATCATCGTAAATTCGGCTTCGGCAATGTTGAGATGTTTATCAGTCAGCAAAATATCCGTATTAAAGCAGCTTTCACCACCCTCACTTTCAGGGTTTTTCAGACGGGCTTCCAAGGTCACGCTGTCCTGACGAATGCCGAAATCTTGCGTGAGCGCATACACCGAGTGGCGATAATCGTCTTCCCCTTTGATTTCGTTGGGCAATTCGCGCGGGTCCAGATGAAGCACTCCATCCTTGATGTATGTTTTGACCGTACTGATATTGGTCGTCCAATTCTTTTCATACGCTACCCCAAATCCCCACGCTGCCCATTGGTTAGGATAGGAGTGCACGGTATGGTATTCGGTTTTGATGATGTGCTTATTGACCAATAAATTCAAACGATATACCCCAGGATAAAAGTACGTTTGAGAAACGGTATCACAGGGTTTGGCACTGCTTGTTATATAACTGACGTACTTATTGGCAGCCACAATCCTTCCTACTCCCAAAATCAACTCTACGTCTCGAACTCGTTTCAGTGGTCTGACATCGTACATAATACGAACCGATTG
>JBGAUP010000229.1:0-10011 GCA_044228585.1 Runella sp. | reverse complement strand
TCAAAAAACCGAAGTAAACATAAAATGCCACATCTTAAATACCTATCGAAGGCAAGGAATGCCTGTCGCATATAAGGCGGCATAAAATAACCTCGCAAGTAGCGAGGCTCTAAAATATATCACCGTTGCAACAAAGCCAAGATAAATACTTATTGTCAGCCTCTTTTCGTAGGGAAGGAAGTTCTCGCTTTGGCGCACAAAATAAGTACGGAGATTTTCCAGCGGCCTCGGTGGGATGGAGATTGACGGAAGAGTCGTTTATGCCTAAAATTTCTTGGTTGACTGATGTAAAACTACGGGCAAGCTGGGGGGTAACGGGTAATAACAACATCGGTAACTATCCAAGTTTGGCCTTTATGGGTGCCAACAACTACATACTGGGCAATGCTTTTGCCCCTGGGAAAGTCGTAAGCTCATTTTCCAACTCCGAATTGAAATGGGAAAAATCGAACCAATTGGATATTGGCTTAGACTTAGCCACTTTCGACAACAAACTGACCTTTACGTTTGAGTATTACAACAAACTCACCAACGATATGTTGTTGCCGATTTCGATACCAGCGGTATCGGGTTTTACAACGGGTTTGGATAATATCGGAAAAGTACAAAATCGGGGAATTGAATTAGGGACTGACTTTAGAACGACCATCGGTAAAGTGAATTTCCGTACCAATGCAAACTTCACCATGAATAGGAGCAAAATCTTGGCCATCAAAGGAGCCAACGACATGCTTTGGTACGGTAGCTTTTATGGCGGATACAATGTCCAAAAAGTAGGGCGTCCGATTGGGATGATTTATGGGTATCAAAAAGTAGGAATTTTCAATACGCAGGCGGAGATTGATGCTTGGGCTAAACAAGACGGAGTGATTCCGGGCGGGATGAAATTTGTGGATACCAACGGAGACGGGGTGGTTTCGTACGACACGCAGGACATGGTTGAGATTGGTAACCCAAATCCTGCTTTTACTTGGGCTTGGACAGCAGCCGCAGATTACCACAACTTTGATTTGAACATCTTGTTTGTAGGTGCGCATGATTTTGACATTTACCGAAACATTGAAGCATCTACCATGAACATGGACGGTGTTTTCAACGTGTTGGATAAAGCGAAAGACCGTTGGAGATCGCCTTCAAACCCAGGTTCAAATCCGAATGCGAAAAACTCACAAGGAGGAACCAACTACTTTAAATGGTCGCGTGAAAGTAGCGAACGGTACGTGTATGACGGAAGCTACATTTGGCTCAAAAGCATTACGTTGGGATACAACCTTCCTAAATTCAAGTCGGTCTTGAGTGATGCCAGGGTTTTTGTGACGGCCAATAACCTATTCTTATTTTCGAAATACCCGGGCAATAATCCTGATGCGGGTGTAAGAGGCGGAACAGAGCTTAACAATGATGATGAGTCGTATCCTGTGCCCAGAACGTTGGCGGTTGGTGCTAAGTTTAACTTCTAATTAATCTCCGAAATGAAAAAAATAACCTCTTTTATAATTGCCGCTCTTTGCTTTACTCAATTTTCGTGCAAAGATGACTTTTTGACTACGACCGATCCTACCAGAATCAACAGCAACTTGTTTTACCAAAACCAAACCCAGTTTGAGCAGGCACTCAACGGGGTATATGGCCAGTTGCAGGGGATAACAAATACTGCCTATTTAGGCCAAGAATTTATGTCGGACAATACCACGCTTGATTTTAATCCGCTCGACCGCGGTGGGGCAGCTGGCTGGGAAGCATTCGAGTTTTCGACAGTCAATCCAGGAAATGGTGAAATTGCCGCTTTGTGGAATAACCACTACTCGGCGATGTATAATATCAATTATGCCTTGGAAAAACTATCACCAAGCACGATTGATGCTACGGCCAAAAGTGCCATTGAGGGTCAACTAAAGTTTATCCGAGCCTATCATTATTTTAACCTTGTACGCTACTTTGGAGATGTAGTTTTAGTGACTAAAACGCTTAATAATCCTAATGAAGCCTTTGATTTGGTAAGGTCCCCTCAAGCAGAGGTCTATAAGCAAATTGAGGCTGACTTGAAAGATGCCGTCAATTTATTGCCCACGACCTATCCCGCAGCAGGTAGAGGGCGGGTTACGAAGGGAGCCGCTTTGAGTTTGTTAGGAAAGGTATATTTGACTTTAAAAAGATACCCCGAAGCGGTAACGACCCTAAAACAGGTACTCCCATTGGGTTATTCATTGTACGCCAATTATAAAGATAACTTCGACCCCGCCAAGAAAAACGGAGCCGAGTCTATCTTTGAAGTACAGTACCAAGGTGGTAACGATTTGGGCGAACAAAGTAACTTTGTGTATTTATTTGCCCCACGTTTGTCACAGGGAGCCGTAACGGGCTTTGCTAACACGACTCCCAGTGGACGGAATATTCCGACGAATGACATGATTGCGGCCTATGAACCAGGCGATTTGCGAAAAGACATTTCTTTGCAATTGGGCTATACCTTAAATGGAACGTTTGTCGCCATACCTTTCGTCAATAAATACCGCTATCCGCACACAATTACGGGACGTTCAGACAATAACTGGCCAGTACTTCGGTACTCGGATGTATTATTGATGTTGGCAGAGTCTATCAACGAAGCCACTGGACCTGATGCGGAAGCGTTTGGGTATCTCAATCAGGTTCGTAAACGTGCTGGACTTGCGGAATTGAGCGGCCTATCCAAAGATACCTTCAGAACTGCGGTATTGAAAGAAAGACGCGTTGAGTTGGCTTTTGAAAATCACCGTTGGTTTGATTTACAACGTACCAATACGCCTGCCCAATTGGCGGCATTTATGAATGCCTACGCCGCCAAAGAAAAGACAAATCCGACCGTATCAAGAGGCGGAATCGCTTTTAATGCGCTTGACTATGTATATAGTGACTTTGAATATTTTCTGCCTATTCCTGCGCCGCAAATCTTAATAAACACGAAACTCACGCAAAACCCCGGTTACTAAATGAATTGCATTGAAAAGAATTGATTAGATTTAGTTCACCAATGCTCTTTTACACATAGTACATGTTCAAGTTCCTATCGTATATATCGGAGAATAGCCCAATTGTACGATAGGTGCTTTTTTAACCAATTTTACCACTTTTATTTTTTGCTTTATTACCGTGCAAGAAACAACCGAAATATTTTGGCTTTGGCAGTTCCTGGGCCGATTACACCCATTAGTAGTCCATTTTCCAGTAAGTTTACTTTGTGTTGCTCTGTTATTAGAATTGGCGGGTTGGCGCCGTAAGTCAACCGAATTACGGTCAGGTATCACGGCTTTGGTGTGGATTGGAGCAATCAGTTCGGTTATTTCGGTAGCTTTAGGTTTGCTTTTAGCCAATCAGGAAGAGTACGGCGGCGATACGGTCACGATCCACCAATGGACGGGCATTGCCACGATGGTTTTGGCAGGTATTACCGCATTTTCACTTCGTACGGGTCGTACGCAACTTTACAAAGGATTACTTTTTCTCACCGTGGGTGGAGTTACTTTGGCAGGACACTACGGAGCCATGTTGACCCACGGAGAAGATTACCTGACGAGTGTACTGCCTTTTGGCAAAGATACCGACAGTGATAAATCGGAGGGGGCAAATTTTACTTTTGCCAGTACCAACGCCCCTTTGACCGAAGCACAAATTCAGGAGTTAAACGTAGAAGTCAGGTCTATTTTGGCGCATAATTGTTACAGTTGTCATGGCGAGGCCAAAACCAAAGGAGAACTTCGTTTAGACAAAAAAGAGTTTATTTTTAAAGGAGGCGAAGATGGTCCTATCTTGGAAGCAGGGCATCCGGAAAAGAGCGAGATTATTCGCCGAATCACCCTTCCAGCGGGGCATAAAGAAGCCATGCCTACCAAAGGAAAACGACTGACTGAAAAAGAAGTAAAAATTCTGAAATATTGGATAAAACAAGGCGCGCCGTGGCCGAGTGTGGAAAAAAGTATTTATCGCGTGGCGGCTTTAGAACCTCGTTTACCAGTGCTGCCTCCTGCTACCGCCGCATTCAGTCAGCCCATAGACCGCTTGGTCAATGTTTATTTTCAAAAAAATAAAATTGCTTGGAAAAATACCGTAGATGACTATACGTACATTCGTAGGGTCTATTTAGACGTGGTGGGCTTGTTGCCTTCCCCCGAAAATATTCAAGAATTTATCTCCGACAACCGCCCCGACAAGCGAGCCATTTTGGTAAAAAGCCTGTTGGAGCGCAACGAAGACTACGCGCAGCATTGGCTCACTTTTTGGAACGATGCTCTGCGCAATGATTATTCAGGCACGGGCTACATTACGGGGGGACGTTTTGACATTACCAAGTGGTTGTATGCTTCGCTCAAAAGCAATAAGCCCTATAACCTGTTTGTCAAAGAACTCATTAGCCCTACCAAAGAATCGCAGGGATTTATCAAAGGTATTAAATGGCGCGGCACCATCAATGCGAGCCAGCGCAACGAAATGCAAGCGGCGCAGAATGTAGCGCAGGTATTTTTGGGATTGAACCTCAAGTGCGCTTCTTGCCATGATAGTTTTATCAGCGACTGGAAACTGGAGGATGCCTATGCCTTTGCCAATATTTTTGCGGATACCACGCTCGAAATTCACCGCTGCGACAAACCTACGGGCAAGTTGGCGGGGCGGCGATTGTTGTTCAAAGAACTGGGGGAAATCAAAGAAACCCCCGTGACAGAGAAGCGGCTAAAAGAATTGGCGGAGTTTTTGGTGCAGCCCAAAGATGGCCGTTTGTATCGTACGTTGGTCAATCGTATCTGGGCGCAACTGATGGGACGCGGCTTGGTAGAGCCCGTTGACGAAATGGACAGAGAGCCGTGGAGTCAAGATTTGCTGGATTGGTTGGCTTCTGATTTTGCCGCCAACGGCTATGATATTAAAAAACTGATGTACGATATTTTGACCTCTAAAACCTATCAGTTGCCGTCGGTTGGGGTCAAAGATGCGGGATTGCTTGTAGCCTCCGATTTTGTTTTTCAAGGAATGGTGCGCCGCCGACTTTCTGCCGAACAATTTGCCGATGCGGTGAGCATGGCTTTTGTGCCTATCTATCCAGATTCTGAGGTTGTTGTGAAGCGATTGCCCAAGAATATCAAAAAAGAAATTCCTTTCCCGCGGGCTTCTTTGGTAAAAAGAGACCCCTTTCAGACTGCCTTGGGGCGACCAACCAGAGAGACCGTCAGTACCAGCCGCAGTACGCAGGCCAATCTATTGCAAGCCTTAGAGCTAACAAACGGTTCTAAATTTAATGAAGCTCTCAAAAACGGAGCGAAACTTTGGAAAGATAAATACCCTACTGCCGATAAGTTGGTGGAGGAATTGTACAAAAAATCGTTGGGACGAGCGCCACTTCCCAAAGAAATAGCAGCGGCTGAAAAAATTGTTGGCAGGAATCCAACGGAGGAGGGAATCCAAGATTTGGTATGGGCAATTACGTTACACCCCGAATTTCAGTTGATTTATTGAAAATTAAGAATGGTCAGCCAGCAGTGTGTAGAGAGAAGAAATAAATATACAAATCCCCAAAGGTGCATCGCACCGTACGATTAGTAATGAAAAATACGTGGAATCGGAGAGAATTTCTTCAAAAAACCAGCGCGGCTACGTTGGCCGCAATGGCGGCAAGTGCGCCCATACCCAGTTTGTTGTCAGGCTGCAAAACCAAACCCATAGGTCAGACCAACGGCACCGCCGATACGGTGATTTTGCTCTGGATGGCAGGAGGGATGGCCCACACCGAAACCTTTGACCCCAAACGATATACGCCCTACGAAAAAGACATTGAGAGCAACCGCGTCTTGAGCACCTTCAAGCCCATTCCGACGGTTTTAGATGGTATAAACTTTTCGGAGGGGCTTCAATCCATCGGAAAAGTAATGGACAAAGGTACGCTCATTCGGTCGTATGTAGCGGCAGACATGGGACACATCTTGCACGCACGCCATCAGTACCACTGGCATACTTGCTACGAACCCCCTCAAACCGTTTCTCCGCCGCACATTGGCGCATGGATTGCTAAAGAACTGGGACCCAAAAACCCCGTGATTCCCGCTTTTATTGACATCGGACAGCGGTTTACCGTAGGCGAGGCCGAAGAACTGAAAGCCTTTCATACGGCAGGGTTTTTGGGAAATGAATTTGGCCCTTTTTTGATTCCTGACCCAAGTCAAGGTTTGGAAAGCGTACGGCCTCCCGTGGGAATGGACGTCAAACGTTTTGAACGTCGGAATCAACTGTATAACGATTTGATTAACAATAGCCCCGTGGGTGAATTTGGCAGCGATTACCAAAAAGAATCGCTCAAACGCTCGATGGAACAAGCCTACATGCTGCTCAATTCGCCCGAGGCCAAAGCGTTTAATTTAAGTACCGAACCCAAAGCCAGCTATGATATTTACAATACAGGGCGTTTTGGGTTGGGGTGTCTTTTGGCCAAACGTCTCACCGAACAAGGGGCACGTTTTATCAGCGTCACCACCGAATACGAGCCTTTTTTTGGCTGGGATACTCACGAAAACGGGCATACGCGCTTGGTGGACATGAAGAAAATGATTGATGGCCCCGTAGCGCAGCTTGTCAAGGATTTGGAAAAATCAGGACATTTGGATCGGACGTTGATCATTTTGGCGAGTGAGTTCAGCCGCGATATGATGGTAGAAGGCCGCCCCGAAGCCAAAGTACAAGAACAGATTAATCAGCCCGAAATTATTTCAGAAATGAAATTTTACGGAATGCACCGCCATTTTACCGACGGCTGTTCTATGCTTATGTTTGGTGGTGGCACCAAAAAAGGGTTTGTCTATGGTAAAACCGCCGACGAACGCCCTTGCAAAACGATTGAAAACCCGATTAAAATTGATGCGGTTCACCAAACGATTTACCACGTCTTGGGTATTCCACCCGATACGCAGTATGAAATCGAAAAACGTCCTTTTTACACTACCCCAGATGGCAAAGGAAAAGCGGTGATGGAGCTGTTGGCGTAGGCTTTCTATAACATTAAAAGTAATAGTGGGTCTTGGCGGTACGTCTGACCTGTGAATGCACTGAATACAATGAGACAGATTGGCTATTTTTTGGGAGGGATTGTAGCTATTTTCTTGCAATCCTGCGGGAATCCAACGATGCAATCCACGCAGGAGCAAGTCCCCAATGAGGTAAGCTACAACTTCGACATTCGCCCTATTCTTTCGGACAAATGCTTGGCTTGCCATGGCCCAGATGCCAACAAACGTGAGGCAGGCTTACGGCTCGATGACCCTCAAAGCGCCTTCAAAGCCCTGAAAGAACATCCTTCTGCTTATGCGTTGGTGGCGGGAAATCCCGAACGCTCCGAAGTATTTTTACGAATTACGGCCAAAGACACGAGTCGGCTGATGCCTCCGCCCTCGTCGCACTTAAAATTGTCGTCTCACGAGATTGATTTGATTGAAAAATGGATTAAACAAGGGGCTAAATATGAAAAGCATTGGGCGTTTGTGGCTCCTAAAAAGCCAGCCCTGCCTGAGATAAAAGACACCGATTGGCCTAAAAACGAGATTGATTATTTCATTTTACACAAACAAGAACAAAAAGGCTTCAGCCCCAACGAAGAGGCCGATAAAGAACGCCTTCTGAAACGAGTGAGCCTCGACCTGATTGGGTTGCCGCCCACCTTGAAAATGATGGACAGCTTTCTGGCTGACCCAAGCCCCAACGCTTATGAGAAAGTAGTAGATGAACTCCTCCAAAACCCCGCTTATGGCGAAAAAATGGCCGTTTATTGGTTGGATTTGGCCCGTTATGCCGATTCGCACGGCTACCAAGACGATGGCTACCGTACCCAATGGCCTTGGCGCGATTGGGTCATTCATGCCCTCAACAAAAACATGCCCTACGACCAGTTTGTGACGTGGCAATTGGCGGGGGATTTCCTGATAAAAACAAAAGATGACCCCGCTGCCAAAGAAAAACTGCTGGCAACGGGCTTCAACCGAAATCACAAAATCACCGAAGAAGGCGGCGTGATTCAAGAAGAATACCGCATCAGCTACGTTACCGACCGAAACGATTTGTTTGGAAAGGCATTTCTGGGCGTCACGCTCGAATGTGCCCACTGCCACGACCACAAATACGACCCTTTTTCGCAGAAAGAATATTACCAGCTTTTCGCGTTCTTCAACAATGTCAAAGAAGTGGGAATCGAATCGGTGATAGGCGGGCCAGAAACGTACGCCAAAAAACCCTTGATGGAAATTAGCAACGAAGACGTAAAAAGTATCTTGAAATTCATCAATAAACCCGACACCAATCGGCTGATTGTGTCGGTGATGAGCGATTTGGATACGGCACGCAAAACCCACATTCTGCGGCGGGGGGCTTACGATGCCCCTGGCGATGAAGTACAACCCAACGTACCCAGTTTTATTTTACCTTTCAACAAAAACTACCCCAAAAACAGGCTTGGCTTGGCCAAATGGCTATTTGACAAGCAAAATCCTTTGACAGCACGGGTGTTTGT
Organism: Runella sp.; assembly: GCA_044228585.1. GTDB lineage: Bacteria > Bacteroidota > Bacteroidia > Cytophagales > Spirosomataceae > Runella. The sequence goes on along the minus strand of JBGAUP010000229.1, from coordinate 1,490 downwards.
CAATCAGGTGTGGCAAGAGTTTTTTGGTAAGGGCATTGTAAAAACCTCGGGCGATTTTGGGATGCAGGGCGAATTGCCTTCGCACCCCCAATTATTGGACTGGCTGGCGGTAGATTTGATGGAGCATGGTTGGAACATCAAACGGCTGGTAAAACAAATGGTCATGTCGGCTACTTATCGCCAATCTGCGGTGGTTACTCCCGAAAAATTGGCCGCCGACCCCGACAATATTTTCTTGGCACGTGCGCCACGCTACCGAATCCATGCCGAATTTGTGAGAGACATGGTGCTATCAAGCAGCGGTTTGTTGGTCAAGAAAATAGGCGGGCCGAGTGTCAAGCCCTATCAGCCTGCGGGCTTGTGGGAAGGGGCTACTTCGGGGCGAGGTCTGCTTTCCATGTACGTTCAAGACCACGGCGAAAGCCTTTATCGCAGAGGTATGTACACATTGATAAAGCGAACCGTGCCCCCTCCCACGATGACCCTTTTTGATGCCAGCAACCGCGACTTGTGCGAAGTAAAAAGGCTAAAAACCAACACGCCCTTGCAGGCTTTGGTGATGATGAACGACCCCACAGTGTTGGAAGCATCGCGGGTGTTGGCAACGAGGCTATTGCAAGAAAAAAGCCAAGCGAAAGACAAAATCTACAAAGCTTTTCGGTTGATTGTTTGCCGAAAACCTACCGAGAAAGAAATGGGGATTTTGACGGCCTACTACGAAAAACAACGCAAAAAAATCACCCAGCCACACGCCGAAAAAGTACTCGCAGTAGGGGAGTATCCGCTTCCTGAAAAGATAGATAAAACAACGCTCGCCGCTTTGATGCGGGTAGTGAATACGATGTATAATTTGGAAGAAACGATTACGAAGTCGTAGGTGGAGAAAAGGGAAGTGAGGAGTGAGAAATACAGGTTGTTTCCAACCGAAATGGGGCGGCTAAATGGGGATTATTTTAGCCATTTTTAAACAGGTTCATCATTAAAATTCCCCTTTGGGGGGAGAGGAGGCTATGGAAAAAGAAATAATAGAACACGGCCTAACATTTAACCGACGTCGCTTCTTGTCCACGATGAGTTTAGGGTTGGGAAGCGTAGCTTTGGGCTCGTTGATGATTCCCAATTTACTCAATGGGGGCGACAGGGATGACACCGAGTTTACCCCTGGGATTCCGCATTTTGCCCCCAAAGCCAAGCGCGTTATTTATTTGTTTCAAAATGGGGCACCTTCGCAGTTAGAAACGTTTGATTATAAGCCCAAACTCTGCGAAATGATGGGGCAGGAGTTGCCCCCTTCGGTACGGGGAGCGCAACGCCTCACAGGCATGACGGCCAATCAGGCTTCGTTTCCGTTGGCAGGGTCTTTTACCAACTTTAAACAATATGGGCAGTCGGGGGCTTGGATAAGTGACCTATTGCCCTATACGTCAAAAATTGTGGACGACCTCTGCATCGTACGCTCTATGTTTACGGAGGCCATCAACCACGACCCC
>JBGAUP010000228.1:0-10079 GCA_044228585.1 Runella sp. | reverse complement strand
TTATGGTGGGGTATTGCCTCATTCACAGCCATTGGGGCATTGCTCCCGCTGCGATATGTCTCTACCGATACATGTTCGTTAAAGATTTTACCCAAATACTTTAAAAAGGCATGGCTTGCCCCTTCGTTTTGATCGTTGAGCGTTACAAATTCTACGCGAGCATCACTTCCTATTTTTTGAAGATAAATGGCTGTTTCCTTTAATTTATTTTCTACGTCGGTACAATCGCGCAACAAAGCTTCAGCTTTACGAGCGTAATCAAATTGGGTAGCATGACGTAATTCATGGGGTTTTAAATCAGCGTGTTTAGCCACCAAGTCCATCCGAAAAGGAGAAATCGCTTCAATTCGAGCCGTATTTGACAACACCAACAGGTTGTTTCCCTGTGCTTTGGATAAATCTATCACTTTGTCAATCCCCTCCAGTACGTCTTTTGTTCCTTCCATGAGTTGTACTTTCTCATTGACTTTACCGCTCACCTCCACCATAATCGAATTGAGCGATTTTGTAGCCTGCACCAACAGTCCCGTCTGGGTTTTTAGGTGATCCATTTCTTGTTGGTTAGTACGTTCTTTTTGGCGGTTGAGTTTTTCGGTAGTTACAGTCAAATACAATCCTATGAAAATCCCAACAATACCCCCCACCAAGCCCGCAATATCTAATTCCCTAATGTACTTATCTATGCCTGGTCCAAAATACATTTTTGAATCAGACCATTTTCCATTCTGTATCTGAAAGTCGGTCAAGTAATGAGTAGTATCTGTAAAAATATAGTACCATTTATACCCCAATGAAATCAACAATATCACAAAAGGTATTAAAAAAAACACCGTAAAAAGGATGGGGTGCTTCTTAGTAATGTCGAGTAAAACACTAAAAAAACCCTCATCTTGTTCTGTTTGAGCTTTAAGTTTCGGGTTTGTATCGGACAAATGAGAAGGGCTAAGTTCCATGGTTAAAATGTTTTACGATTGAACATCACAAAGGTCGTTTGAAAACCAACCTCCGTAAATCCAGAAACACCTACATTTTGGGTATAGGAAAACCTGTATATTTGACCTTATGGCTTGCAACTGATTGGGTTTTGTACTTATTTTCACCGAGTTCTACAATCCGATATAAGTTATATGAGTAAATGGCTGTTTTGTTTTTGGTGGTTTTCGCTGTCGCTTCACGCCCAAAAAACAGACTCTCTGTTGAGTGTACTGAAAAAAACATCTATTGATACAAACAAAGTCAATACGCTTTATGAAGTAGGTCGTTCCTACTGGCTCGAAGGTAACGACTCTCTGGCGCGGCTTTACTGCAACCAATCTGTGGATTTAGCTCAAAAACTAAAGTTTGCGAAAGGAGAAGCCAAAGGACATCTGCAATTAGTCAGAATAGAACTTGAATATTTGACTGACCTCCAAACGGCCTATAGCCACCTGGAGTCTGCTCTCAAAAATGCAAAGTCTATCGCTGATAAATCGCTCGAAGGGCAAGTATATTATCGTCGTGCTCAATTGTACGAGAGTTTTTTTGAAAAACAATCCGAAGTGAAGCCCTTGTTGGAAAAAGCTTTACGATTATTCATCGAAGCCAAAGATAACATTTGGCAAGGGGCTATTTATGGGGAAATGGCCATTCAACTTACCAATGAAGGCAAATACGCTGAAGCTGTTGATTTGATGCTTAAAGCCCGACGACTCCAAGAAAAAAGTAATGACCTGATGGCTCTCCGCTCGACAATCCCCAATTTAGGAAGTTTTTATGTAGCACTGGGACGTTACGAAAATGCGCTCCAGTGCTTCAAAGAGGCAGAATACATAGCCACAAAACTAAACGACCAACGTCTTCAAGCATTTGTTACCAGCCAACGGGGAGAAATTTTTGAAAAACAAGGGCATTATACACAAGCTTTAGCCGCTTTTCTGAAAGCGGCTAAAATCCACGAGGCTTCGCGAGCTACCCAGTGGCTTCCACGTACTTACGGGCGAATTGGCGGGGTATATCTACACCTGAAAGACTACTCCAGAGCATTACAATACACGCGGGCGGCTGATATTCTTTACAAAAGTCAAATAGACTCTAAAGAGTCGTTAGAACACGTCGCACAAATCAATTTTGGAAAAATATTTTTGGCACAAAAAAACTTCAATTTGGTCATCAGCTACGCCAAAAAAGGCTTAGAGTGGGCATCAGGCGCCGAACCACCCCTCAGAAGAGAAACCGCCGAATACCACAGGCAGTTATCAGAAGCGTATGAAAAGTTAAATCAACCCCAAAAGGCTCTGTTTCATTTTAAACAATATAAGGCTGAATCGGATAGCCTCCTCAACAATGACGTATTACAAAAAACTACTGTGTCTTCGATGACTTATGAGTTTGAAAAAAAGCAGCAAACCGATAAGCTACGCATACAAACGCTTGAAAATGAAAAACTTACTCAAACACGCAATATCCTCATTGGGCTTTTTCTTGTGGGTATCTTAGGGTTAGGGTTTGTCTTGTGGTCAAACCGAAAGTTGAATCAGAAAAACCAAGAATTACTCCGTAAAAATCGAGAAATAGAAGAGGCTCTCTTCAAAGGACAAAATATCGAGCGTAAACGTGTAGCATCCGAACTTCACGATAACCTCAATACCAAATTGGCTGCGCTTCGGTGGCATTTGGAAGCGATGCAAACCGATGATTTTGAGCCACTAAATCAGAAAATACACGCTCGTTTGTTAGAGATGGCCAACGATGTTTATGCCGATGTTCGCCTGATTTCTCACAATATGCTCCCTGCCGAACTCGAAACGCATGGGTTGACCGCAGCACTGCAAAAGTTGGTTGAAAAACTGAACGTCAATGCCAAAACAAAATTTCATTTAGTGACGGACGGACAACAGAAACGTCCTCCTTCGCAAGTAGAACATCAACTCTATAACATCGCATTAGAATTGGTTAACAATGTCCTGAAACACGCCCAAGCATCCGAAGTATGGATAAGTTTAAGTCACACAGATAATCAAATAACTCTAACAGTCAGTGACAATGGCGTCGGAATGTCCGAAGAGATGCAATCAGAAGGGATGGGAATGCGAAATCTACGAAACCGAGTAGATGTATTGTCAGGCAATTTGCAACTTGAAAGTACCGCCGAGACAGGTACTAAAATTAGTGTCGAAATTCCCGTTTAGTTTTATGTAGCATGAAGAAACTCCTATCGTTTTTCGCTTTTTACATTTTACTTTTAGGCTTTCTCAAAGCCCAAAACCCATTGTTGGATAGCCTTATCAATGAAATCGGTGCGCTACAGAAAAAAACACCCTCACCCCAACGCGACACGAGTATTATTTTGAGTTTGAGTTTATTAACGGAACGTGCAATCAATTTGGGAGATACTCGCAAAGAAACCTTTTTAGATTCGCTGCACCGTTTTACCAACCAAACTAATTGGCCCAAGGGAAAAGGTCTGTATGAACGAGCTTTGGGAAAGAAAAACGACGTGCTGGGCAACTACACCGAAGCACTCAAACACTACAACAACGCTATTCAATTATTAAAAAAAGCAGGGGGTGACCCTTTTGAATTAGGCTATGCCTATGTATTAGCCGCTTTTGTTTTAAACAACAATGGACTGACTAATAAATGTTTAGAGCTTCTCAACGAAGCACTTCCTTATGCTAAAGCTACCAAAAACAAGAATAACCTTTGCTGGATTTATGATTTCTTGGGCGATTATAACTACTACGATTCATTTGGAATTCGTAATTATAAAAAAGCCCTTTTTTATTACAAAGAAGTCGAGAGAAATATCCCTTACACGACCAGCCCTACCCTCAAGGCCGACAACCCCCACTGTTTGGCCAACGCTTATATGAAACTCGGCGACGAAAAACGCGCCTATGAATACCATGACAAAGCCTTAAAAATAGCTAAACAGTATAACAACCGCGTCGTTATATTTGCTACTTACGCTGACTTAGCCGATATTTATCAACAACGCAAACAATACGAAAAAGCCATCGAATACCGTAAAGCAAGTCTCGACTATGCGCAACGCTCCGGCTGGAAGGAAATGATTTCGCGGGCAGAAAATTACCTCTATAACACCTATAAACTGGCGGGAGATTATCAAAATGCGCTCAAATACTACGAACAGCATAAAGCCCATGAAGATAGCTTGGGTAGATTTTCGGTACAAAAAGCCTATGCCGAACTCCAAACTAAGTACGAATCCGAAAAACAACTACTACGAATCAAAGATTTAGAAAATGAGAACTTGACCCGAACACGGAATTTTTTGTTTATTATCTTGCTTTTAGGCTTAGGATTGATTGGATTTGTATTTTGGAACAACCGCAAACTAAAATCTAAAAATGAAGAATTAAGCAAAAAAAATCGGGAAATTGAAGAAGCATTATTTAAAGGACAAACCATTGAACGAAAACGTGTTGCTTCTGAATTACATGACAATTTAAACACTAAAATTGCCGCTTTACGTTGGCGTTTGGAAGCACTCGACACTTCAAAATACCCCGAAGCCGACCAAAAAATTCACGTTAGTTTGTTACAAATGCTTGAAGATGTATATGCTGATATTCGTTTAATCTCTCATAATCTTCTACCTCCCGAACTCGAAACCCATGGTATTTCGGTAGCTTTACAAAAATTGACGGAAAAGTTGAACCTAAATACCAAAACTCAATTCCATTTAGTTACCAATGATTTTAAGCAACGCTTAGACCCAAAAATAGAATATCAATTATACAGCATTGCGCTTGAATTGGTCAACAATGTTCTCAAACATGCTCAAGCACAGCAAGTTTGGATGAGCCTTTCAAAAAATGAAGATAATATCACCCTAACAGTAAGTGACGACGGAGTCGGTTTTCGGCAAAAACAAAGTCCCGAAGGTGTTGGACTGCGCAACATCAGTTCTCGTGTGGAATCGCTCCAAGGGAAATGGCAGGTAGAAAGTAAGTTTGATGCTGGAACAAAGATAACCGTAGAAGTACCTATTTAGACCAGTTTGTGTTTCACCGCGTACTTAATAATGCCAATCGCATTTTTGACCCCCAATTTTCTCAGAATATTGTGTCGGTGCGTTTCTACGGTTCCTACGCTGATAAAAAGCCGTTCGGCAATTTCGGAGGTTGAAAGTTCTTGAGCAATCAGCCGAATAATTTCCAACTCCCGTGAAGTCACAGCGATAGGTTCGCCTGGGAGTTCCTCCACGGGAGTAGCGGCTAAAGCTGATGGGCTTAGTAACTCTTTCATCACCGCTTCGCTAAAATATTTTTCTCCACCTGCCACCGTTTTCAGTGCTCGCTCAAGTTCAGCACGGTTGGCTTTTTTCATTACATAACCCGAAATACCCGCCTGAAATGCCTTCCGAATGGTTTCAGCGTCTTCAGAAACAGTGAGCATTAAAATTTTTAGGTTTGGAAACTGCCCTCGCACCTGCAACGTCAAGTCCACACCCGTCAAATAAGGCATACTTAAATCAGTCACCAGAATATCCACTTCATGGGTATCCAAGTACGGCAACACCTTGCGACTGTCATTAAGCGTACCCACTACTTCCATATCAGGAATAGTTGAAATTAGTAAAGAAAGACTATCCAATACAATCTGGTGGTCGTCGGTAATTAATACACGAATTGACATATTGGGATCATAATTAGCGGTATTCAAATGTAAAGGAAGATTTTGAAAAACCAAAACCCTGACTTCAAAACACGTCTCTCTTTGCTGAACCACTTTAAAACCCTAATTTTGCAGCCTTTAATTCCTTTTGTCGTTCTGAAAGAACCTAAATCCACGCAAAAGAAAAGTTTTAGATGCCTACGGCATGACAAAATCACACATTCACAATTCAATAATTATAAAAGTGGGTCCGATACAAATAAAACAGATTCTTTCCGAAGCCAAAGTAGGCAGCGAGGTAGTTGTCAAAGGCTGGGTACGTACCAAGCGCGAAAGCAAAAATGCCATTTTTATTGCCCTCAACGACGGCTCTACCATTCATAATATTCAAGCAGTAGCCGAACCAGGTCAAATCAACGAGGACACCCTCAAGTTGATCACAACAGGTTCATGTCTGAAAGTGACGGGGAATCTGGTAGAGTCCGTAGGCTCAGGACAAACAGTGGAAGTTAAACTTACTGATGTACTTGTTTATGGTACTGCCGACCCTGAAGCATACCCTTTACAACCCAAAAAACACTCTTTAGAGTTTTTGCGCGAGATTGCTCACTTACGCCCGCGTACCAACACATTCAGCGCGATTTTGCGTATCCGCCACGCATTGGCTTTTGCCGTTCACAAATACTATAACGACAATGGCTTCTTTTACCTCCACACGCCCATCATTACGGCTTCTGATGCCGAAGGTGCTGGAGAAATGTTTCGGGTAACGACGCTGGATTTGAATAAATTGCCTCGTACGGATGAAGGCGCGATTGACTTCAAAGAGGATTTCTTTGGCCGCGAAACCAATTTGACGGTTTCGGGACAACTGGAAGGCGAACTGGGCGCACTGGCTTTGTCGAAAATCTATACCTTCGGTCCAACCTTCCGTGCTGAAAACTCCAACACCACGCGACATTTGGCTGAATTTTGGATGATTGAACCCGAAATGGCTTTCTACGAGCTGGAAGACAACATGAATTTGGCCGAAGATTTTGTCAAGTATGTCATAACCTACGCACTCGAAAACTGTGGCGAAGACTTGGCTTTTTTGCAAAAGCGTTTGGAAGAAGAAGAAAAATCAAAACCACAAAATGAGCGTTCGCTTCCATTGTTGGAAAAACTTCGCTTTGTGGTGGACAATGCCTTTGAGCGCATTACTTATACCGAAGCTATTGATATTTTGTTGAAATCGAAGCCGCACAAAGAGAAGAAATTCCAGTATGAAGTGGCTTGGGGGGTAGATTTGCAATCAGAACATGAGCGTTTTTTAGTGGAAAAACATTTCAAAAAACCTGTGATTCTGACCAATTATCCACGGGCTATTAAGTCGTTTTACATGAAACAAAACGAGCCAAATGCCGCCGAACCTGGGCCAACGGTACGAGCCATGGATGTGCTGTTTCCAGGCATTGGAGAAATCATTGGGGGCTCACAGCGCGAAGAAAACTATGATAAACTCGTAACCCGGATGCACGAAGTAGGCATCGAACCCGAATCTATGTGGTGGTTTTTGGAAACCCGCAAATTTGGGACAGCTCCGCACTCTGGATTTGGGCTTGGCTTTGAGCGTTTGGTTCTGTTTGTGACGGGTATGGGTAACATCCGCGACGTGATTCCATTTCCGCGTACACCCAAATCAGCCGAGTTTTAGTCCGATTTGTTGTTCTGTAGTAATCTGTACTATTTCAGATCTTGTCAAGAGTTATTGATAAACACAAAGCACTTTCGTAAAGAGGGTGCTTTTTTCATTATTTTTGCCAAAAAGACCAATATCATGCAAGACAATAAAATCGAAACAGAACAACAAATCAACGTTGAAATTTCGGAAGAAATGGCCGAAGGAGTGTATGCCAACTTGGCCATGATTGCTCACTCCAACAGCGAATTTATTCTGGACTTCATCCGCCTGATGCCTGGCGTACCCAAAGCAAAGGTAAAAGCACGGGTAATCTTAACCCCCGAACATGCCAAAAGACTTTTGGCAGCCCTCAAAGACAACCTACGCAAGTTTGAAGATAACTACGGCGATATTCGTCAGTCGGACGAACCCGAGTTTCCATTTATGAACTTTGGTGGCCCCATAGGCGAAGCCTGATAAAAAACGTTGAAGTTAGAATGCAGAATGTCGAGTAATATTTAATTGCTTCGACATTCTGCATTCCAAACTCGACATTTCATTCTGAACTCGACACACTCAAAATGGCTTCTCGCAAACCCATCACGGGTCCATTACAAGGAATCCGCATCTTGGATTTAACTCGGTTGCTTCCTGGGCCATTGGGAACGATGCTTATGGCCGACATGGGCGCAGAAGTCATCAAAATCGAAGACCCAAATCGCCCTGATTATGTTCGTGCTTTTCCACCCTATCTCAATGGGGAATCAGCCAATTATCTATCTTTCAATCGTTCTAAATTAAGTTTAGCACTTGATTATCAGTCCTCAGAAGGAAAAAAGTTATTCTTCGAACTGGTAAAAACTGCCGATGTGGTAGTCGAGCAATTTCGCCCAGGTTTTTTGGATAAAATCGGCATCGGCTACGAAGTTGCCAAAACCATTAACCCAAAAATCATTTACGTTTCAGTGACAGGCTATGGCCAAAACGGGCCTTACGCTCACTTAGCGGGACACGACTTAAACTACATCGCCTACGCGGGCGTATTGGGAATGACTGGCGAAATCAATAATGCTCCAGTTATTCCAGGAGTTCAGTTAGCCGATATTGCTGGTGGCTCCTATATGACCGTCATCGCCACTTTGTCTGCACTTCATGCGCGCAATACAACTGGGAAAGGCCAACACGTGGATGTCGCAATGACTGATGCTGTCATGCCACTCCTTTCCGCAGTTTATGCGTTAGAGGCTGGCGGCATGGCTAATATAGAACGAGGACAAATGCCGCTTTCGGGGGGGATGCCTAACTATGGAGTATATCGCTGTCAAGACGGGAAATACGTTGCACTTGGAACGTTAGAACCCAAATTTTGGAGTAAATTCTGTACAATCGTCAATAAGCCCGACTGGATGAGGTTTGTTTTACCCAAAAATTCAGAAGAACTAAGCGATTTTAAATCAAAAATTGCACAACTTTTCCAAACTCATCCCCAAAGCTATTGGGTCAATTTGAGCCTTGAACACGACCTGCTCATTGCGCCCGTTTATGACTTAAAAGACCTCGAAGATGACCCTCACCTCCAAGCTCGCGAGATGATTCTGGAGCAAGAACATCCACGAGCTGGCAAGTTCAAAAGTATTGGAATTCCTATTAAGTTTTCGGAAACTCCTGCCAAACCAAGCTGGAATGCACCAATCATGGGCGAAGATACAGAAGCGATTTTGAGTGACTTAAATCAAAAAGAACCCATTCAACCATGATAAGCTATAACCCCAAAGATTGGTGGAAACTGATTTTTGCCTTTCATAAAAGTGATACATTTCGATTTTTATTACCTGGAATCGTAGGAGTTGCTATTTATACGGCTTTAGTAGCCTACGTCGAAAACGACGTTTTTCACGCTTCTTTCAAAAACACGACGGTCGTACATTCGCTCATAGGCTTTGTCTTATCTATGCTTTTGGTTTTTCGTACCAATACCGCTTACGACCGCTGGTGGGAAGGACGTCGTTTGTGGGGGAGTTTTGTTAACAACTCTCGTAATTTAGCTCTAAAAATCAATGCCTTTTTAGCTGACGACCACGAGACAAAAAATACCTTAAAAACCCTGATTATCAACTATATTTTTGCAGCTAAAGAGCATCTCCGTACGGGCGTCCCCGTCAAAAAATTAGAAAATGCTGGAAAGTACGATACCGATTTTTACAATCAGAAAAAACACGTACCGAATCAAATCATGGGGGCAATTTATGCTGAAATCAACCAGTTATACACTCAAAATAAACTCACAGGCAATCAATTATTTTTGATTAGTGAAGAATTACGCTCTTTTAGCGATAATCTCGGCGGCTGTGAACGTATCAAGCGTACTCCCATTCCTTTTGCTTACAGTTTGTTTTTGAAAAAAGTAATATTTCTCTACGTTTTTACCATGCCCATTGGGTTTGTGATTGAGTTTAAATACTGGGCTGTACCTATTGTCTCAATCATATTTTACATTTTTGCCAGCATTGAGGTATTGGCCGAAGAAATCGAAGACCCCTTCGGAACAGACGCTAATGATTTGCCTACCGATACCATCTACGACACCATCAAAGGTAACTTAGAAGAAATCCTGTAACTACACTTTTCAAGGTTTTTAGACATGATGTTTCACAAACTTGCAGGGTTTTGTACCTTTGCAAAACTTTCTTTGTGCTTCTGACCATGTCACAACTTTCCGTACGGCACCTTCTGGGTATCAAAAACCTCACCGAATCAGACATTTACAGTATTTTAGATACCGCAACTCAGTTTAAGG
>JBGAUP010000227.1:0-10414 GCA_044228585.1 Runella sp. | reverse complement strand
CTTCAGGAGTACAGTCTCCTTTACGGGTATTGCACCGTTTACAGGCAGTAGCAAGGTTATCCCAACTTGTACGCCCTCCGCGAGATTTGGGCAATACGTGGTCAAGTGTAAGCTCTTCGTGGGTACCGCAATAGACACAACGGTGAGCATCACGTTTAAAAATATTTTGGCGAGTCATCATTACGCCTTTGTAGGGAAGATTGATGTAACGGTTGAGGCGAATTACCGTTGGCATCGGATAAACACTACTTACAGTACGCAAGTAGTAGGCGGAAGACTCAGCCACTAACTCGGCCTTATTGAGATAAACAAGCAAAAAGGCTTTCGGAACTGAACAGATACCCAGCGCGGAGTAATCTTGATTTAATATTAATACTTTCTTACCCATACCGATACGAGGGGTTTTTAGGTTTGCGCAATATACAAAGATTTAATCAAATACAATGTATAAAGGTAGGCTTCTTAACATAATCTTATTGTAGCTTTTTGATAACCTTCTGTAAGGCTAAATCAACCATTCATAAAAAAATATAAACATCTATTGTTTAATAAACAGTGTTTAGTAAATTTGCATCGTTTATAAAATTTGGAGCGAGATTAGGTACATAAAATGGGAATAGTTGAAAGAAAAGAAAGAGAGAAAGAAGATATGCGGCGGTTAATTTTAAACGCGGCTCGCAAACTTTTTTTGGAACAGGGGTACGAAAAAACCAGTATTCGCAACATTGCCGATGCCATAGAATATAGCCCTGCAACCATTTACTTGTATTACAAAGACAAAAATGAACTCCTTTTTGCCCTACATGAAGAAGCATTTTTGAAAATGATGGAAGAGTTAAGTGGCGTAAGGAGCATCAGTGATCCGTTCGACCGGCTAATAGAAATGGGGCATCGTTACATCAAATATGCAGTCGAAAACCCTGAATTATATGACTTAATGTTCATCATGACTGCCCCCATGGAAACGTTGGCTTGCCGCGATGAAATTTGGGAAGATGGCCTCAAGTCTTTTGGATTATTGAAATGGGCCATTCAAGACTGTGTAACAGCGGGTTATTTCAAAAATCCAGACATTGAAATTTCAGCCATGACCATTTGGGCCTACATGCACGGATTAGTAACTATCTATCTCAAAAACCGAATGAGCATGTTTCAAGACGACCAACAGTTGGAAAGAATGGAACAATCATTTGTGCTTTTTACAAAAATGATCAAAGAAACCCTCTAAATCTACCTTTAAATCATGCAAACAATTCTCGGAGCAGGCGGGGTTATCGGCACCGAATTGGCCAAAGCCCTCAAAGACTACACCGACGTCATCCGATTGGTAAGTCGCAATCCTAAAAAGGTAAATGATACTGATTTACTTTTTCCCGCCGATTTGTCAGATAATGCGCAAATTGACAAAGCCATTGAAGGTTCGGAGGTGGTTTATGTCACCATTGGGTTTGATTATAACATCAAAGTATGGCGTGAAAAATGGCCAACATTGATGAAAGCTGTTATCGAAAGTTGCGAGAAACACCAAGCTAAATTGGTTTTTTTTGACAATGTCTATATGTACGACCCCAACGAAATCCCAAAGATGACCGAAGCATCGAGGGTAAACCCATCGAGCAAAAAAGGGAAAGTCAGGGCCGAAGTTGCCCAAATGATTTTAGACGCAGTTCAATCAAAAAAAATAACGGCTTTGATAGCACGTTCTGCTGATTTTTATGGCCCCCACAATGATAAAAGTATATTGGTAGAAACTGTTGTTAAGAATTTGAAAAAAGGAAAAACTGCCCAATGGTTTGCTGACGCTACTCAAAAACATTCGTTTACTTATACCCCCGACGCTGCAAAAGCCACCGCGCTATTGGGCAATACCCCCGACACTTATAATCAAGTATGGCACTTACCCACTGACAAAAATACCCTAAACGGGCAAGAGTGGACTGCCTTGTTTGCGAGTGAGCTGGGGGTAAAACCAAAAGTATTGGCTCTTCCTAAGTTTATGTTGAAAATATTAGGATGGTTTATCCCAATCATGCGTGAACTTCACGAAATGGTTTATCAATACGACCGTCCCTATTTTTTTGATAGCTCCAAATTTGAAAAACGTTTCCCCGATTTCCCCATCACTTCGTACAAAGAAGGAGTTAAGGCAACTATCAAAAATATATAAGCCAACCCATTAACAGCCATGAACACATCACTTGCAACTATCCATACTTATTGGACTTTTGACGGACGAAAATGGAACCATATAGCTTTGCTTACCAATAATTACTCACTTTTTTTGCCCATCTCCTGAACACTGTTTATTAAATAAGACATGATTAGACAATATTACTTACTGCTATTGTTACTCAGTGGATTGGGAACAATGGCCCAACAATCGGCTATATTGGAGGGGTATGTCCAAGAAGGACTACAAAACAACCTCGCGCTCAAGCAAGAAGGACTTGAAATTCGGAAGGCTAATGAAGCTATTCAACAAGCCAAAGCCCTGTTTTATCCCAAAGTACGCTCAACCAACTTACCCAAACCAATAATTTCCCTCAGGTTGAAAACGTAAATGAACTGCTCGCACCCAATAATTTTCACGACACAAAATTTACAGTGCAGTATTCCATTTACAATCCTGAAATACAGTATAACTACTTGATTCAGAAAACACTACTAAGTGTCCAAGAGGCAAAAAAACGAGTAGTAGAAAATGAACTTCGGTACAATATCGAAGGAGCGTATTATCAGTATTTGCAAACATTGGAGGGATTAAAAATCTATGCCAATGCCCACAAAACACTTGTTGAATTGGTCAGGCTCAATCAAAAATTGGTAGCCAATAACGTGATTACCAAAGACGCTGTTTTTGGTGCAGAATATGAGGTTAGTAAATTAGAACAACAGATAAACGTCGTTGAAAAAAACCGCGAAATTGCTAAAGCCTACTTTAACTTCCTGTTAAACAAAGAATTAAATTCTCCCATTCAGATAGACTCTACTTTATCTAAAAATCTCCCAAGTGCTGAGGCACTCAATAGTTTGACCCAAAACGCCATTTCAAACCGCCAAGAACTAAAGCAACTCGACCAATCTATTTTGGCTTCGCAAACCGCCGTTACACTTAATGAAAAAGCAGCTAAAAAGCCATCGGTATTTATAGGTGGGAATACTGGTTTTCAAGGATTTGGCTATACTTTTTCGGGACAGGCTTATTTAGTAGCACAAGTAGGACTACAATGGGATTTGTTTAAAGGGTATGAAAGAAAATCAAAAATTCAACAGGCCAAAATTCAAACCGAATTGCTACGAACCAAAAAATTGGAAGTAGAAAAGCAAATCGAACTACAAACCACTCAGGCATTTTATGAACTCCAAACCGCACGCGAGTCGCTCAAATCATTGTCTGTGGGTGTCGTAAAAGCTGAGTAGTATTTCAAAGTAGTTGACAGTCGCTACTGCAACGGCAATGTACTGTTGATTGAGTACGTTCGAGCCCAAAACGAACTGATCAATGCACAATTGTGCAAATGTCTCTGGCACAGTTTGATGTGTTGTTGAACAACTTTTCGGACAAAGTAGTCGCCATAAAATAACTTTTCTAGCTTTTAATTTTCACAAACATGAAACCATACATTTTTGCATTATTTATGGCGGTACTTATGACCGCTTGTGGCGAAAAAGAAGCCCAAAAACAAGAACTATCTTCAGCCACTGACGAAATACCTATCCCCAGTACAACCGCTAAAATAGAGTCTGTTAGTCGTTCTGAAAGTCATAGCTTCGGGATTAGTGGCCTCATCAGAAGAAGCTAAACTATCGTTCAAAATTGGGGGGATTATTCAAAAAATATATGTAGCAGAAGGACAAAAAGTAGGCAAAGGGCAACTTTTGGCTTCGCTTAACATGACAGAAATTGATGCCCAAGTAAGTCAAGCTAAGTATGGGGTTGAGAAAGCCGAGCGCGATTTCAAACGCGTAGAAAGTATGTACAAAGATACAGCCGCTACGCTCGAACAAATGCAAAATGCCACTACGGGTTTTGACGTAGCCAAGCAAAATTTACAAATCGCGCAGTTTAATCGTTCTTATGCCCAAATCACCTCGCCTATTGACGGTGCTGTCATCAAAAAAATGGCCAATGAAGGCGAACTTACTGGCCCAGGTACGCCTATTTTTTACATCACCTCCAATCGCCAAGGCGACTGGGTAGTGAGAGTGGGGGTATCGGACAAAGACTGGGCACGACTCAAAGTGGGCGATAAAGCAACGGTAACGCTTGATGCTTATCCTACCGAAACGTTTATGGGTAGCGTTAAGAAGTTAGCCCCCGCCGCCGACCCCATGAACAAACTCTACGAAATCGAAGTAAAGATAAACCCTCATGGGAAGCGATTTGCAGCGGGGCTATTTGCCAAAGTTGAACTCAAACCCGCCCAAAGCCGCCCCTATGTCATGGTTCCTATTGAGGCTATCGTCGAAGGCAATGGTAAAGACGCTTTTGTTTACATCTTGGATGATTCTCGTAAAAAAGTAAAACGCATCCCCGTACAAATCGGCTTCGTAGATGGAGACAAAGTATTGGTTACAAATGGGTTAGACAATATATCAGAGGTAATTACTTCGGGAAGTGCTTTTTTGACCGAAAGCTCATCGGTCGTTGTAAAATAACTAAAACCATTCTCTCAAAATGAATTTATCAGAATTTTCAGTCAAAAACTGGCAATTTATGCTGGTGATGTTTGTGGGTGTGGTAGCCTTGGGACTCAACTCCCTTTTCAATATGCCACGGGCCGAAGACCCTACGTTTGAAGCACCAACTTTTATTATCTCGGTGATTTATCCAGGAACCGACCCCAAAGACATGGAGGAACTCGTGGTGGATCCCGTAGAAAAACGCCTCAATGAGTTAAAAGACGTCAAAAATATCCGTACCACCATTGACGACGGTCTGGCCGTATTTATGCTGGAGTACGAATACGCCGTGGATAACGACGAAAAAAAACAAGAAGTAGCCCGTGAAGTAAACTCCATGCGCGGAATTTTACCAAGTGACATTTTCGACATTCGTTATTTTCAGTTTGACCCAGGATTGGTAAATATTATACAAGTAGCGTTGGTATCGGAAGTGGCTTCGTATAAAGAAATGGCCGATTATTCCGAAAAACTGCGGAAGGTTTTGGAGAAAAATAAAGACCTGAGAGGTGTAAAAGACTACGGATTTCCCAAAGAAAACGTCCGAATTTCGCTCAATGTCGAAAAAATGGCGCAAGAAGGCATTGCCATTAATCGCGTTTTGGGGGCTTTGCAGGCCGAAAATCTCAATATTCCCGCAGGAAGCGTACAACAAGGGGCACGGAGATTCAATGTAAAAACAAGCGGTGATTATGAGTCGTTGGACCAAATCCGAAATACCATCGTTTCGACCAACGGACAGAAAATCATTTATTTGCGCGACGTTGCCGATGTTGATTTTAACTACGAAGAAGAAACCAATTTTACACGCCTCAATGGTCGGCGGGCGGTTTTGGTAGTCGCAGCCCAAAAATCGGGTAAAAACATTACTGAAACAGGGAAAAAGCTAAATCTCAGCCTGACAGAGTTTGAAAAAACGATGCCCAAACACATCAAAATGATTAAATATTTTGACCAGTCGGTGAGTGTTGACCGTCGTTTAGAGCGTTTTGCCAAAGACTTTGGCATTGCCATTCTTCTCGTTGCCCTTACGCTTTTGCCCTTGGGTTTTAGGGCGGCATTGGTCGTCATGATTTCGATTCCTTTATCGCTTGCTATTGGGCTCACCGCCGTTGATTATATGGGGTATAGCATCAATCAGTTAAGTGTGGTAGGTTTGATTGTAGCTTTAGGAATTTTGGTGGACGACTCTATCGTGGTGGTTGAAAACATCGAACGCTGGATGCGCGACGGTTTTTCCAAGCGTGAGGCTGCCGTAAAAGCCACCAAGCAAATCACCTTAGCCGTCATTGGCTGTACCGTTACGTTGGTGTTGGCCTTTTTGCCCTTGATGTTTTTGCCCGAAGCTTCGGGCGATTTTATTCGGAGTCTTCCTTCGGCAGTGGTGATGACAATTGTAGCTTCGATGGTTGTTTCGCTCACGATTGTCCCTTTCTTGAGTAGTCGTTTACTGGAGAATAACCACAACCCTGAGGGCAACATTTTTCTAAGGGCGTTGAAAAAACTCATTTCGGGTTCTTATAGCCGTTTACTCAACTGGGCATTACGCCATCCCTTGCCCACGCTTTTAGTCGCAGGTTTAATTTTTGGGGCTTCTTTGACAATTCCGAAGCAAATCGGTTTTGCGTTGTTTCCAAAATCAGAAAAGCCCATGTTTCGCATTACCTTTGAAACGCCCGAAGGAAGCAGTCTATCCGAAACCAATCGTATAGCACGTGTCGTTGAAAACGAATTGAAGCGCGTTCCCGAGGTGAAATATTTTTCAACCAGTGTCGGTCGTGGAAATCCTCGGATGTACTACAATGTCATAGAACGCTCAGAAGCAAGCAATTATGCCGAAGTTTTTGTACAGTTACAAGATGATATTCATCCACCTCAAAAAGAAAAAATCATTGACCAACTTCGAGAACGTTTGAGTTATATCCCCAATGCCAATGCCGAAGTGGTGGATTTTGAACAAGGCCCCAACACCGAAGCACCCATCGCCATTCGGGTACTCGGCGAAGATCTCGAAAAACTACGGACTGTGGCTGCTGATGTGGAAAAAATATTGAAAGATACCCCTGGCACTATTTACGTTAAAAACCCACTCACTACCCGTCGTACTGATTTACGCGTAAAAATCAATAAAGAAAAGGCAGGGCTTTTGGGGATGTCGGTGGCAGATATTAACCGTACCATCAGATTGGCCATTGCAGGATTAAACATCGGAACTTTCAAAGATGCCAACGGCGACGATTATAACATTAATGTAACTTTGCCCAAAGGAAAAACAACGACTCCCGAAGTACTTAACAATCTATATGTCAATTCATTAACAGGCGCAGCAGTTCCACTACGGCAGATTGCAGATGTTGAGTTTGAAACTTCTACCAACCAAATTCGCCATTTCGACCGCGACCGTTTTGTAACTATTTCAGCTTTTGTGAAAAGTGACTATCTGGTGGATAATGTGTATAATGAGATCTTGGCCAAACTCGAAAAATATCAATTTCCGAAAGACTTCAGTTACAAAGCCGCTGGAGAATTGGAAGCCCGTGAGAAGTCGTTTGGAGGTCTCGGTACGATTATTCTGATTACGGCCTTTGGTTTTATTGGGGTTCTGATTTTGGAATTTGGTACATTCAAAAGCTCGTTGATTGTCCTTTCCGTGATTCCGTTGGGTATCATCGGGGCTTTTTCAATGCTTTGGATTGTAGGATATCCACTTTCATTTGTGGCAGTCATCGGGTTGATTGCGTTAATTGGAATTGAGGTCAAAAACTCCATTTTGCTGGTGGATTTTACCAATCAGCTCCGCGAGGAGGGCCGTCCCCTACTCGACGCTATTCAGGAAGCAGGAGAAATTCGGTTTGTACCCATCGTGCTTACTTCTCTTACGGCCATCGGAGGACTGATTCCGCTCGCTATTGAAGGCAACCCACTTTATTCGCCTTTGGCTTGGGTATTGATTGGGGGTTTGATTAGCTCAACGCTACTTTCTCGGATTGTAACGCCTGTATTGTATCGGTTGATTCCACCGAAAGTAGAGCTAAAAGTAAAAGAAAATTTATACTAAAAGAGACAGCTCATGCGCACCAAAATTGCGCATGAGCTGTAGATAACAAAAGTCGAATTACTCCTATTTTCCCGTATTAATATTCTCATTTTTAGCTGAAAGCAATGCTTCTATTTTCTCTAAACGAGACTCTAAGTTTTTATTTTTTTGACTGAGTTCTTTAATAGCTTCCACTAACACAGGCGTAAGTCGCGCATAATCTACGGATTTGTACCCTTTTTCATCAGTCAAAACCATTTCGGGAAAAACCGATTCTATTTCCTGAGCAATGAAACCGATTTGAGATTGTTGGCTGAAATTCTTTTCGGGAAATTCGTCCTTCTTCCAATCGTAGCGTACTCCCTGCATTTTCTGAATACTTTGAAGTGAATTGCTCAAGGGCTGAATATTTTTTTTGTAACGAATATCCGAAGGGCAACTCAAATTTGAAGCAGTTACACATCCTGCAAAGGTGACGTTGCCCTCGCCGTTCAGCGACATAACGTCCATAAAACTGCCGCTATAACGAATAATAAAACTTGAACCGCTGGCAGTTCCCTGTGGAGAGCCTGCTAACGTCCAGAAAGTGGATGCACCGTTATTTTTAAAGGCAATTCTGGCATAATCATTCTCATTTTCGTAGAGTACTATATGGCTGTCGTCAGCAGTACTATTGTGCCTGATACGAAACATGGCATCTGTCACAGTTACATCATTGATGACTGTACGAGCCGTTCGATACACCGTTACAGCATTAGAGGGCATACCGTTATATCCATTTCCTATTTCAAAAATACGATTGTTGGGTGCATGGAAATTGGCATCGGGAAAGTATAAAAAATCGCTGTTATAAGCCCCAATCGCGGTACTTCCATACGCCTTGGCGATGGTACCTTGCCCCAATGCTACCGATGCCTTTCCGCTTGCCATTGTAGAAATTCCAGCCGCCATTGCATAAGCACTGCTGGCAACGCTATAATACCCAAAAGCAGTAGTATGGTAGTTGGTAGCCTGAGCGGCTTCCCCCATTGCAGTAGAGCCAAAGCCACTTGCTTGAGTATTCAGACCAGCAGCAAAAGAATAGACGCCAATATTGTTTCTATTCCAATCACAACATCCCGAAGAAGTTCCTGCTCGAAAAGCACTTAAACTTGGAATCCACATTAATCGCGTGCCTTGCCCACTGTCAGGTAGCATAGGTGCAGGGGGTGATAGCGACGGATTTAAAAATTCTCCTTTGGCAAGAATAGCACCTCCT
Organism: Runella sp.; assembly: GCA_044228585.1. Classification (GTDB taxonomy): domain Bacteria; phylum Bacteroidota; class Bacteroidia; order Cytophagales; family Spirosomataceae; genus Runella. The sequence goes on along the minus strand of JBGAUP010000227.1, from coordinate 1,436 downwards.
CCCCGATCAGGTTGAGGAGTAAAAGTAAATGACTGAGCCATAGAAAATTGGCCTGCTATTAATAAAAACAGCAGATTGAAATAATGGCCACTTCGGCCTTTAGATTTGTACGACATAAAAATCAAAAAGTGTTATGCCGAGATTTTGGCAAAAGTTTAGTATTAAATCAGAAAAAGCAAAATCTCTATGATATCTCTGCCTTAGTTACTTCATTTTTAGAAAGCTTGAGTCTTTACAGAGTCAGTCGCATCTTTACTGTAAACCACTATCTATTATGAAGTTTATCACGAATTGACTTTAGTTTGTATATTATTGCCTGAATTTGGAACTCAAGTTGCTGATTTCCAAGCCCAAAAATATCCCCTAAAATAAGATGAATTATGTATTTTTTTCAGACCGATGCAATGGTAAAAAGCTAATAAACAATGGCCTTGGTGAGTCCGCCCATGCGGCAGCTATCTGTAAACACACAAGGCAAATCGTTGGCTATGATATTGAAGACCTTAGCTAACAAATTTTTAGGCTACTGTTACGCAAAATACCTGTCGAATATTTGCGGTGTAGGTCGCATAGCGACCATTAGAAACCATACAGAATTTTATGCTCACAAAGCAGTGGTAAACCACACAAACCAGTTGGAAAAGAAACTGGATTAACCGCACAGCAAGATTACATCAACACTTTTTGAATCACTACCCCAATTTTTTACCCAACAACTGATTGACAATTTTGGGATCGGCACTGCCTTTGGATTTTTTCATGACCTCGCCCACAAATAATCCCATCAATCCTTTTTTGCCTTTTTTGAATTCCTGTACTTTATCGGGCATTGATGCCAATACGTCATCCACAATGGCTTCCAACGCACCCACATCACTGTTTTGCAACCAGTTGTTTTGTTTTGCAACGTCAAGCGGAGATTGTGACGGATTTTCGAGTAAAACAGGCAATAGCTTTTGCGAAGCTGTAGTATGGCTCACTTGGTTGCTTTCTACCAATTTAATGATTTCAGCCAATTGAGCGGGTGAAAGCGGAAACTGCTCGGCCGTCGCGTCGTTGTTTTCGTTAAGAAATGTCTTTATGGGTCCCAACACCCAATTGGCGGCGGCTTGGTAATTACCACAAGCAGCCCCTAACGCTTCAAAATAAAACGCTACATCTTTGGTGTCTATCAGAGTAGTCGCGTGTCCCGTAGAAAGGCCGTACTGGATAGTGAATTTTTCAAATAATTGACGCGGAAGGGGCGGCATTTCGTTCTGGATTTGGGTCATCCATTGATCCGAAATAAACACAGGTGCTAAATCAGGTTCAGGAAAATAACGATAATCGTTCATCGTTTCCTTCATCCGCATTCCCGAAGTTTCACCCGTTTCGGGGTCAAACATGCGCGTTTCCTGCAAAATCACTTCTCCATTTTCAACCATTTCTACCTGACG
>JBGAUP010000226.1:0-10083 GCA_044228585.1 Runella sp. | reverse complement strand
CCCGTAAGTTTATATCGTCTTTGTCTACCTCTTTTAATTCAAAGGGGTATTCTATTGGTAACAAGCTACTAAGGTCTTCTATTAGTGCCATATCGTTTTTGATACAAAATTACAGCTTGCAAGTAAAATCATAAAGTGCCCCAACGGTAAACTTTTAAACCGTAAACTTGAATAACAATTATTCTACTCCCATCAGAGTCAAGGCAGCGCGGGCTTTATTGTCCACGCTGTTTTTGTATTCGTGCTTGGGGAAATTGAGTGCTTGTTTAAAGCAAACAATAGCTTTTGATTTTTGTCCTTTATTTTGGTAAATATATCCTAATTGTAATGCCGAGGTAGCTCCAAAATACAGACCCTGTGTTTGACTCAATACAATGGCACGTTCGTAGTGTGGAATCGCCCCGTCAAGCTGATTGTGTCGTTGCAAAATTCGGCCTAAACGATACTGATATTCGGCCTTATCTCGTCCATTGGGGAAAGAACTTTCTTGAAATGACCTTAGCGTATTCATGGCTTCCTGCAAATATCCACCGTCAAAAGCCAAGCGAGCTTTCATCAATACCTTTTGCTGCGCCGAAATCGCACCCTTTCTAAAATTCTCTGCAAATTTTTGCGCGGCCTTGTCCGATTCTACGTAGGTATCTCCTACCGTCAAAATTTTGTTCAGGTAACTTTGTGCAAGCGCATCATCATTGACCAGCCAGTGGCTAAGGAATAATTTTAAGTAAGTATCTTTTAAAAAATTTTGCCCTTTATACTGGTTTAAAAAGAAAACTAACTGAGTTCGAGCTTCCTGATACTGGCTTTTTTGAAGTAAGATTTCCCCTTTCAAATATTCTAAAAAAGGGAAGGCAAGGTAGGGAGTTCCAGTAGGTCGTTGATTGAGAAGTTGAAGGGCCTGTTCGCTCCTCCCGTCTTTCATCGAGATTGTTGTTCCAAAAAAGTAAAGAAGCAAATTATCAGGTTGACTATTAACGAGTTGCAGAAGTTCTGTATTCTGAATTTCGGAAAATTTTAAAATATAAGAATGAAGCAAAATCTCGATAAGTTTGGCTTCTTTCGCAAATAATTCATCTTTCTGAACAACGGTCTGTATTTCTCGCAAACCTTGTGGGATGTTGCCTTTCAACCCCAACAATTTGGCTACCCATTGGTAGTTTTGGGGAGTAGATCCAATCAAAACGTGAAGCAGTCCCAAAGATTTGTAAGTAGGAACAAAATCGGGGTATTTCTGGGCGTTTTCTTCCAACAAGCGATAGGCTTTGATAATATCCCAAGAACCACTCACTTCTCTGCCAAACTTGAGTTTGATAAAAGCCCAATGAAGCCTTATCTCGGCTTGTAGAAAACGCTGATAAGGCGAGTTTTCTGGCAAATCTGCTAAGAATGCCAGCCTTTTGTCTTGATTGGGGGTTAATTTTTCAAAAAGATGTTTATTGTCGCTCACCAGTAGGGCGACCATATCAGCGTAGTTTTCAACGTAAATAGAAAAGGCGTTCTTATTTTTTTCCTTTGCCAACAGCTGCCGAGCGGCGTTTATTCTTAACTTAAAAACCTCGTTATAGGCCTGTTGCAAGCTAGGTGTGAGCGCATAGGGAAAACTTTGGGCAAAAGACGAACTGAAAAAGGACGAATGTAAAAGGAAAGCTAAAACGATAAGAGAATAACCTACCCTTTTCACAACTTAAACCCGTCTTTTTGGAGCAAATTCGCCAATGAAAACTGATACTCACCCAGTAAAGTCACGTTTTTGTCCCAGTCTGAAATAATCCAATCCTGTTCTGGATGAGCCACCAACATTTTTTTCCCACCAGAAAAAAACCAAATGACTTCTTTAGTACCAAACTCTAAGAGTTTTTTGGTTTTCATCGAATAATAGTCTATCTCTGAAATACCGAAACTATGGGTATCAGCCTCAATATCTACCTCAATAACTACAAGTGGCGGGATGTCAAAATATTTGTTTTTGGGAGTTTTTCCCTGTAAAGTGGGCTTTTCATAGATGGCAATGTCGGCAGATAAATTGCTTTTCTTTTTAGTGTGAAGTCCTACTTCGTTACTCCCAACGATGTATTTCTCATCGTCAATATTTTTGATTAAAAATTTAAGTAAACAAGCTACGATGATAAATTGTGTATCACTTTCTCCCATGATTTCTTCCAAAGTTTTGAGTTGATTCAATACATCTTTATAGCCCCGATAGTACATGGGCTTTCCGTCGTATTCTTCATAAATCAACGACTTAGGGATTTCGTGTTTGGCAAACTTTGTTCGGATGCGTTTGCGTTTAGTGGCAACTGCTACCATGTCAATATGCTTATTTTCTTCCATCAAAGATAGACAACTTAACCCCTATATGATGCTCTCAATGACACATTTCTTCTGTTGAAACATAAAACTATCGCCTATTTGTTTACCCATCAGTGAAGCTCCCAAGGGCGACTGCGGCGATACTGCAATGATTTTTGTTTTTTCGATTTCGACTACCCCCACACTCACCGACACAAAAAAATACCCGACGGTGGTTTTGACAAGGGCTCCTAAGCCTACACGCTGAAAGGGAAAATCGGGATCAATACGGTCTAAAACAGCCCGTTCCTGGCGAATTTGGTCGTATAATTGCGCATGACGGTCGCGTTCGATTTGCGCCATGGCGCGGGCAGTTTCGTACTTATCGCCTGCCGAGCTTTTGGTTTCTTCGTTGGCTGAACTTTGCGCCGACTGCATCGCCGCGTAAGCCGCTTGCATTCGCGTTTCGAGCTGTTTTTTGAGGTGTTCTAAAAGCAATGATTTCAAGCGAAAATCTTATTTTTATCTTCTTGGAAAATCTTTTTTACAAACGATGATTGACGATTTGGTCGTAAGTACCTGCAAAAGCCGATTGTTTTACGCCTTCTGAAGACAAAAAGTCGTGCGGGAATCCCAGCTCAATCTTACTAATTTCGCTCAGATGCTCCATCTTATCGTCAGGGATAACAAAATCAAGGCTTTTTAACGAATCTTGTAGTTGTTCTACCCGCTTGGCCCCGATGATAGGCATCACGTTAGATACCCGTTGCCGCGCCCAATTGATGGCTACTTGAGTAGGAGTCACTTCCAATTCTCGCGCTACATTTACCACTTCTTGGGCTATTTCCATACTACGTTCGTTGCGGCGAAGGCTATTTTCGGGAACGCGGCCTACTTCCCCACGGAGGTATTTACCTGTCAATGCCCCACCACCAATTACTCCCCAAGGCGTTACGGCCATGTCGAGGGCTTTAGCCATTGGCAATAAATCGCGTTCGGCACCACGCTGCAGTAATGAGTACTCAATTTGAAGGGCGACAAACTGACTCCATCCACGAAGCTCAGCCAGCATATTGGCCCGTGAGATTACCCAAGCGGGGGTATCCGAAATGCCGATGTAGTGTACTTTTCCACTCCGAACAAGATCATCTAATCCACGCATTACCTCATCAACGGGCGTAGTAAAATCCCACATGTGAACCCAAAACAGGTCAATATATTCCGTATTAAGGCGTTTTAGGCTTTCGTTGAGGGAACGAATCATATTTTTGCGGTGGTTTCCTGCATAGTTGGGGTCACCATCACGGTCTTTGAGTGTATATTTGGTAGAAACCACGAAGTGGTCGCGGTCGGAGGCAATAAAATCGCCCAAAAACTTCTCCGAAGTACCTTCGGTGTAGCGGTTGGCGGTATCCAGAAAATTACCACCTGCGTTGACATAAGCTTCAAAAATCTTCTTACTTTCGTGTTTGTCGGCACCCCAGCCCCACTCAAGGCCAAAGGTCATTGTACCAAGACAAATTTCCGAAACACGGAGGCCAGATTTTCCCAATAATTTGAATTTCATAAGGTCGTAATTTGTTTAAGGAAGGTGGGGTATTGCTTTTAAAAACTCAAATCTTTCTCTCAAAACTACACAGAAAAATCAATTTATCATGTGTTTTCATAATTCCTTAACCGCCACCGTCGAAGAGGTAGAAAAACGTTTCGGTGTTGAGAAAGAGCCAAAATCCGTTGAATATGAGCCTATTTATCACGGAAATGGCTTTGATTTCCCTACTTGGCCTGTTATCACTGCGCAATCGCCCAATACCCTCCAATTTTTCAAGTGGGGGCTTATTCCTCGTTGGGCCAAAAGCTTTGAAGAAGCAACCCAATTACGCACGGGTACACTCAATGCCAAAGTTGAAACATTGGACGAAAAACCCGCCTTTAAATTTGCACTTCAAGATTCTCAGCGGTGTCTGATTCCTTCAACGGGCTTTTTTGAGTGGCAGACGCTGGGAAAACAAAAGTATCCTTATTTTATCCATCTCCGCAACCAGCCCATTTTTGCGATGGCAGGGATTTGGGAAAGTTGGCAAAACCCTGCTTATGCCCACGACATTTGGCATACTTTTAGCATCATTACGACCGAGGCCAACCCGCTCATGGCACGTATCCACAACACCAAGCAGCGGATGCCCGTTATCTTATTGCCAGGAACCGAATCTATCTGGTTACAAAACAATTTTGATAAAATGGAGTTAGGAAAAATAGCTAAACCATTGGATGATAGCCTTATGGAAGCATTTACAGTTGGCAAATTCATCGGTAACCACAAGGCTAATTCAAACGTTCCAGAAGTAGTTAATCCCGTCGTTTACCCTGAGTTAACGCAGCAGCAATTGAGCTTGTTTTGAATTAAACAAAAAATAAAAGTAACATGATGCTAAGAAAACTTTTTCTGTGGAGTTGTATTTGTGGGTTAGGAATGGGCTTGGCCTCTTGCTTCCGCTCTTGGCGTAAAAACGACCGTGACATTCGAGAACATTATGCTAACCGCAGCGTCAAGCCTACATTTTATACCATTCAAAACGATAGTCTAAAACTATTTGTCGCCACTACAGGCGCTGATACCCTACCCCCGTTGTTGCTGATTCACGGTGCACCCGGGGCTTGGTATGGCTATCTCAACATGATAGATGATTCGCTGCTTCAAAGCCGTTTTCACATCATCGCTATTGACCGCCTCGGCTACAACCATTCAAGCCTTAGAAAAAAACGTTTTGTCACTTCTATCGAAACCCAAGCACGGGCGGCAGCCTTGGCCTTATCTCTTAACCGTTCTCGTCAAAAAGGAGTAGTGTTGGGGCGTTCGTTTGGTGCACCCATTGCCGCCCAAATGGCCATTCTACAACCTCAACATTTTGAGAAATTGGTAATGCTTGCGCCTGCTATTGACCCTGCAAAAGAAAAATTTTGGTGGTTTTCTAAACCAGCGAAGTGGTGGATTGTTCGACTTTGGCTGCCACACCGTCTCAATGTTGCTACTTTTGAAAAGTTTGCCCATGCCAAAGAGTTAGAAAAACTAAGCAAACAATGGTTCAAACTCCAAGTACCCACCACAGTTGTACAAGGAGGAAAAGACTGGATTGTTGACCCCTCAAATCTTGATTTTGCCCGTCAGCAATTGGCTAATAAAAATGCGAACTTTATCTTTTTACCCGAGGCAGGACACTTAATTTCTAATTCTCATCCCGATTTAGTACGTAAATTAGTCCTTTCTCCCTTCCAGCCATCTGCTCCTACCAGTGGCATACAAGTAGGAAGTCAGGAAGAACATAGGTAGAAGATTACTTTTTGTTGTAATTTGCAACAAAAAGTAATCGGTACTATACTTATGAAACCCTTTTATCTTCTCCTTCCTCTTTTGGTAGTGACTTTTTTGGCCTCTTTTACCCATACTCAAAAGGTTGCTAAACCCCAAAAAACAATTATTACGGGAGCCGATCAACCATCCCAGTACTTAACTTATCTCAAAGGTAAACGTATTGGGATGCTGGTAAATCAAACGTCTATCATTGGAAAATCGCATAGCGTGGATAGCCTGCTGAGCATGGTTTCAGAGGCAATGCCAGTAACGGTGCCAAAGTCAACGACAGCGTAGATCCCAAAACGGGCATCCCTGTCATTTCGCTGTATGGCAAAAACCGTAAACCTTCTAAAGAACACTTGGCCGACGTTGACGTGATGATTTTTGACGTGCAAGACGTGGGCGCGCGCTTTTATACCTACATCAATACCCTGTCGCACGTGATGGAGTCTTGCGCTGAAAATGGCAAAGAACTCGTCATCCTCGACCGTCCCAATCCACACGGCTTTTGCGTTGACGGCCCTATTTTGGAGCCCCATCTCAAGTCGGGCATTGGTATGTTTCCAATCCCGATTACCCACGGGATGACCATTGGCGAATTTGCCCAAATGATCAATGGTGAAGGTTGGCTTCCGAACAAAATGCAGTGCAAATTAAAAATCATCAAAGTGGCCAATTACACCCACGCGATGCCGTATGTATTACCCGTGCCGCCGTCGCCCAACCTCAATACCCAACAATCCATCATGCTTTATCCAAGTATCTGTCTGTTTGAAGGCACGATTTTGAGCCAAGGTCGCGGCACCTACATGCCGTTCACGGTCTTGGGCGCACCCGCGTTAAAAGGAAAATACAGCTTTACGTTTAAGCCCGTAAGCATCCAAGGCATGAGCGAAACACCTTTGCACCAAGACCAAGAATGTTATGGCTTAGACCTGCGTAAGTTTGACACCAATACGTTTGTAAAATCTAAAAAACTGAACCTTAAGTGGTTGTTTGAAACCTATGCGGCTTACCCATACAAAGACAAGTTTTTTGACATGAGCCAAAGCAAACAAATGGGCAATTTCGATAAACTGGCGGGGACGGAGAACCTTAAAAAGCAGATTATCGCAGGCACAAGCGAAGAAGAAATTCGTAAAAGCTGGGAGCCTGGCTTGTCGAACTACAAAAAAATGCGGGAGAAGTATTTGTTGTATCCTTAGGGGAGAGATAAGTGATGAGAGATGAGTTAGGAGAGTTTCTTATCTCTCATATCTCATCTCTCATCACTACAAAAAACTACCCTTCCAATACTTCCGCAGAAATCCCAACGTTTGAGAATCCACCATCGTGGAAAAGGTTTTGCATGGTCACCATGCGCGTATAGTCTGAAAACATCATCGTGACAAAATCAGCGCACGAGTCAGCAGAAGCATTGCCAAGAGGGGCCATTTTTTCGGCAAAATCATAAAACTTGTCAAACCCCCCAATTCCCGAACCAGCGGTGGTTTTGGTAGGTGACTGCGACACGGTATTGACCCGTACTTTCTTCAATTTTCCATAACGATACCCGTAGCTACGCGCAATGGATTCGAGCATGGCTTTGGCTTCGGCCATGTCGGTATAAAATGGAAAAGTACGTTGAGCGGCCATATAACTTAGTGCAACCACGCTACCCCATTCGTTAATAGCGTCCATTTTTTCGGCAACTTGCAAAAACTTATGGAAGGACAAGGCCGACACATCTACGCTTTTCAAAAACCATTCGTAGTTCAAATCACCATAAGAGCGACCTTTACGTATATTAGGCGACATACCGATAGAGTGCAGCACGAAGTCCACTTTGCCGCCCAACACTTCTATTGATTTACCATACAGGTTTTCAATTTCTTCTACTGAGGTAGCATCGGCAGGGATAATTTCAGCCTCGCAAGCTTCGGCCAATTTTTTGATTTCGCCCATACGCATCGCAATAGGAGCGTTAGTAAGCGTAAATGTAGCCCCCTCAGCTTTCGCTTTCATCGCTACTTTCCACGCAATTGAGTTCTCATCGAGCGCACCTGAGATGATGCCGCGTTTACCTTGTAATATTCCGTTTGCCATGTTTATATTGTTGTTGAATTTAGGCGATTAGCACTAAAGAAATAACTTGCATTCCGTCGTTATTTGAACGAGTCGAGGGGCAAAAGTAGCAAATTTTAAAGAAAGAGATGACAAAATATAAGAAGATAGCGCAGGCGTAAAGCTAAATATTGAACAAATCCTCAGCAGCCATTGTCAAATCAGGAATAGCAGGTGCCGCAGTAATAATATCGGTATCAGAATAAATACCGACAGTTTTGGGAGAAGTAAAAACATACACCGAATCTACTTCGGGGAGCACTCGCCAAACCACTTGTACGCCTGCCTTAAAATATTCGCGAAGTTTGATTTCGGCTTTGCGAATATCATCGTGTTCTGAAATAATTTCTACGACAAAACTTGGAATCGCTACTTTATTTTGGGCAGTATCTTTGATTTGCTCTGCCGTATAAAAAGCCATATCGGGACGCCTCATTTGTTTTTCGGTCAGCCAACAGTCAATTTCACTGAATAGACGACCTTTTTTTTTCTTAAATGTTTCTGTTTCAAAGAACTTGTCTTCGATGTTACTAATAATAAAAAGCTCGTTTTGTTGCATACCTTTCATGGGTTCTAAAATACCGTCATTCCACTCATAGAAAAAATCATCGTCCGATTCCCATTGTAGAAAATCAGCCTTCGACAGAGATAAACCCGCGTATTTTGGAACGCCCTCCCGAACCGCCTCTATTGTCAATGTTTCCATTTGTGTTAATTTTTTTAGTAAAAATAACGATTCCATGCTACATAGCAAGCAATTATTCAGGTATATATCCTCTATCAATCAATTCCTGTCGAGGATTGGAGAGCAAATAAGTAGCGCCGTTTTGGAGTAAATAGGTTTGATCGGCAATGTCCAGTACATCCCGATACAGGTGGTCGGTAATGAGAATTCCTTTTTGTGATTTTTGCTCTTGAATGACGATTTTCAATTGTTCTACATAAATGGGCGACAAATGTGAAAACGGCTCATCCAGTAACACAAACTGCACGGGCGAAAGTAAAATCATCAACGTTTCCAAAAAGCGTCGCTCGCCACCCGAGAGTTGCCCCATTCGCTGGGTTTTCAAAAGAGGCATTTTATCATAATCAACCACATTGGCATTGATACCATACCATTCAAACGCCTCTTTTACGCGCATTGACGAAGGTGCCAATGGATGCTGGGGTAAATAACGCACCCAACCCTGTTTTCGATAAGGTGATTCGACGTATTGGCCATTCCATCGAACTGACTTGTAAGTAGGCGTCAACGTACCGAAGATAATTTGAAGTAAGCATGATTTCCCACCACCATTACGCCCCAAGATAGCCGTTACTTGATTTGCAGGTATTTTGAGATAGATGTTTTGAAGAATCTTTCGTCCTTCAAAAGCCAATTCGATGCTATCAGCCTCTAAAACAGCGAAATGCTCCATGAAATAAGCGTGATTAAACCAAAAAACAATACCATGTCTAAGCCAAAAGCACCTGCAAAAAGCCCTAAAATCGAATAGCCTAAGTTTTGATAAAAGAGATAACCTTGGCGAGAAAATGTTTGCATAAGCAGCCAAATTACCCCGTAAGAGAACAATTTTAGCCAAAACAATAACGCCAGAAAAGACCACAATTCTTCTCCTAAAGGCAAACCTGCCATAAGCCAGCCTCCCCAGGCAACAGCGTGGGCAAACACCCAAAAGTTTCGATAAAAAAGCCAAATGACGGATAGCATAGCCCTTGAATTTTCAGCAAGCTACCCGAATTAGTAAAAGGGTACAAACCAATTAAGAAACTTTAAGATTTAACTTTACTCTCCCCGTACAATCATTTCCCCACTCGTAAACAGATACCACCATTTAACATAAACCACCCTATCCCACCTACCAAAACACTAATTTTGTTTGTTATAAAACCAGACATTAGTCCCCTAAATAGCTCGTTCACTCATTTATTTATTACAATATGTGGCAATTCATTAAGTACGTTTTTGCAACCATCGTTGGTCTGTTTATTTTCTCCCTACTTGGCTTTTTCTTATTTATCGGATTGGCAGCAGCTTTGGGCTCATCAGAAGAAAGAACCGCTGTCGAAAAAAATTCTGTTCTCAAACTCAACCTCAACAACCCCATTCAGGAGATTTCGGTCGAAAATCCATTTGCCGAATTTTCGGGTGGGCAAGGCAACGTCGTTGGATTGTTAGATATCAAATCGGCTTTGGCCAACGCCAAACTCGACCCCAATATCAAAGGCGTGTACTTGGATGTACAATATCCAATAGTCGGCTGGGCTTCTGCCGAAGAAGTCCGCGACGCCCTCATAGACTTCAAAAAATCGAAGAAGTTTATCTATGCCTACGG
>JBGAUP010000225.1:0-10233 GCA_044228585.1 Runella sp. | reverse complement strand
ACCACCGACTTTGCTTTCAAAAGTCTTTCTTATTTGCCAGTATTGCCTATTTACTGGGACGAATATTTAAAACAGGGTCGTTTTGGCGATAATGAGCAATCTATATTTAGATACATTATGACCCAACCGCCTTTGCAATGGGCTTATTATTTGATACTTTTCGGATTACTGCTATTTGCAGTTTTTGCTGGCAAACGCACGCAACGCGTCATTCCCATCCTCGAAATCCCCCAAAATACCTCGCTCGAATTTGTCCAGACGATTGGTAAAATGTATTTTCAGCAGGGAAATCACGCCAATATCGCCAACAAAAAAATTCAGCATCTCCTGATTTACATTCGTGAACGCTTTGGTTTGCGAACCCAAGAATTCAACGAGGAATTCAAGGAAACATTGACCCACAAAACAGGTTTATCACGGATGGAAATAGATTTACTATTCAGCGAAATCGCTCATGCTGAACGTAGTGGGCGGCTTTCTGAATACGAATTGTTAAGTTTAAACCTTAGAATCGAAGATTTTTATCAAAAAGTAAAATAACGACTTTACAAAACATGAATTTTGAATCACGAATTGATTTACAAGAACTCAACGACGCCATTGGTGCCATAAAATCTGAAATTGGTAAAATCATCGTTGGGCAGCACCAAACGATAGAACTACTTCTGACGGCCATTTTAGCCGATGGACACGTACTCATCGAAGGTGTGCCAGGAGTAGCCAAAACCCTAACAGCCAAATTGTTGTCTAAAACAATCCATACCCAATTCAGCCGTATTCAGTTTACCCCCGACCTAATGCCTTCGGATGTATTAGGCACTTCGGTTTTTAATCCTAAACTCATTGATTTTGAGTTTAAAAAAGGACCTATCTTTTCTAATATTATATTGGTGGATGAAATCAACCGTGCCCCAGCTAAAACCCAATCGGCACTGTTTGAGGTGATGGAAGAACGTCAAGCTACAATAGATGGCACAACTTACCCCATGAGCAGCCCTTTTATCGTAATGGCTACCCAAAACCCCGTTGAACACGAAGGAACGTATCGCTTGCCAGAAGCGCAATTAGACCGTTTTTTGTTTAAAATTTTGGTCAACTATCCCACAGCAACGCAAGAAGTAGAAGTATTAAGAGGACATCATCATCGTCTTAATCTGGCCGATGCCATTGCTGAAATAAAACCAATATTAAAACCTGAGCAATTGGCCGAGTTGCGTAAAAAAACGCATCAAATCCACGTAGAAGACAAATTGTTGGAATATATAGCCCAAATCATTCTACAAACCCGCAATAACAAATCACTGTTTTTGGGTGCTTCGCCACGGGCTTCGGTGGCTTTATTAAATAGTTCAAAAGCATTGGCAGCCATTAAAGGAAGGGATTTTGTTACTCCCGAAGATATTCAGTCACTGGCCTCTGCTGTACTTCGCCACCGTATTTTACTGACGCCCGAACGTGAAATGGAAGGCGCAACCCCTGATGATATTGTGGCGCAACTCCTACAAAAAATAGAGGTACCGCGTTAATTAGCCCACGGTTCATAGTCAAAAGTTAAAATCTAAAAACAATCTGGACTGTGGGCCGAAAACCAATGGCTAAAAACTATAGAACCTTTTTTATTCTTTCTTCGACGGTTGCCAAATCAGACTTGATTTTTTCGATATTAGCCTTGATTTCCTTCTGTATTTCAATCATTTGATCCGAAGACACATCGGGAGCTGGCTTATGGTCGTGATGGTGTTCTTCCCCTTCGTGATGATGATGCTCGTGGGCTAAGCCCGGTACTTCAACAAGATTCTCTTCCCAATCTTCAAAAGACTTGGCCACCGCGTCTAACGCCGCAACTGTCGAATCAATTCCTGCTATGGTCGCGGCATCGGTAAGTGTTTTTTTCTTGTCGTTCAAAACCACTTTCAGTGAATCAATCCCCTCTATTTGCTCGTGAATAGACTCCTCTATTTCCATGGCCGCCAGATGAATCTTCCCCGCTTCTTCCATTTTGGGGTCTTTTTTGTCGCCACATGAAGTCAGAAGTAAGCAAGAAGCAGTAAGCAGTAAGCAATAAAAGGTTGTGGAGTATGCCATTTTTTTCATGTAAGTATAAGGTTTTGGTTTAGTCAATCATTGAAACTTCATACCCTTTCTTTCTTAGGGCTGCCAAAATGGTTTTTTCTGATGTTTTCCCTAAGTAATAACGGACAGACACCACTTCATCGTCCAATTTAATTTGAGATGGAACGACTCCTTGTACTGATTGAAGTGTGTTGTTTAATTTTTCTACCGATTTCAACGGTTTTTGAAGCTCAAATTGTGCCACACGAGTGTTTCGAATTCGCTCAAACTGTGCTTGCGCCAAACGGCTATCTTCAGCTTGAAAGTAGGTATGAGGAACAAGATTTAGGGCTATGGTTAGTGCCACAGCTACCCAAAAAACTCGTTTTTCAAACGTAGATGCCTGATGAGATGAACGTAAATATAAGTCATAAAACGACCAAGCCAGTACTCCTAACTGAAGCACAATGAGAGGGGTACGGTACTCAGCAAGCCAACCTATAGAAGCCCCATTGAATAAAACTACAAACAAAGGCAACCAACAACACAAAAGGTGTACAAGCCCTGTTAATCCAACATTTAAAGTAACGGAAATAATTCTTGCCATGACTATTTGCAACTATATTGCAAAAGTACTAACAAAAATCCATCATTAAAAAGTTTACGAAAAATGCTTTTTTAAAAAAGTATTTTTTCACTTGTCAACCATTCGATTTTATGCAGAAAATTGCCATGCTTGGCTCAGGCTTTATTGGGCGTTTCTATGCGGATTCTATTCATGGTCAACGCAGCCGCGATCAGGTTATGGCTATTTATGCCCGTAGCGAAGCCAACGCCAAAAAATTTGCTAACGACTACAGTTGTTCTTTTTGGTCAACCGACATGGAAGAAGTCATCGCTCATCCAGATGTTACAATGGTGTGCATAGCTTTGCCCAACAACCTCCACGAAGCAGCCGTCATGCTGTGTGTAAAACACAAGAAAGCAGTTGTTAGTACCAAGCCCCTGGGACGCAATGCTGGCGAAGCCCTCCGAATGATGCAGGCCGTGGAAGAAGCTGGCGTATTTGCGGGATACTTAGAAGACCTTTGCTATACGCCCAAATTCTTAAAATCACTAAAAAGTGTGAAAGAAGGCTCATTGGGCAGAATCTTATGGGCAAAATCGCGCGAAACGCACCCAGGTCCTCACAGCAATTGGTTTTGGGACAAAGAACAAGCTGGGGGAGGTTGTATCCTCGATTTGGGCTGTCATTGTATTGAAATTGCCCGCAATTTTATCGGAAAAGACATCAAACCCGTAGAAGTCATGTGTTGGGCTGCTACGCAGGTAAAACCCATCGAAGCCGAAGACCATGCCATTGCCCTCGTTAAATATGAAAACGGAGCAATTGGACAATTTGAAGTAAGCTGGACGTTTCGTGGAGGGATGGACTTGCGCGATGAAGTCATGGGAACAGAAGGTACTATTTGGATTAACAATTTCCTTCGCACGGGTTTTGAGATGTACACCAGCGGAAACGTAGGAGACTATGTAGCTGAAAAAGCCGAAAGTAATACTGGCTGGTTATTTCCAGTAGGCGACGAAGTCAATGACCTGGGATATAATCACATGTTTACCGATATGTTTAAATCGTACGAAGAAGAAAAAGAGCCTGCCGAAACCTTCTATGATGGCTACGTAGTAAACGCAGTGATTGATGCGGCCTATAAATCAGCGCAAACTAAACTTTGGGAGCCTGTCAACTTACCCGTATGGCGCGGTCAGGAAGGGGTCACTCAAGCTTCTACCCTTGTGGACTACGATGCGGATTATTACCTCATCAAAGAAGAAGTAACTCACGATGGACGCCATAAAGTGATTTTAAAAGATAAAAAAACCAACGAAATTATTGAACGCGACCTCAAGTAAGGCTTACTTTTAGGATACAAAAAACGGGGCACTTCGCATGAGGTGTCCCGTACCGTTCTTTGGTAAAGAAATTTAGATTTTCTTTACTTTAGTTGCGTTCAAGCCTTTTTTTCCATCAACGATTTCGTACTCTACACGGTCTTTTTCGCGAATAACTACGCCTCCCAAGCCCGTTACGTGTACAAAAATTTCTTTTTGAGACTCATCGTCCACAATGAAACCATACCCTCTTGCTTCATTGAAAAACTTTACTGTTCCTGTTTGCATTGTACTACAAAAATTAAGAAAATGAGAAAATAATTAAAGGGGTTTGTTACTAATTGCCTCATTTACAATAACATTACAAAGTGTTGACCGAAACTAATCGTTGAGCAAAAGGCTTGAACACTCAATATTAGGTACGTGCCGAGGCCGACTTTGTATCGTTAAAACA
This sequence comes from Runella sp., assembly GCA_044228585.1. Lineage (GTDB taxonomy): Bacteria > Bacteroidota > Bacteroidia > Cytophagales > Spirosomataceae > Runella. The sequence continues at coordinate 5,837 of JBGAUP010000225.1, read as the reverse complement.
ACGAAGTTTTAAGCAACGTTAAAACAAATTTATAAAATTATTGTTACATGTCAAGCCCTCATTCTGTCGTCTAAGTACTTGACATTGAAATTTGTATTTATTAATTTCGCTCTTAAACTTTTTAAAAACGCTATGAATCGTTTCCGCTATTTTGTTGAGAACCAAGTTTTTGGCGTTTGTGCGCGTTTGGGAGAAATTCTTAATATTTCCGCAAGCAGTATCCGACTGTATTTTATATACGCCACGTTTCTAACCTTTGGCTCTCCTATCATTATCTATCTTGTAATGGCTTTTTGGATGGAGTTTGGCAAACACCTACGTCGGCACAAGAGTCCAACCATTTGGGAATGGTAATCACGTTAAGGATTATTTATTCCAGTTTACTCTTCAAAAACGCCTTTACTACCTCCAGTCCACGATGAAAATGTCGGTTATTGGGAATAATCAGGTCTGCATCTGCTTTCGAGGGCTTGATAAATTGCTCATAGGTTGGAAATACGTGGTTTTCCCAGCGGTATAATACATCAGTCAGGTCATATCCTCGTTCTACTTGGTCGCGAATGATACGCCGTTTTAGTTTGATGTGTTCTTTGGCGTCAATAAATATTTTGAGATCTAATAACTCGGCAATCTCTTTAAAATAGAACACAAATATTCCCTCTACTACAATAATGGGTGTAGGTCGAAATGTTAGCATTTTGGGAATTATGTTGGGATTATTGAAGGTATATTCCAATTTTTCGACTGTTCGCCCTTCGCGAAGATCAATGATATGCTCGGCATAGTTTCGGTGATTGATGGCATTGGGTAAATCAAAATTATGTACTCCGTTTTCGTCTATGGGTACTTCATGCCGAGAACGATAATAATGATCTTGAGAAATCAAACAAATCTCATTTTCGGAGAAAGCCCCCATTAAACTATTCAAAAAATACGTTTTTCCCGATGCACTCCCGCCCGTGATACCAACGATAAAAGGTTTTTTCATGCGGTAAAGTTAAGGCGTCATAACTAAATACCGAAGTTCTGGTATTGAATTTATGCAGGATGCCACAACAAATTATTAGTTTTGTGCGGTAAACGTTATTTTAATAAATGATAGCGGCCACAGAAATTATCGTTGAAGAGGTTGTCGAGTTACTAAAACTTCACTATGGCGACCGTCTGCTAAAGGTGATTCTATACGGCTCTTATGCCCGTGGAGATTACCATGCAGATTCTGATATAGACTTTTTAGTAGTTCTAAAAGATGAATTCAAACTTACTAAAGAACTTAATGACTTAGTTGATTTAATGTTAGACTTGAGTTTAAGAGAGAATATTTATCTATCGGTTCGGCCAGTTTCTGACAAACAGTACCAACAGAAAGCAAATTGGCTGTTCTTTGAAAATGTTCAAAAAGACGGATTAGTAGTCTATGGATAATAACGAATTTGACGAATTAATAGCAGGAGCCGAAGACGAACTAAATTGTGCTTCAGGGCTTTTACAAATGGGCTTTTTGAGAGGTGCTGTCAACCATTGCTATTATTGTTTTTTTAATACAGTCAGAGCATTACTTATCTTGAAACGGCAATATTCAAAAACACATAAAGGAGCTAATGCCTTATTTGCCCAATACTACATTCATACTGGAATCATTCCCAAATATTTTTTAGGCCACTTTAGCCAGCTCCATGAGCAAAGATTGCAAGCCGATTATGAACTGCGTGGAGACTATGAAGAAGAAGATATTAAAGGGTTTATTAAAATAGCTAACGAATTTTTGATTTACACTAAAAATAATTTTAGATAAAATGATTTTTACAGTTATCCAATCTTGCGAATATTTTCTCCGATGTTGTTGATTATGCCCCCCTTCAAAAAAAAATAACATCCTATTCACAACATCATGAACCAACCACTCAAAATTTACAACTCCCTTACGCGCCAAAAAGAACTATTTGAACCTCTCAGCCCACCTTACGTAGGGATGTATGTTTGTGGACCAACAGTCTATAACTATGTACATTTGGGTAATGTGCGTACTTTTTTAACCTTCGATACGCTGTTTCGATACCTCACCCATATTGGTTACAAAGTTCGGTACGTGCGTAACATCACCGACGTAGGCCACCTCGTAGGTGATGGCGACGAAGGAGAAGACAAAATTGGACGCATGGCAAAGCTCGAACAATTGGAACCCATGGAGATTGTTCAGCGATATACCAACGATTTTCATCAGGTATTGGAGCAACTCAATTTCCGTACCCCGAGCATTGAACCTACTGCAACGGGGCATTTGATTGAGCAAATCGAAGCCGTAAAAGACCTGATTGAAAAAGGGTTGGCCTACGAGTCAAATGGTTCGGTGTATTTTGACATCAATCAATACAATGCCAACGGTAACGATTATGGCAAGCTATCGGGACGGGTTTTGGATGAACTCCTCACCGAAACTCGCTCCCTCGAAGGGACAAGCGAAAAACGTAATCCACTTGACTTTGCTATTTGGAAAAAAGCTGCTCCTGAGCATATTATGCAGTGGGAATCACCTTGGGGTAAAGGTTTCCCTGGCTGGCATTTGGAGTGTACCTGCATGAGTACCAAGTATTTAGGAAAACAATTTGACATTCACGGTGGCGGAATGGATTTAAAATTTCCTCACCACGAATGCGAGATTGCGCAAGGTACAGGTATCAACGGCACCGATCCCGTACGGTATTGGATGCACTCCAACATGTTGACCGTCTACCGCAGTACGTTAGACTTTTCTAATGATGCCCTTAAAGGTGCTCAAAAAGCGTATAAAAGATTGATGAATGGTTTGAAGATTATTAAATCAATGCCTTACATTCCTGCGGAAGTGGTTACTTCCGACGATGAGGTGGGTTTAAAAGTCTCAACCCCTTGTGTGCAAATTGACGAAAAGAAAGTAGCTGACATTAAAAAATCCGTTCAGAACTTCTACGATGCGATGAACGATGACCTCAACACCGCTGTGGCCGTAGCTCAGTTATTTAACTTGCTGAAATATATCAACATGCTCTACTTGAATCAACTTGTTCCTGCATCGTTGGGCGAGGAGGGTTTTGGTTTATTGAAAGAAAAATTCGTCACCTTTACAGAAGAGCTATTGGGTCTGAAGGAAGAAAGAAGCGAAAATGATGCGGTATTGAGCGGAATGCTTGATTTGTATCGGGAGTACAAGGCTGCTCAACAATACGATAAGGTAGATCAGATTCGTTCGTATTTCAAAGCCCAAAACTTGGTTATCCGCGACATGAAGCATCGAATAGACTGGGCGTATGAAGAGTAGTTTACCGTAGGCGGATGAAAGATTCACTTATTATTTTTCGAGTTTTATGCAAAAACGACGTTCTTATTTTAGCTATATTTTGTTGGGTGTCTTCGTATTAGCAGGGGTTTTATATTTATTAAGACCCCTGCTGATTGCAGACAGTAATGAATCGGCCATTAGCTCAACCAATCCTGAAAATCCCGCAACTACTACAACCGATGCTGCACCCGCCTGTGGGATTGTTAAAGAAGGAGAGGTGGTTTTCTTACGGGGAGAAAAGCGCCTCCGAAAAATTGACGTAGAAATTGCCGAAAACGATGCTGAACGTGCAAAAGGGTTAATGTTCAGACCGTATCTGTCTGACTCCGTAGGAATGCTATTTGTTTTTGAACAAGCTGAACCCCAAGCGTTTTGGATGAAAAATACCATGATTTCATTAGACATCATTTATGTAGATTCAAACAAAAAAATTGTCTCTATCCAGAAAAAGGCGAAACCGTATTCGGAAGAGAGTTTGCCTTCTTTCGGCAATGCCCAGTACGTGGTAGAAGTCAATGGTGGCTACTGCGATAAGTACGATATCCAAGTAGGCGACACAGTAGTATTCTGACACTCAAACTCATCGGCGCAATATTTGGCGCAAATTTTGCGTACTCTCTAAAAAATTGCAAAATTGATTCCATGAAGCGTTGGATAATGTGCGCGTTACTATTGTTTTGGGGTGCAGAGGCATCGGCCAGACACATTATAGGCGGTGATATTGCCATTACCAAACGTGGAACAGTAGCTACTGATTTTACCCTCACCCTCACCCTCATCTACGATGATGTATTGGGCACTACCGATGACAAAGCCTTCGTTTCTATTTTTCGTAAAAGTAATAACACCCGTTTAGAGGATTTTACCCTCAATCGAACACTCAGGCAAGAATTACCCTACACCAATGCCCGATGTGTAAGTAATAATACAGATTCTCGAATTACGGTGGTGCGCTATGTAGCTGATATTGCTCTCACTACCAACACATACAACGACCCCGCTGGCTATTATTTAGCTTGGGAAGAATGTTGCCGCAATGGCAATATTCTTAATATCCAAAATCCAAGTAAAGTAGGTCTGGTTTTTTATACCGAAATTCCTCCTGTCAACACCCGCAACAACTCGCCTTCTTTCAAAACCCCCGAGGTAAAATATGTATGTGTAGGCAAAACGTTTGAAGCAGATTTTAGTGCCATTGACACCGACAACGACTTGTTGACTTACTCCCTTGTAACACCCCTCATTGGCTCAACCGATGGCGGAGGAACATTTCCAACCAAAGCCCAGCAAGGACCTTATACTCGTGCAGTTTGGTTAAATGGTTTCGATAGTACGAGAGCCATTCCAGGAACGCTTTCTTTACGTATAGATGCCAAAACGGGAAAAATCAGTCTCAATGCTTCACAATTAGGCACTTTTGCGTTTGCTGTACGCTGTGACGAATTCCGTAATGGCACAAAAATAGGTGAAGTACGAAGAGAATTTATCTTAAATGTAGTAGATTGTATCTCGGTCTTTCCTTCGGCAGTCAATGTAGGGATAAAACAAGCCACTCCCAACGTAGATTTTGAAACCCAGCCCAACGGCCACGTTGGTCTATTGAAGCTATGCAAGGGAGATTCTGCCACATTGAAAGCCGACGACGAAGACCCTCAATGGGCTTATCAATGGCAGTTGAACGGAAAAAATATCAATGGAGCAAATAAGTCATTTTACACCGCTAACCAATCGGGGAATTATACCCTTGTAAAGCGCTTCGCGCAGAGTTGTAGTATTGAGGACTCTACTTCAAATACAACCGTTGTTACCTTAAAAAGTACACCTACCGCCAAAATTATTTCAAGCCGCCCTCTCCCACTTTGCGATAGCGATAGTACCAACCTCAGTGTACAAACCAACAACAATACAGTACGTTGGCAAAGAAACGGTGCAAATATCGGCAATCCAAGTACCATACTACCATACATCAAACAGGCAGGAACTTATAGTGTATTTATCACCGATAATTCTTCAAAGTGTGTCGCCAAAGATAGCATTATTATAAAAATCTTAGTCGGGCCTCCTGCTCCTATCTCCATTACAGGTACGCCCATTTTTTGTTCTAACGATTCGGTGAAATTAATTACCCAAAAAAACGGTGCTTATGAATACGTTTGGTTTTGGGGAGATTTTCCGCTTGTTCAAGCGATAGGAAATGAATATTTTCCTCAAAAATCAGGGAAATACAGCGTAGCCGTGGTGGACACGGCTACCAAATGCGCCACACGTTCCTCGGTGTATGATTTAGTGGTAAAACCGTCCCCCATTGTGACGCTTGACTCCATTCCACCGCTTTGTACTTCTGGCTTGCAAGCCATCTCGTTAATAGGTACACCCGCGGGCGGGACATTCAGTGGTCGTGGGGTAGCGGGTAGTCGCTTTATTACCCAAAATCTAACGGCGGGAAGTTATCCCATCACTTACACTTTTACCAATAGCGAAGGCTGCTCTGGAAAAGACACAAAATTGGCTCGCATTT
>JBGAUP010000224.1:0-10386 GCA_044228585.1 Runella sp. | reverse complement strand
TTTTTAAGGATGAGTTGAAAGAATGGTGTGCAAAAGGATACGATTATATTGGAGCACCTTGGCGTATTGAGCGTGATTTTTCGTCATTAACCGACAAGATTATTTTTTATTTGAAGAAACAAATCGCCATTTGGTTTGATTTAAGAGATAAAAATCGAAACAACCAACCGCTTGACGTTATTTTGAAATTTTCGGTAGGAAACGGTGGATTTTCGCTGCGCAGGGTTCAAAAAATGCTTGACATTGTGCGTAATAACTACCCCAAGATTGAGCAGTATCTGAATGGAAAAGGCTCTTTTTATAACGAAGATATTTTTTTTTGTATCGAAATGAATCGGTACTTCAAACAAGTACGTTTACCCCATTGGCAAGAAGCTCTTCGATTTGCAGTAGAGGATTTACCCTCCAAGGCGTATGCCTTAAACCAAAATCAACTGCCTTTTGGCTGCCACGCCTGGGATATTCACGAATTAGCGTTTTGGAAACCTCATTTTGAAAAATTTGGACACAAATTGTAAAAAATGAAGAGACATTATAGCGGAACTCCCCGCGAAACTGTACCGCTAAAGCTACTGGACACATTCGTGGATATTTATGCGAAATGGTTTTATAAAAAGAGGCGGCGAGATATTATTAGCGATAAACCCAAGATTATTATAGCGTCTTTGGGACACATGGGCGATGCTTTGACTGTGTCTTACTTATTCCCTTTGATTTATCAAAAGTATCCCCATGCGGTTATTGACATCATAAGTCCTACTTGGTGCAAAGCAGTCAATGAATATAACCCCTATATTCGTCATACTTTTTACATTGACCATTATCTGGGAAATCGTAGTAAAATCAACCAATGGCAGAAAATTAAGCAGCACTATCGTACTTTTCGACAAGCGTTACCTGAATTGCAAAAAGAAGAGTACGATTACTATTTAGATGTTCGTACCTCGTATGGTGTTTCCCATTTTATTCTCCCATTTATTCATGTCAAAAAAGCCGTTGGATTTAATCGTCGTGGGTTGGGAGGTTTATTGGATGTAGAATTGGACATCCCCAAAGAGGGACTATTTCACCATTTTGACACCTATTCAGCTCTATTGAAAGAAATAGGAATTAAGGCCAAGTTAGAAGAGGTAGTTCCCTATTTTCAGATCAACCCAACCGTTTCTTGGGAGCTTGTTCAGCAAAAACTACCGTCAAAATTATCGAAGCCTTATGTGTTACTTTTTCCTGAAACTGGCGAACCACACCGTCAAATGAGTCCCCAGTTTTGGGCTGATATTGTAAGTGAAGTATTGAAAAAGCCGATTATACATTTGTTCTCTGTGGACAAACTGATTTGCTCACCAAAATCACTGCAAAAATTAGTGATGCTACGGATGCCCAGTTTTTGAATCGGGTGATTGATGCTTCTAAATGTTTATCCGTTCAAGAGCTGGCCTTGGTGGCTACCGAAGCTGAATATGCCTTAACCTTGGATTCGTTTCCTGAACATTTATGTTGTATTTTTTGCAAAACCATTACGATTTACAAAGCGTCGGGCTTGCCATTTTACCCCATTGCTAACTTTCCAGTATTGCTTCTTCACGGTCATTCACCCAGTTTAGGAATTGAATTCGTTCGTACAAACGTAGAAATTCTGTACCGCGAAGACACAGAAACACAAGAGGTTAAAAACTTAATTATCACCAGATTGTCTTCTAAGTAAAAAGTGCGTAGGTTGCCCCACACACTTTTAAAAAATCTTACTGCAATCTCAGGATGATTAGGTAATTGTCATCGTTTTGCAGGCCAAACTGCAGCCGCGGACGGTGTACCGTCAGATTAAGCCTAAGCCAATACCCGAACTTCTTTGCTCAACGCTTCTAAGAACAAATCCGCTTCTTCTTTCTTGAGCGCAAGTGATGGTAGTAAGCGAATGGTGTTTTTGCCTGCTACTCCTGTGAATAATTTATAGTCGAAAAGGAGTTTATTACGCAAGTCTTCGATAGGAAAATCGTATTCAATCCCAATCATCAATCCACGACCACGGAGTTCTTTATAGCCACCGATTTCGGCAATACCTTTCATCAGATAGTTGCCAATTTCAACGGCGTTTGCCATGAGATTTTCCTCCTTCATGATGTCGAGAACGGCGATACCCGCCGCACATGCAAGGTGATTTCCACCAAAAGTAGTGCCCAACATGCCGTATTTGGCCTGAAATTTAGGAGAAATCAACACTCCCGCAATAGGAAAGCCATTGCCCATGCCTTTGGCAGTGGTATAAAGGTCTGCGTGGAGGTTGGGATAATGTTGGTTTGAGAAAAACTTCCCCGAACGTCCATAACCACACTGCACACTATCCAGAATGAAGGTTGTATTGGTTTCGTCGCATTTTTCACGAATCGCTCGTAAAAACTCTTCCGATGCTACTTGGATTCCGCCTACGCCTTGGATTCCTTCTACTATCACCGCACATACGTCGGTCATATCGTGTTGACGTACAGCTTCGGCGTCATTAAAAGGTAGAAACGTCACGTGCTTGCTGTAATTCACAGGTGCTACAATCGAAGGGTTGTCAGTAATCGCTACTGCCCCTGCCGTACGTCCGTGAAAAGACTTAGTAAAGGCCACTACTTTGCTACCTCCATTGTAAAAAGAGGCCAATTTGAGGGCATTTTCGTTGGCTTCAGCCCCTGAATTACACAAGAAGAGGCTATAATCAGGACAATCCGATAATTCTCCGAGTTTTTGAGCCAATTCATCCTGTAACGGTATCCTGACAGAGTTGGAATAGAAGTTAATTCGTCGCAACTGTTCCGTCATTTTTTCGACGTAATGGGGGTGACAGTGACCCACCGAAATCACGGCGTGACCGCCGTAAAGGTCGAGGTATTTCTCGCCTTTGCTGTCCCAGAGCCAAGAGCCTTGCGCTTGGACGGGTTCGATGTCGTAAATCGGATAAACGTTAAAAAGATTCATGGTCAAAAAACTAAAAAATTTGACAAAGATACCTAATGTAACGTTATCCGTTGATGATTATCCGTTATTAGTGGGGAAATAAATGCTTCCAAATCACCTCATACACTTCTACGGCTTCTAATTCTTGTTGTGGTAAAGGCTTATCGGTAACACAGATAGGATAAAATTCTTTAGATGCGCTAATACCCCCATGTGAGCCTTTGATCAAAGTAGCATCCAAAGGAATAACATCCATTAAATACCTGAATCCAAGAAGTTTACGAGCCAATTTGTAGCCAGCACGGAGTTTAATCAATGGATTTTTAGGGTCCATAAACATCTCAACGGGGTCGTAGCCGGGCTTGCGATGAATATCCACCAAATGAGCGTAGTCTGGCGCTTTTGCGTCGTCGAACCAATAATAATAAGTAAACCAACTATCAGGCGCGGCCACGGCTACCAAATCTCCAGAACGTTCGTGGTCAAGGTGATACGCTTTTTTGCCTTCTTCGTCCAACACCATTTCGATACCTGGCGTTTGTTCCAAACGTTTTTTGACTTGCTCTTTTACCGACGGGTCGTTGAGATAGATATGCGCAATTTGGTGATCGGCAGTAGCAAAGGCTTTGGAAGCACCTGCATCCAGTAATTCGTACCAACGCTCGGTACGGACCGAAATCAAGCCTTCTTCCCGCAAAATTCGATTGATATGAACAGGGCGATGGACAGGATTAATTCCATATTCGGAAAGAAGAATGATTTTTGTGTTTTTGGCCTCGTAAAACTGCACCAACTCCGCTACCACTTGGTCAATTTCATTCAATTCTTTGCTGATTTTTGTAAAATCGGGGCCGAATTTTTGCAAACAGTAGTCCAAATGTGGCAAATAAATGAGCGTCAGCGTAGGGTCGTGTTTTTGATCCACCCACATAGAAGCGTCCGCAATCCATTTTGTGGACTTGATATTGGCATTAGGCCCCCAAAAATTGAACAATGGAAACTGTCCCAAGTCTTCTTGCAGTTCGTCTCGCAAGTTGGCAGGATGGGCATAACAATCGGGGGCTTTTACCCCGTCGGCGTGGTATTGGGGGCGTGTCGTAACCGAAAAATCGGCGGTAGAGTACATATTGTACCACCAAAACATCTTAGAACACGTAAACGATGAGTCTTGACGCTTGGCGGCATCCCAAATTTTTTCGGCTTTGACGAGGTGGTTTGATTGTTTCCAAAATTTCACTTCGGCATCGTCGCGGTCATACCAGCCATTGGCCACGATTCCATGTTCAGAAGGCCATTTTCCTGTTACGTAACAACTTTGAGAAGTGGTCGTAACGGCGGGCAAAACGGGCTTAATCGGCGTGATATGGCGAGATTTGACGTACTCACTCAAAAAAGGAGTATGTTCTCCAATCAGATTAGCACTTAGGCCAACGATATCTATAACGACAGTTTTATTCATTTGAGTTGTTCTTTCACCCATTCCAACTCCCGCACAATTGACTCACCAATAGGCTTTTGCATATCCGTAGGCAATACCCCCCACGTGTAAGTTTCTACTTCCAAATGCTTCGTAAAAGGAGTTGCTTTTTGTACGTTCAGCGTTTTTACAATCTCGTTTTGTGTCGAATCTAATAAGCCGTAAGACTCGATGAACAATGGTACGTGGAAGTGAATCCGCCACTCAGTTTGTTGGTCAGTTTCGGCGGCAGAGGCTTCGGGTAAATCGCGGTATTTTTGAAAAGTACCGTCGGCATTTTTGGCGACGACCTGATGTAAATAGACTGGCTCATCAAATGCCTGAATCGCTTTCAATTTGGCTTCTTTGTTTTCCGACAAATCAATCTTGATGGCCGAGCTAATCTGAATTTTTCCAACTCGTATGCCCAAATCATTCAATTGATTTACAATAACTTGTGGTTCTTCGTAGCTAACCGCAAAATGACATACATCGTAGCACAATTGAATGTGTGTCAATAAGGTTTCTCTGGCCTTTTCTGGGGAAAGTTTATGCGTTTCTTGTAGGTGGGCAATGCCCTTTGGTAAAAAATAATCGGCGTACCATTCGATAAATTCTTGCCCATTTTCCAATATTCCGTCGGGTTCGGGTTCAATATCGAGGTGCATGATTTTTCCCGTAGTTTGGCCAAGTTCAATCAACGTTTCGACCACTTGTAGGATATTTTCGGTGGCCGTTTTAATTGCCTGTTGGGTTTCTTCTTCGCTTTGCCACCAATAACGGTAAGATAAAGGCGAAGTAGAAACACCCCCTTCCATCCCTTCGGGTAGGAGTTGCGCTAAGATGTGAAAAAGGCGTTTGGTATATTCTGTCCGTTCGGGCGTAGTCCAATCGGGCGTATGAACATCATCTTTGACCCGCGTCGCATGAAAGCCTCCGTACGGAAAGCCATTCATGGTAAAAATGTAGATGTTATTTTCGGACAACCACTTTTTAAACTCTGCCAAGCGTTCGGGATTGGAAAGTTCAATGGAGGCATCATTGGCCAAGCGCAAACCTAAAGCAAAAGGCTGATTGGGCGCAAGTTGGTTTTTAATAAAAGGGAGATTGTCCTGTAAAGTCTTAAAATGCTCATCCCAACGTTCGCCAGGGTGAATATTGCTACAATAAGTGAGGTGTCCGTGTGGGGTTAGCATCTGATTCTGGGTTGCGGAAGAGAAAAGTATTATTTTGCTACGAAAACCTTGACAGTAGTTAAAGTGCCTAAGCCGTAACTCCTGTCAAGGTTTTAAGCTAATAAACTCAAAAAATGTCCTTCTAAATAATCTACTGCTTCCGCGATGAGATTAGCGTCCATTTCGTGAACTTCTACCCCTTTGCCGATTTTTTCGAGCAGCATAATCGTCAAACGTCCACCGAGATGTTCACGGAATTCCTGCAGACCATTCCGCAGGTTAATTTTATCGTTTTCGGCAAGCTTAGGGTGATATAAATCAAAACCGAGTTTCTGGATTACCGTCAAAATACGTTCTAATTCGTCGTCGCTTAACTTGCCTACTTTGGCCGAATACACGCTATCGAGCGCAATTCCAATAGCCACAGCCTCGCCGTGTCGAACCTGAAAATCAGTAAGATATTCTAATTTATGTGCTGCCCAGTGTCCAAAATCCAGGGGACGTGACGAGCCAAATTCAAACGGGTCTCCACTGCGGATGTGCTCTACGTGCATTTCGGCACAGCGGTGAATTAGGTACGCCATTGCGTCTTCATCGCGGCGAGCGAGAGCGTCCGCGTTGGTTTCTATCCATTCAAAAAACAATTTGTCTTTGATCAAAGCTACCTTAATCGCCTCTGCAATACCCGACCGCCAATCACGATCATCAAGACTGCGTAGAAATGTCAAATCATTAAATACGGCCATAGGAGGGGCAAAAGTCCCCAAAAAATTCTTCTTTCCTCGGTAGTTAATGCCATTCTTCACCCCTACGCCTGAGTCGTTTTGGGATAAAACGGTCGTTGGGATTCGGATATGTTTTACGCCACGATGCGAAACTGCCGCGGCATAACCTACCAAATCCAAAATAGCCCCTCCGCCTATGCCAATCACAAAAGAATGGCGATCAATACCGTAATCATCAATAGCTTCCACAATTTTTTCGAACAGCGCAGGGTCGTTTTTGGCAGCTTCACCACCAGGCAAAACGAGTACATGAGGCACTAATTTTACGGCATCTTCAATGGTAGAAAAGTAGCGCGCAATTGATTGTTGAAGATGGGGGTAATGACTCAAAAAACCACCATCAATGGCGATGAGTACTTTGCGTTGAAAACCAGCTTCTCCAAACGAGCGAAAAAAACTACTCAGGGTAGGATTTGACAAGTCAAAAAGCCCCTTTGTAAAAAAGATGGAATAGGTATAAGAAACCTGAAAAGATTGTTGTAGGGTATTCATAAAATTAAAAACGCTAAGTCACCGCAAAAATACGGGCGAGTAGTATAGACAAAGGCAATAGCACAAGAACGCCAAGAGCGACTGGCCAGTTCCCAAATGCTACACACCAAGCCGCATTCATTACAATAAGCGACAAAACCCCTGATTTTACCGCCTTACCGATGTTGGAGCCGATGGGATTTTGAATCGCATCCCACAACGGTCGGCCCACCAACCACGCGTGTAAAATAATCAAGAGCAATGCGAAAGAGCCATTGCCTTGTTCAACGGCTACCAAAAACTGAATGGCATGAACGGTGGTATAAAGGGAGGCCGCAATGTACAACGAACGACGTTTCCCGCCGTGAACCTCGTCTTGACTAATGAGCGTAATGGCTGCAATATAGGCAATGGGTACAAGCGCCAACCATCCCCATTGAGGTATAGAAGTGCCGACGGCACTCATCCCCAAAAGTAAATTTCCACCCCGACATAAGCCCATGGTGAGTGGGCCAAAAATGGCACTATATTTAGCAAAACGGTCATAAATAACGGCCAATGTAGCCACAACAAAGGCAATTTCGGCGCTCAAGATGCTAAAAAGACTTGCCGCAAGAACACCCAATGAGAGCAAAGAAATCCCCAAAATGGCGGCTGCATTACGCGTTACTTTCCCACTCGGAATGGGCCGTTCGGGGCGTTCGATAGCATCCAGCTGGGCATCAAACACATCATTTAACACCACCCCACCGCCGTACAAACCCACCGTAGAAAGGAGTAGCCAATAGGCGGGGCTATTGCCAAAAGAGAATTGGGCAATAGCCATTCCCGCCAAAATGTCAGCGATGGCCGTAACAATATTGGCGGGCCGGGTAAGTTGCAGGTAAGGTTTGATTGCACTCACGTTATTTGATTAATAAAGCGTTTTTGGACACACGTGGCTGTTGGCCTCCGCGCAAAATCGTATTTCCGTGAAATTTCTGGTTTTGGTCAACGGTCAGCCCTTCCTCAAAATCACTGACGTCTATTTGTCCACTTTTTCCAAAAGCGTCAATGGCATTTTGGTAAGTCACCAATCGAATCGTTTCATCGGAGATTCCGCGCATCTTCATCAAGGCAGCGGTTTTAGGAATCGCCAGTGGGTCAGAAATTCCCCAATCGGCGGCAGAGTTAATCATAATTTGCTGCGGACCGTACTGTGCTACCAATTTCACCATGCGTTCATTGCTCATCTTAGTGAAAGGATAAATCGTAAAAGCGGCCCAAAAACCTTGGTCAAGCACACTCTTGACGGTTTCTTCGTTATTGTGGTCCACAATCACCCACGACGGGTCGAGGCCGTGTTCGAGGGCTATGGCCATACTCCGTTCCGTTCCGCGCTTTTTGTCGCGGTGGGGGGTATGGATTTGCACAGGCAGATTGGCTTTTTTTGCTAACTCCAATTGCAGACGATAGTACTTTTCCTCGGCGGCTGTTTGGTCATCAAAACCAATTTCACCCACACCCACAACGCCTTCTTTGTACAGATACAGCGGCAAAATTTCCATGACCTGCTCGGCCAACGGCTCGTTGTTGGCCTCACGAGAATTAAGGCCGATGGTGCAGTAATGCTTAATTCCAAACTGCGAAGAGCGAAATCGCTCCCACCCTACCAAACTGCTATAATAGTCCTTGAAGGTAGAAAGACCCGTACGGGGCTGCCCCACCCAAAAAGCAGGCTCAATAATGGCTACAATGCCTGCATCACGCATGGCTTCGTAGTCGTCGGTAGTACGCGACACCATGTGGATATGCGGGTCGAAGAAGCGCATACCTTTGATTAAATCGCGATAATCATCCCAAGCCATATCGCGATGGGCATCTACTTCGTCAGACTCCTCAAAGTGGGAGGGGTTTTGCTGTAATTCTTTATCGTTTAGGCACATAAGTATTCAAATCTGTAAATTCAAGATGAGTCCAAGTAAGTTGATGATTTCGTACGGCTTTTTCTAAGTCAGGGTACTTTGCGAGCAATTGCTTCGCAGGTTCATAATTTGAATGGTAACACGTCAACGCGGCGGCTTGTCTGTCGTGTTCAGACGCAGAGGCAAAAAGATGTACGACATCAGATAGAAGTCCATCGTTTAAAAATTTACTCACCAATCGCCACACTTGCGGAGCTACCATCCGCCCTGCCGCCCAGCGTTCATGGGCAAAGTCAGACAAGGTCAATACCAATTTTTCGTTGTTTCTCTCTTCCAATCCTACGATATAATGAAGGGGTTTGTCGTTGAAGATTGCTTTTAAAACAAGTTGATTCCAAGCCAGTTCTGAGAAATACTGACGAGGGTAAGGGTTGCGTAAAGCGAGCGCATCAAACACCACCCCCATATTGGAACGTACGGCGTCGGTTGCCCTAAAAAGCCATTGTTCGGGATAAACCAGAATAGGTAGAGCAGAATAAAGTGCTACCAACTCATTCATTTCGGCAGTATCGAAGAGGGTTTCGATGTGGGTACAATACTCTTCTTTGTTGGAAGAATCCAAACAACTCAATAACCATACCCGACCTAATCGTGCAAATCCCCAATCTTCGACCGAAAATCCTGGCAGAATTTCGTTCAATTCATAAGCTTGTTCGATAGTCGGTTGAATAATACGTTTGGCTAAAAAGCGCGGTGCGGCCACAAAAGCCGTCATTATCTCGATAGGGCGACCCATTCCCTGTTTTTCCAACCATTCTGACTCAGCGGGGGTGAGGTGGGTACGAAGGATATCCCACAAAAGGCTATTTATCTGATTTGGCATACTGATTTTTACATTACTTCTATTTCTATCAATCACTTTTCAAAAAGTCGCAGCAAAATTACAATGGTAGGCGACTGCCACAGAAAATACAATGATAAAAATTAGGAATTACCTAAAAATGGGTATTATGTTTCCCTTACTTTGCGTAATTTGTATTTAAAAACCAGAAAATAATGTCTCTTACTCATTTGAATTCTGACGGAAACCCCAGCATGGTGGACGTATCGGAAAAAGCAGTTACGAAAAGGATAGCCAAAGCGCGTAGTATTGTGGTGTTGGGCGATGAAATTATGGATTTGCTCCAAAACGACGAAATCAACACCAAAAAAGGCCCTGTCTTTCAAACAGCAATCATTGCAGGGGTAATGGCCGCAAAACGAACGGGTGAGTTGATTCCGTTGTGTCATCCGTTGGGCTTAGAAAACTGCCAAGTAGAAATATCGGTCAACAGCGCCCGCGAAGTGGTGATTGAATGTACTGCCAGCGTGACGGGCAAAACGGGGATAGAAATGGAAGCACTCACGGGCGCAAGCGTGGCAGCCTTGACCATTTATGATATGTGCAAAGCCATGAGTCAACATATCGTAATCAAAGAAACCCGCCTCATTGCTAAGACGGGTGGGAAGAAGGATTTTTTTCTTTAGACTCGAATGAATACTTGTAAGGCAATCGCTAAGCGTCGGTCGGTTTTGAACCGACTGACGCTTAGCGATGTTAAGCATACTTTTTACTTCTTCTTCCTCAAAAACACATTTCCGCGTGTTGTTCTAAT
>JBGAUP010000223.1:0-10914 GCA_044228585.1 Runella sp. | reverse complement strand
GGCCATGAATTTACCCATCAGCCACTTGGCCAAAGGTGACGTAGAGCCAAAAGAAGATAAGCCTAAAAAAGCCGCCTCAAAAGCCAAAGCAGAAGAACCCGCTAAAAAAGCGCCGAAAAAGAAATAAGTTGACACGGGGCCGCCCGTGCGGTAAGTAGTAGGCAGTTCAATGGCCTACTGCTTACTGCCCACTGTAAACTACCCAAAGCCTATGCACAAATTTACCATCGGAATCGAGGAAGAATTCCAAACCATAGACCCCGAAACCCGCGCCCTTCGCTCTCACATGTCAAAGATTGTAGAGGATGGTAAAATCATCCTTAAAGAGCGAGTTACTGCCGAAATGCACCAGGCAGTCGTTGAAGTAGGAACCAATATCTGCACCAATATCCAAGAAGCTCGTCAAGAAGTCACGTATTTGAGGAAGATGATTATTGATTTAGCGGCGCAACAAAATCTCAAAATCGCTGCTGCTGGTACGCATCCGTTTTCGGATTGGCAAGACCAGCTCATTACCCCCAATGAACGCTACGATAAGCTCATTGACGAGATGCGCGACGTGGCTCGCGGCAACCTGATTTTTGGCTTGCACGTTCATATTGGCATTCCTGACCGTGACACAGGGGTTAAATTGCTTAATTCGCTTACCTATTTTTTGCCGCATATCTACGCGCTTTCGACCAACTCACCTTTTTGGTGTGGTCGAAATACGGGCTTTAAATCCTACCGCTCCAAAGTATTTGACAAATTTCCACGTACGGGTATTCCCGAGTATTTTGAAACAGCCCACGATTACGACGATTACGTAAATCTGCTCATTAAAACGGGCTGTATTGACAACGGTAAAAAGATTTGGTGGGATATGCGCCTGCATCCTTTTTACAATACCATCGAATACCGCGTCTGCGACATACCTATGCGAGCCGATGAAACCATCTGTTTGGCGGCGTTGATGCAGGCATTAGTGGTGAAAATTTATAAATTGATGAGCAAAAACCTCAATTTTCAGCACTACCGCAAAATTCTCATCAATGAAAATAAATGGCGCGCCGCTCGGTACGGTATCCACGGAAAACTCATTGATTTTGGCCGCAAAGAAGAAGTACCTTATTTCTCACTTGCAGAAGAGTTATTGGAGTTTGTGGACGATGTTCTCGATGAATTGGGAAGCCGCAAAGAAGTAGAGTACATTCATAAAATCTTGGAAATGGGTACTGGAGCCGACCGCCAGCTGGCTGTCTGGGAATCTACCAAAGATTTGAGTCGCGTGGTGGATTATATTGTCGAAGAAACCGCCTATGGGTTATAATCATCGGTCGGTCGGTTCAAAACCGACTGACCGATAAGTGAAATTGCCACAATTTGTTGAAATATCCCCGTGGAGATATCGTTTTCTCAGAAGAAAACTCATAACCCCCTACCTTTTTAATCGGCCAACTATACGCGAAAAGCTCCCTATTTATCGTTGTTTCCTACTGATACCCCCCGTTGTTCGGGGTGTTCTGAAAGACAACCCCGAACTAAAGATAACAAGAGTGTTTGTAACACGGTAAGTGTCCATCCATCTGCCTAAACGGCTTCCAAAATCGTCTGCTCACTTTCTAAAGCGCCTGCTTCTGTGTAGCTTTGCTCCATGAAAAAGGATCGCAAACAGGCAAATCAATACGACAAAATCTTCAAAGAAAATATTGAAACGGTAATACCAAGTCTCATGCAAAATGTACTCGGTATTACCGCTGTTTTTATGGAAGAGATACCCGATGATATACAGCATACTAAAGAACGAAAGCCTGATGTACTCAAAAAAGTAACTGATACCAAAGGCGACACTTTTGTACTTCAAATAGAGTGTCAAGTAGCAAACGATGATGAAATGGTACATCGTATGCACGAATACAAAGCAATGCTTATACGGAAGTACCGACTTCCCACTTATCAGTATGTCATTTTCTTGGGGAAAGGGCAGCCAAAAATGGAAACTCATTTGGCCAATGTCGGCTTGACTTTCGAGTACAACTTGCTTGCAATCAATTCAGTAGATTACAAAATATTCCTAAAATCAAACCGTCCAGAGGAAATTGTTTTATCGGTTTTAGCTAACTTTGACAATGAAACCCCTGAAAATGCATTGAAACACATAATTTCACGACTTGAAGAAACTACGGGTGGAGATTTAGCGTTAAAAAGGTATTTTAAGCATCTACGTGTTTTAGCCCAACTGAGTAAATTAGAACAAAAATTAAAAAACATAATTATGGACAGCATCGCAAAATATATTGACGAAAAGAAAGATGTAGCTTTCTTGTTAGGTCTTGACAAAGGAGAAGCAACAGCTCGTGAAAAAGAATTAACAAAATTTGTTACAAACTTACTTCAAAAATTAAATTTACCTTTTGAGCAAATTGCAGACATTGCAGGTACTACGGTAGATTTTGTCAAGTCTGTACATAGACAACTGACTAACAAATAGACACTTAGCTGCACTTTTTGCTCATATCACCCGTTGTTCGGGGTGTTCTGAAAGACAACCCCGAACTAAAGATAACAAGAGTGTTTGTAACACGGTAAGTGTCCATCCATCTGCCTAAACGGCTTCCAAAATCGTCTGCTCACTTTCTAAAGCGCCTGCTTCTGTGTAGCTTTGCTCCATGGTAAAAAAATCGCTACTCCGTGGTCTGTAAAACCGTGGCCTCGTGTCCCATAGGCCACAACGTCCAACAATAAACTTTCAGAAACACCTGCTTCTATGTAGTTTTGTAGCGTGAAAAAAGACAGAAATCAAGCAAACCAATACAATCGTCAGCATCCAAAAGAGCAATAAAGCTACCTTTTTCTCAAAAACGTCTTTGTGGAAAAGCGAAAATCTATGTTGTGTACGTTGTTAATAATCAGTTTATATAAAATCCACCCCATGAAAAAAGCCATTCTTATTTTGTCCTTATTTGCTTTTATTTCTTGTAAAAAGAACATCGAACCCACACCCGTACCTACTCCTACTTGCAACATTGGCAGCGAAACGGGTGTCAATAATGCCTACAAGCTGGAATATACTTACAGTGCCGACGGCTTACCCCAAAGTTTGAATGTGTCGGTCAAAGACAATGGCAGTGGACAATTAAAACCCGTAGCTACTGCCCGCTATACCTACGAAAACAACCGATTGGTAAAAGTGGTAGATGGAGAAGTAGAAGAAAAGCTCGAATACGATGCTAAAGGTGCTTTGGTTCGCCTGACGGTAGTCAAGACCAATGAAGTTGCTTATCAAAACTATACGCTCAACTTTGAGACCGATGCCAACCAACGCATCACCAAACTAACCGACTCAAAAGGAATACAAACCGTTATCAAACGCGACAGCCAGGGCAACATTACAGAAACCCTTACTACTGACACCCGTACCAATCAGGAAGTTTATCGCGTTGTATTGAGCGGCTACGACAACAAAAAATCGGTCTATGATTCGTTTAAAGGTTGGTCGTTCAGTGTTTTAGGCTATTATGCCGATTACATTAAGTTTCCGCTTTTTACTACGGCAGCCAGTGGCAACCCCACCAAACGCACCGAATACGATTCAGGAAAAGCCATAACTGAAATTACTTATACCTATACTTACACCACTACTGGTTTTCCGCTAACGGAGCAATCGCTCACCAAATTTTTAGATGGTTCGGGTATTGCAACCTATAGCAAAACGTTCACTTATACCGATTGCAAGTAGGAGCGTTATTTGCGCCTTTCTTTTTTAGCTTTTACCACAAAGTCCTCAAAAAAGGCACTAAGTTCACGATGCTCCTTGCCCCTTCTGAGCAGGCGACATATGCAACAAAATACAATTGATTATCAGCCAGTTGTATTGAATAAATATTTGGAAAATACCTTTATTGTTTTTACATTTGTAGAGATGCTCCTTTCGGCATATTGAGTCCTGAATCGGTAGTGATTGTTAAACATTTTAACTATCCGTAAGATGAATCAGATTTTGACACTCCTTATCTTGGCCTCTTTCCTCTTTACATCATGTAAAACCAGTCTTAGTAATCAAAAAACACAAACAGGGATGATAACCGAAACAGAAAGCAGTGCGACACTTGCCGCTGTGGAAAGGTTCAATGCGGCCTTCAACCGTCATGATGTGGATGCAGTGATGAAGGAAATGACCGAAGACTGCATCTTTGAAAATACCAATCCAGCCCCCGACGGTGCTCGTTTAGTAGGAGCAGCGGCGGTCAGGGAATATTGGACAAATTTTTCACCAACAATCCCGACGCTTTTTTGAAGCCGAGGAGGTATTTGCCCACGGAAACCGTTGTGTGGTCAGGTGGATTTATCGCAAAACCAAAGACGGAAAACCTTGGCATTTGCGAGGAGTAGATATCTTCAAAGTTAGAGATGGAAAAGTAGCAGAAAAATTTGCTTACGTAAAAGGTTGACAGTGCCGTTGCCTTCTTTACTAATTTACAACTTTGCCCGTATTTTACCCGCTATTTCCGCCAACTCTTCCTGTGTCATTTTTAGCTTATTGTTAAAATTCATATCCGCCATGCTGTTCATCGGAATCAGGTGCACGTGCGCATGAGGTACTTCTAAACCAATGACAGCTATTCCAATGCGCTTGCACGGAACGGCTTTTTCGATAGCCGCTGCTACTTGTTTTGCAAACTTCATCAATCCTGCATATAGCGTCTCATCCAAATCAAAAATATAATCTATTTCTTGTTTGGGAATCACCAGTGTGTGTCCTGGGGCGCAGGGGAACACGTCTAAAAAAGCCAAAAATTCGTCGGTTTCTGCAACCTTATGGCAGGGGATTTCGCCATTGACAATACGCGTAAAAATAGAAGGCATAGTAATAAATAAGCGTTAAATTTGGGGAGCAATATACACACAAAAGCTTCTACTTTGTATCTCTTCCAAATTTTGTACAAATCTAAGTTTGCTTTTTCGAGACAAAACCTCTAATTTTGCGCTCTGATTTTCAGAGGCATGCCAAAATTGGCATCTTTTTTTATTACGCAATTAGACTTAACAGATTCAATAACAATCACAAACAACCATGGCACGTGATTTAAAATTCACAAGAAACATTGGGATTGCTGCTCACATTGATGCTGGTAAAACCACCACCACAGAGCGGATTCTTTATTACGCAGGGGTAAGCCACAAAATCGGTGAGGTACACGACGGTGCTGCTACGATGGACTGGATGGCGCAAGAGCAAGAGCGCGGTATCACCATCACATCTGCTGCTACAACAGTAGATTGGAAGTGGAGAGACAACAAATACCACATCAACATCATTGACACACCAGGCCACGTTGACTTTACCGTAGAAGTAAACCGTTCATTGCGCGTATTAGATGGTCTTGTGTTTTTGTTCAGTGCCGTTGATGGTGTAGAGCCTCAGTCAGAAACCAACTGGCGTTTGGCTAACAACTATAACGTAGCACGTTTGGGCTTCGTTAATAAAATGGACCGTTCGGGTGCCGACTTCTTGAACGTGTGCAAACAGGTAAAAGAGATGCTCGGTAGCTACGCCGTACCTCTTCAATTACCTATCGGTGCCGAAGACCAATTCAAAGGCGTTGTTGACTTGATTAACAA
Organism: Runella sp.; assembly: GCA_044228585.1. GTDB lineage: Bacteria > Bacteroidota > Bacteroidia > Cytophagales > Spirosomataceae > Runella. The sequence continues at coordinate 5,313 of JBGAUP010000223.1, read as the reverse complement.
CCGTGGTATGATTTGGAACGAGCATGACAAAGGAATGACTTACGAAATCGTACCTATTCCTGAGGATATGGTTGAAGAAGCCGCGGAATGGCGTGAAAAACTGCTCGAAGCAGTAGCGGATTACGATGAGTCGTTGATGGAAAAATATTTTGAAGACCCAGAGTCAATCACCGAAGACGAAATCTTGACGGCATTACGTGCAGCCGTGATTGATATGAAAATCGTTCCGATGCTTTGTGGTTCTTCATTCAAAAACAAAGGAGTTCAGACCATGCTCGACTACGTGATGGCTTTGTTGCCTTCACCGTTGGACAAAGAAAGCATCAAAGGTACTCACCCAGATACGGGGGCTGAAATCGCCCGTAAACCAAGTGTTGATGAGCCTTTTGCCGCTTTAGGATTTAAAATTGCTACCGACCCTTACGTAGGTCGTTTGTGTTTTATCCGTGCTTATTCGGGCGTATTAGAAGCAGGTTCTTATGTTTTGAACAACCGTTCTGGAAACAAAGAGCGTATTTCTCGTATCTTCCAAATGCACGCCAACAAACAAAACTCTATTGAGCGTTTGGAAGCGGGTGACATCGGTGCGGTTGTAGGTTTTAAGGACATCAAAACGGGTGATACCCTTTCGGATGAGAAAAACCCTATCATCTTAGAATCAATGATTTTCCCCGAACCAGTAATCGGATACGCCATTGAGCCTAAGAAAACGGCTGACCAAGACAATTTCTCAAAAGCGATTGGTAAACTCATTGAAGAAGACCCCACACTTCAAGTAGAGTCTAACGAAGAAACAGGTCAAACCATCATCAAAGGGATGGGTGAACTTCACTTAGAAATCATCATTGACCGTATGCGTCGTGAGTTTAAAGTAGAAGTAAACCAAGGTGCCCCACAAGTAGCTTACAAAGAAGCGATCACGAAAAACGTTGAACACCGCGAAGTTTATAAGAAACAAACGGGTGGTCGTGGTAAATTTGCCGATATCGTATTTGAAATCGGGCCACGCGACGACCACGAACCAGGTCAAGAAGTAAAAAAAGGGTTACAGTTTGTGAACGAAGTCGTAGGGGGAGCTATTCCACGCGAATTTATCCAACCTGTACAGAAAGGATTTGAGGCGGCAATGGCAAACGGGCCTTTGGCAGGATACCAATTGGAAAGCATGAAAGTTCGTCTTTTCCACGGTTCTTACCATGATGTTGACTCCGATTCACTTTCTTTTGAATTGGCCGCAAAACTTGGTTTCAAAGAAGCTGCTCGCCAAGCAGGCCCGAAATTGTTGGAGCCTATCATGGCGGTAGAAGTACTAACACCCGAAGAATACACGGGTCCTATCACGGGTGACTTGAACCGTCGTCGTGGTATTATGAAAGGGATGGATTCACGCGCTGGTTCGCAAGTTATTAAAGCCGACGTACCTCTTTCTGAGTTGTTCGGTTACGTAACTGACCTCCGTACGATGTCGTCAGGCCGTGCTACTGCTAACTTGACCTTCTCTCACTACGAGTTTTTGCCACAAAACTTGGCCGAAGCTGTCATTGCGAAAGCGAAAGGATAAAGCCCCTAATCCCCAAAGGGGACTTAAATAAATAGCTCCCCTTTGGGGTAGGGGGCTAATTACCCTTCGGAGTAAATGGCTCTTTCGATGGGGTAATTTAAAATCAATCAGAGCCAAAAAATACAATGAACCAAAAAATTCGTATTAAACTCAAGTCATTTGACCACAATTTGGTGGACAAATCGGCTGACCGTATCGTGAAAGCGGTGAAGTCAACGGGAGCAGTAGTAAGTGGTCCTATTCCATTGCCTACTGAGAAGCAAATCTATACCGTTTTGCGCTCACCCCACGTAAACAAAAAATCACGGGAGCAATTCCAACTTTGCACCTACAAGCGTCTGATTGACATTCACTCATCAAGCGCTAAAACCGTAGATGCGTTGATGAAACTCGAATTGCCAAGTGGCGTGGATGTTGAAATCAAAGTTTAATTACCTTGGGTTTCCAAATGATAAAGCCGACTTCTTACGAGGTCGGCTTTTTGTTTTTTCATCCATTACCATTCGATAACTTCCCCAATTATCATTTGCTATTCTCCACAGGCTTAGTATATCTTTGGCGCAATGTATGCGCAAGCGTATCATTTTCTACCGCAGCAGCGGACTACCCTACTTTCTGATAAACAAAAATGACAGCCTTTTCCCAAAAAGCTGTTTGTCAGAATTTTATCCTATCCTATCCTATGGTAGGAAAGATAAAATGGCTGATGAACGTTTGATTTGGTGTTTAAAATAACGTTCGGTAAACAATGACTAAGTAGTATGACAGCCAAACAAAACCTTGAGTACCTCAAAAAATTGAATGCCTTACAAGTAGTTCTGCTAAAGGACAATGTACTGCTCACCCGACAAGAGTTAAAGGTCCTTTGTGCCGCTATAGAAGGTAAAACCAACTTGGAGATAGCTGATGAATTGGGTACTTCTCCGTGCACCGTTAAGACGCACAAAAACAATCTCATCGCTAAATTGAACCTGAAAGGAAAGCTTGAATTTCAAAAATATGTGCTAAAAATGATGAAATCTCCACCCTAAGGTGGAGAAAAATCCACCTAAAGTATGAGAACCCATAAAAATCTTTTGCTGAGATTTGCCCCTGACTATTGCGCATAGTTCAAAAAAGAGAAAGTTCCGCTTCAGTTTGGCCACCGTGCGGAGCTTCTCGTAGGAGAGTCTAAACAATTTTTGACCATTTAAACCAGTACAAAATTATGAAAAGAGCAGATTTTGTCAAAAGTATTTTGTCGCTAACAGGAACTGCATTTGTGTATGGTTGTAAAAGCGAGGACGATATTACACCTATATTAGATATAGAAGAATCCAATAGTCTTTCTTTAGAAGATTCAAAGCAATGGTTTTTTAAAACTTATTTACCTCGTTATCACAATGCTTCGGGCCGTGTTGCCAGTAATTCAGTCGAACGTGATTTTGATTGGGATAAAGGAGTTAAGGTTAAGAATGATAAGGAGGAATTTGTTTGGGTTCCAGTTAAGTATAAGAAGTCGAAAGAATTCCCAACATTGGTAACTTGGAAAGATGGCGAAGAGTATGTTGCTAAATTAGCCGAGTTCCTTAAATGGCATATAGCGGAGGGCTTTATTGTGTATCGAGATAAAAAAGGGATTCGAAATGGTTGCTTGATACAGGTTGCTTATGATCCTTTTAAACATAAGATAGGCAAAGCTATTGATCCAACTCATTATACAGGAATGATTATTCATGCAGATTTGAATGAAAACCCACTAAGAGCATGGCGATATCTTAATGGGCAGTTAGATGGAAGTTTTGATTCTGCTAAGAATAAAGGTGGCCGCTTAACGCAATGCAATACCGTTTACTATAGTTATCAAACAGTATCTGTTGAAAGTTGTGGTCCAAATTGTACTTCTGTCGAAGTTACTCTACATCAAAATGTATATACCTTCTGCGATGATGGAACTTCTGGTGGTACGGGTAGTCAAGGATACCCTTATTATTCTGAGGGCGGTGGTGGTGGATACGGTAGTGTTACTAATACCCCACCATATAATTTCTATTCTCCTTATGTTGAGTACGATTTTGTGAAGGTAGCACAGCATATGGGGGAAGATTTTCAAAATTTTATGCAGAGGTTTAGCACAGCATTGAACGTACTTAATGTTACAGGGATTAGTGTTGGCTTAACTTCTACTTGGGTAGATGTATCGCTAAAAACGCTAGGTATCGAAAATTATGTTATCAAGAATGCAGTGACTGTTCCTCTTGCTACAAAATATATTGGAATAGCAGGAGTAACTGTAGGTGCTATCCAACTTGCCATTGCCCTGACGGACGGCGATATAACAGAAAGTGACGTTTTGAGTTTGGCAGGAACCGTATTAGGAGCTGTTTCTGTGGTCACTCCAATAGGATGGGTAGCTATAACCGCTGGTGTACTTTCGGCAGGGATTTCGATTTATACCACAACTCTTTGAAACTTTAATAACTTTACCTTCTTACTTATTGTATGTAAATAAGAAGGTAAAGTTAAAAATAAATTCATGATTTGAAATGAAAGAATATTTAAAAATTATTTTGCGTGATGTATATGAAGGCATTTATTTTCTTTCAAGAAAATATGAGTCTCAGAGCGAAAGCCTATCTGCAACCCATTTAAGGTTTATAATTACTTTTTTTACTTATTACTTTTCCTTATTACTTCTCGCTTTGGCAATCAAAGTTGTAACATATGGACCTTTTAAGCTTAATGCTATCGAAGTAATAATCTATATTTTTGGGGTTTATGCAGGTATTTATAAATTTTTTATTTTCCCGTTATTAGATACAAGTGAAGTAGACGAAAATATTGATATATCTACGAAAAAAAGAAAAATACGAAAATCGATACTCGCCCAAATAATAGGGATTGCCTGTATTATTTTAGCTTTTTTGATAGTATATTTCTTATATGAGAAATAAAATTTTTTTGTGCAAATGGATAATAAAATTGATTTAACAGATGTCACTTTTCTAATACCACTTAGGATTGATTCACTTGAAAGGTTAGAGAATATTATTGCTGTTACTTCTTATTTGAAAAAACACTTTAAAACCAATATTTTTATCTGTGAGGCTGATAAAGAAAATAGTGGACTATTACAAGCTATTATTAATCCTGATACTACAGTTTTTTTTGTCAAAGATTTAAAGATATCATTCCATAGAACACTCTATATCAACGAATTAACCAGGTTATGTAAAACACCATTTGTCGCTATTTGGGATGCGGATGTTGTTACAGATCCACAGCAAATTTTATCTGGGGTTAATAGTTTAAGGCAAAATATTTATGATTTTGTTTACCCTTATAATGGTACGTTTCTTGATACAGGTGTGTTATGTAGAAGGTTTTTTATCGAACACTTAACGATAGAAATTTTAAAGAAAGATAAACATTCTATGGAAACCCCCTATACAAATCAGGCTTGCGGAGGTGGGTTTTTAGCAAATAGAATATCTTATATGAGAGCTGGGATGGAAAATGAAAGATTTTCAAGCTGGGGACCAGAAGATGGGGAGCGCTTAAAAAGATGGCGTACGTTGGGAATGCGTATAGGTTGGGTTAACGGAGAGATGTTTCATCTTACTCATTATAGAAGTGTAAATAGTCGATTTAAGTCTGATAAGGAGCGAATAAAGCTTATTTCAGAAGCAGATCGTATAGGGAATATGTCAAAGAAAGAATTAGAAAAAGAAGTCAAATTATGGAATAGGAAAATCGGCGTAAGGAGACCTCTT
>JBGAUP010000222.1:0-10400 GCA_044228585.1 Runella sp. | reverse complement strand
CGACATGCCAAACGGCTTTTGAAAAAATATGCTTCGTTAAAATCCGAGTTAGAAAGTTTAGTAGGGCAATTAAGGGAAAATCCCACTATCGGTGTCTCATTAGGAGCCAATGCTTACAAAATCCGCTTAGCTGTCAAGAGTAAAGGAGGTGGCAAAAGTGGCGGAATTCGCATCATATCCGTAGTTGTTTTCCTCAATAATCGAGTGTATTTAGCAGATATTTACGATAAGTCAGAGCAAAGTACACTCACTGATAAAGAATTAAAAAAATTGATTGAAGAGATAGAAAATGAACTTTGATTTTAGAAAATACCACGTGCGTGCCATCAACGCCCAAAGCGAAGCCGAAAAAGCGGCAATTAACCAAGAACTGAAAGACTTGTACGATGCGCTTTCGGAAGAAGACAAGAAAGTATTCAACGAAGAATTACAGAAATTTCTGATGTCACAATATAAGTCCATCGGCGACGATTATCAGGCACTCAAAGACGGCGGCGCGTTTAATTAATTAACGAATAGTTGCCGACGTAAGAGGTCAGAGGTATGATCAAAAAAACAGTCTTATTTCTTACTTCCTGCCTCTTATTACTTCCTTCTCACTAACCATGCTTCGTGTTCCTTCTTCCATCAGCGTTCAACAGTTTCAGTCCCTGAAAATTCAGGATATGACTTTTGTGGCTTATCGGAGCGATGTATATCCCGAACGAAACGAGATTTTTTTTGAGGAACACGCTGTGGTAGTCGTCTTGGAAGGAGAAAAAAAATTTATTTCTCCCAGTCAAGATTTACACGTGCGCAAAGGGCAGATTTTGTTTTTTCAGCGGGGGTGTTACTCCATGAACGAATCCATCGGGAGCGATTACCGCAGCCTCGTGTTTTTCTTTCACGAAAAACTACTCAAAGAGTTTGTAAGCCAAAACCAAACCTTGTTTCAAGAAGCCGATAAGCAAGACGACCAAGCTATTTTGGCACTTCAATCTTCGCCTACTTTTGAGAAGTTTATTGATTCGCTTCTTCCTTATTTTCACTCCAAAACCCCCTATTTGAATCAATTTTTACGCCTAAAATTTCAGGAACTTTTGCTTCACTTGCTCGAAATAGACACCTCCAATCAACTCAAAACCATTTTATTCAATATTTATAAAGGACAAAAAACAGACTTAGAATATTTGCTCCACAACTATTACTTAAAGCCACTGACAGTTAGCGAATTAGCACACTTATCAGGTCGAAGTTTGTCAGCTTTTAAGCGTGAATTTGAGCAGCAATTTCACGCTTCTCCTGCTCATTGGATCAAACAAAAACGCTTGGAACAAGCTGCTTTTTTGCTCAAAAACGCCAATAAAAATGTGTCGGAAGTGAGTATGGAAGTTGGGTATGAGAGTGTATCTCATTTTATCAAGGCTTACAAAGAAAAATACGGTTTTACGCCAAAAAAACATAGTTAAACCAAAATCGCTATTGTTTGGGCGTAGGGCGTTATGTCGGGTTAGAAAGATTCATGCAATTTTGTATCGTAATATTGTCTGATTGCATTAATCTCAAATTGATATGTCAAAAACAACTCTCTTCGACAAAGTGTGGGATGCCCACGTTGTCCGTAAAATTGAAGACGGTCCCGATGTGTTCTTCATTGACCGCCACTTCATTCACGAAGTAACCAGCCCTGTGGCGTTTTTGGGACTCGAAAGCCGGGGTATCGGGGTACTTTTCCCTGAGCGTACCTTTGCTACTGCCGACCACAACACGCCAACCATCAATCAGCACCTACCCGTAGCTGATCCTCTTTCAGCTAATCAGTTGAAAGCCCTCGAAACCAATACGGCTAAGTATGGTATTTCCCACTGGGGCTTAGGGCACGCCAAAAACGGAATTGTTCACGTAGTAGGTCCAGAAAATGGTATCACCCTCCCAGGCATGACCATCGTTTGTGGCGACTCGCACACCTCTACCCACGGTGCTTTCGGAGCGATTGCCTTCGGTATTGGTACTTCTGAAGTAGAAATGGTATTGGCCTCGCAGTGTATTATGCAGCCCAAACCTAAGAAGATGCGCATCACCATCAACGGTAAATTGGGCAAAGGTGTATTGCCCAAAGATGTTGTTCTGTACATTATTTCACAAATTTCGGCCAGTGGCGCTACGGGTTATTTTGTAGAATACGCAGGCGAAGTGTTTGAAAATATGAGCATGGAAGGCCGCATGACGGTCTGCAATATGTCTATCGAAATGGGTGCACGCGGTGGGATGATTGCTCCCGATGAGACTACTTTTGCTTACCTCCAAGGCCGCGAACAAGCCCCCAAAGGCGAGGCGTGGGACAAAGCATTGGCTTACTGGAAAACCCTCAAAACCGACGATGGAGCGACTTTCGACTTAGAATACACTTACGACGCCACTAATATCGAACCTCAAATCACTTATGGAACCAACCCAGGCTTGGGCACGGGTATTTCTAAGCATATCCCTAAGGCAAATCAGGTCTTAGACGGGGAAGCTTCTTACGCTAAGTCATTGGCTTACATGGGCTTCGCTGAAGACGAAAGTATCGTTGGCAAAACGATTGATTATGTTTTCTTGGGTAGCTGTACCAACGGTCGTATCGAAGACTTCCGCGCTTTTGCTTCTATCGTAAAAGGCCGCAAAAAAGCTGACAACGTAACGGCGTGGTTGGTACCAGGGTCGCACATTGTAGAGTCTCAAATCAAAGAAGAAGGTATTTTGGATATTTTGACGGAGGCAGGTTTCCAGCTTCGTCAGCCAGGATGCTCGGCTTGTTTGGCCATGAACGACGACAAAATCCCTGCGGGCAAATACGCTGTGAGTACGTCAAACCGCAACTTTGAAGGTCGCCAAGGCCCAGGAGCGCGTACCTTATTGGCAAGCCCTTACGTAGCTGCCGCTGCCGCTGTAACAGGAAAAGTAACCGACCCACGGGAGTTTTTGTAGCCCCCTGCCCCAATGGGGGGTAGTCGGGACTTTTTGTAAATTCAATTCAAACAAAACATTTTAAATACTCCCCATTGGGGGGAGGGGGGCTTATGGCATACGATAAATTCACCATACTCAAATCTTCAGCAGTACCACTTCCATTGGAGAACGTGGACACTGACCAAATCATCCCTGCTCGTTTCTTAAAAGCAACTGAGCGCAAAGGCTTCGGCGACAATCTGTTCCGTGATTGGCGTTATAACAACGACGATAGCCCTAAAGCTGATTTCGTATTAAATAACCCATTGTACAGCGGCAAAATCCTCGTTGGAGGCCGTAACTTCGGTAGTGGGTCGAGCCGTGAGCACGCCGCTTGGGCTATTTACGACTACGGATTCCGTTGTGTAGTATCGAGCTTTTTTGCAGATATTTTCAAAAACAACTCCATCAATGTGGGCATCTTGCCCGTCACGGTGAGTCCCGAATTTTTGGATAAGATTTTTCAAGCCATTGAAAAAGACCCCAAAACGGAGTTGGAAGTAAGCCTTCCCGAGCAAACCATCACAATTGTAGCCACGGGCGAGCAGGAGTCTTTCGACATCAATGGTTACAAAAAGCACAACTTATTAAACGGCTTCGATGATATTGATTATCTAAGAGCCATGAAAGAAGAAATCGGTGCTTTTGAAGCGGCACGGCCATATTAGCCCCCTAACCCCCAATGGGGGAATTATTTATCACTTACTGTAAAAAAATTGGCTAATAATGAATGATAACAAAAAAAGCTCCCCCATCGGGGGCGGGGGGGGCCGCTACATCGAGATAATGGACACGACACTCCGCGACGGTGAACAAACCAGCGGGGTGTCTTTTTCGGCTTCTGAAAAACTGGCCTTGGCACAGATGCTACTCACCGAAGTAAAGGTGGACCGCATCGAAATTGCCTCGGCACGCGTATCGGAAGGAGAGCTTCGAGCAGTAAAAAAAATCACCCATTGGGCCAAAGAAAACGGCTATTTGGACAAAGTAGAAGTACTAACTTTTGTGGATGGGGAAGCTTCTATCAATTGGATGCTTGAATCGGGTGCGACGGTGATGAATCTCCTCACCAAAGGGTCGCTCAACCACTTGGTACACCAGCTCAAAAAAACGCCCGAAGGCCATTTTGCCGACATCCAGAAAGTAATCAAACTGGCACAGTCCAAAGGTATTTCATGTAATGTCTATTTGGAAGATTGAGCAATGGAATGCGTAATTCGCCCGAATACGTATTTCAGTTTCTTGATTTTCTGGCTACGCAGCCTATTCTTCGGGTGCTTTTGCCTGATACTTTGGGGGTACTTACTCCTGCCGAATCATACTCGTTTGTCAAATCTATTGTAGAGCGTTACCCCAATCAACACTTTGATTTTCACGCCCATAACGATTATGATTTGAGTATTGCTAATGTCATGGAAGCCGTGCGGGCAGGAGCACATGGATTGCACTTGACCGTCAATGGCATGGGCGAACGCGCAGGTAATGCCCCGTTGGCCAGTGCCATTGCAGTTTTGAAAGATTTCATGCCCGAAGTCACTACGGGGGTTGTCGAAGAATCTTTGTATTCAATCAGTAAGATTGTCGAAACTTTTTCGGGGCTTCGTATTCCTGCCAACAAACCGATTGTGGGCGACAATGTGTTTACCCAAACCGCAGGGATTCACGCCGACGGTGATAAGAAAAACAATCTGTATTTCAACGAGTTATTGCCTGAACGTTTTGGGCGTAAACGTTCTTATGCGCTGGGCAAAACGTCAGGAAAAGCCAATATCGAAAACAATTTGGCCGAATTGGGCATCAAACTGTCGGACGACGACCTCAAAAAAGTAACTCAACGCATCATCGAACTCGGCGACCGCAAAGAAGTAGTAACGCAAGAAGACCTTCCTTATATTATCTCCGACGTGTTGGATGCCAACGCGATTGAGTCCAAAATCGAAGTGTTGAACTACGTACTTACACACTCCAAAGACCTCAAGCCTTCGGCTACGTTGAAGGTAAAAATTGAAGAAGAGGTTTTTGAAGAAAATGCCCAAGGCGATGGTCAATACGATGCTTTTATGAATGCGTTGAAGAAAATTTATGCCACCAAAGGCATGGAATTGCCGTTGCTGACTGACTACGCCGTTCGTATCCCGATGGGTGGTAGAACCGACGCACTTTGTGAGACAGTCATTACGTGGAATTGGAACAATAAAGAATTCAAGACCCGCGGCCTCGACTCTGACCAAACGGTATCAGCCATCAAGGCTACTCAAAAAATGCTGAACTTGATTTCGCTTTAAAGGACAATTGACAACCACAAAGAACTCAAAGAATGGCACAAAGTTCACAAAGTATAGACTACCAAATTGTCGGTTGTGCCTTAGAGGTACACAAAGCATTAGGACCTGGACTTTTGGAAAGTGCCTACAAGGAATGTCTTTTTTATAAGCTCAAGCAGTCAGGCTTGTGGGTTGAAAAAGAAAAACCAATGCCTTTGGTCTTTGAAGAAGTCAAATTAGATTGTGGCTATCGCCTTGATTTATTAGTAGAAAACAGCATCGTTGTAGAACTTAAAGCAGTAGAAGCGCTCAACGATGTTCATTTAGCCCAAATACTGACTTATATGCGTTTGGGACATTTCAAATTAGGTTTACTCATCAACTTCAATGTTGCAAGGTTAAAAGAAGGAATCAAAAGAGTTATTCTTTGAGTCCTTTGCGCCCTTCTTTGTGTCCATTGTGGTTAATTTTTTTAATAAAATGGCAAAAAAACACATCCTAATCGTTCCCGGTGATGGCATCGGGCAAGAAGTTACCACCGTTGGTAAACAAGTTTTAGACCGTATCGCCGAAAAATTCGGCCATGAGTTCACCTACGACGAAGCCCTTATCGGCCACGTAGCCATCGAAGCTACTGGCGACCCGCTTCCCGAAGAAACCCTCACCAAAATGCGTGCCTCTGACGCCATTTTGTTTGGTGCCGTAGGCCACCCCAAATACGACAACGACCCCTCGGCCAAAGTACGCCCCGAGCAAGGTTTGTTGAAAATGCGCAAAGAACTGGGTTTATACGCCAACCTTCGCCCCATCAAGTTGTTTGACGAATTGTTGGAGGCCTCAAGTATCAAACCCGAAATCCTCAGGGGTTGTGATATTTTGTTTTTCCGTGAATTGACAGGCGATGTTTATTTCGGAAAGCGTGAACGCCTCGATGATGGCAATACTGCTTACGACACCATGATTTACAGCAAATACGAAGTGGAGCGCATTGCCCGCAAAGCATTTGAAGCGGCTCGCACCCGTAGCAAAAAACTCATGTCGGTTGACAAAGCCAACGTGCTGGAATCGAGCCGTTTGTGGCGTGAAGTCATTCAAAAATTGGCTCCCGAATATCCCGATGTAGAAGTAGAACACCAGTTTATTGACGCCGCAGCGATGTTGCTCATCAAAGACCCACGCCGTTTTGACGTGGTGGTAACGGGTAACCTCTTCGGCGATATTTTGACCGACGAAGCAAGCCAAATTGCGGGTTCGATGGGAATGTTGGCGTCAGCATCGGTAGGCGACAGCACGGGCGTGTATGAGCCTATCCACGGTTCAGCCCACGACATCACGGGCAAGGGCGTTGCCAATCCGTTGGCATCAGTATTGTCGGCAGCGTTGTTATTGGATATTTCGTTTGGCTTAAAAGAAGAAGCCGACGCCGTTATTGCTGCCGTTGACGCAGTTTTGAAAGCAGGTTTCCGCACCCGCGACATCGCCAACAGCGAAACCCCCGCCGATAAAATTCTCGGTACCGATGCCATGGGCGCGGAATTGTTGAAGCGTTTATAAGTTCTTACCCGTCGGTCGGTTTAGAACCGACTGACGGGTTTCAATACCACCAACGGTCAGTTTGGGCAACCCCGTTCAAAACCGACTGACGGGTTTCTCTCCAATACCCCCAGCGGTCAGTTTTGCCACACTCCTTCAAAACCGACTGATAGGTTTAAAACTCAATGATACAACAACTAACAAAAATCTTTTCAAAGCCCCATCTTGCCATCATCTGGACGTTAGTGATTTTGGGGCTTTGCTCTATTCCGCGCAATGAGATGCCCGAAGGTTTGGGTTGGGACAAACTGCATCATTTTGGGGCTTTCGGTATTTTGGGAGCGCTTTGGTACTGGGCCAAACCCAACTCTTTTTGGGTCATTTTCGGAGGGATTTTGTACGGTTTTTTCATTGAAGTTTGGCAACATGTACTGCCTATTGGCCGTACTTTCGATTTTTATGACGGCCTCGCCGATGCACTTGGCGTAATTGCCGCGATTCCGATGGCTCGTTGGTGTCAGAAAGCTTTTTTCAGTTATATATAATTTGTTCGACTCCACTTATCTTTATCACCAAAAAAGCAAAGACACTATCCCCAAAAATATCCATCCATCAAGTCCCTTTTCCATTGGTTCACAATAAAATTGCGCATAATGCTTACTATATAGCACCTTTGAGTGAAAAATATTAATAGCCATGGAAAACAACAAAATATATCGCATTATCAACCAGTCAGTTATCGGAGGAGTCGCGGCAGGGTTTGCGCATCATTTCAAGATAGATCGTGCATTGGTAAGAATCCTTTTTGTACTGGCTTTTTTCTTTACAGCAGGTGTACCCGTGGTAGTAGTTTATATTGTTTTGTGGGCCATTTTACCAAAAGCCATCAAAGAATCAAAAGATGAAGACGATAAAGAGATAGTTAGGATTTAGGGTTTGAGGTAACCGTGTATGCAAACGGGTGCCGATTCTTTGACGAATCGGCATTTTTTGTTCTCTGTCACGGAGTTGTTTTGTCAGACAATGTTTAGAGGTCACAGAAACTTACTTCGCCACAGGTTCATCTTCAATCAACGTTTGTAACCAACGAAAACCCACAAAGGCAACCAACATAAATCCGATAATCACACCCCAAAGTACATAATAGCCATAAGTAGCGGCGATTTGGCCGCCTAAAACTGGAGCTGCCACTTGCGCAGTGGAACTGAGGGTTATCGTTATCACTGTAAAAGGTAATATCCAGACAACTTCCTGAAAAACAACAAATAAAAGATAACTGAGACCACAAAGAAGCACACCCCAGCTAATAAAAATGAGCTTGGGACGCAAGGACTCAATGTTGTAAATCAAAATCATTTCAAAAGCGGCCACCAACAGACCGTTTGCTCCCAACAGCAAACCAATATAAAACTCGTTGACATGCAGCTGCGTTTTCCAAAATACGGGAACGATGCTAAAAAACTGCATGAATCCAATGGCAAACAAGGTGGTAAACACCACAAATTGCATGTAAACACCATCGCGAAAAGCTGATTGAGGAGCCGTAAGCATTGCCTCTTCATTGTGCTTATCTCTATGGGCACTATTACGGTTTTTGACCAACAAGGCCAATACCAAAGCCGCAGAAATATTAGTAAATCCATCAGTAATAAATAAATATTTGTAACCAATGGTTGCGAAAAAGCCTCCCAAAGCTGGGCCAATAGCCCACCCCAAATTAATAGCTAACCGATTGATAGCATACGCTCTCGTACGGTTTTCGGGCGTACTATAAAAAGCAATCGAAGTAGAATTAGCAGGGCGGAACGCTTCTCCTACCAAGCTCAAACAAAAAGTAGTAATACATAAAGTAGGCAGTGTATGCATCTGCATCAGTACAAAAAACATCATTCCACCTAAACCTAAACTCGCCATTTGGACGTAGTAATGGCCTATTTTATCAGTCAATTTACCCCCAAAATAAGTCCCTAATATGCCCCCTGCTCCCGCGCAGCTTACTACTAAACCTGCATTGGGGAGGCTGAAATGAAGCGCCTGCGTCAGGTACACACTCATGAACGGAATCACCATCGTTCCTGAGCGGTTGATGAACATTACGAAGGCCAAAAGCCAAATCTCACGGGAGATACCGCCGTACGCATTTCGATAAAGTGTGGCTGTTTTTTGAAGCATAAGGCTACAAAGTTAAGGGTCAGTCGGGTCAAAACCGACCAGTCCCTAAAAAAATATCAACTCCTCATGCACAAATTTCAAATGTATTTCTTTCCCTTTTTCAAGATGAATCCGTATTTTGGCAGCCCCTTTAAACAATATCCACAAACCATGAAAGCACTACTTTTTTTTTGCTTATTACTCCTCTCCTTTGGTAAAACTATTGCCCAAGTCACCATCAGCTCCAGTACAGGAAACAAAGTAGATGTCACGGGTTCTATTCGTTCTTCTACCTTATCAGGGACCAATCAACGTCCTGTATTAGCTACTCCCGAGGGTGTATTGATTCCTCTTTCGTCTGATTCCGTTTCTTATTACAGTATTGGCCCTTCAGCTTTTCGACCTTCTACAAGTAATGTATTTTACAGTACGGGCTATTTCAATAGTGTGTATTTAGGCTTAGGCGCAAATGCCGACTTATCCGCTCCTATCTATCTGCCACAGGGCGCCAGAATCAAGGAAGTGAAAGCATGCTATCTGGACAATAATAATGATAATAATTTGAGAGTTATACTCTGGGAACACAAACCAACTGCCGCAAGTGGTAACGGCTACTATTCTTTAGTTACGTCGGGGCAAGTCAGTAACGTAAGGTGCGACACCTTAATCAACCCTGCCGGGAATCCTTACCGCACTATTGATAATCAACACTCCTATTATACATTAGAAGTGAGAGCAGTCCCTTTTACTTGGACAGGGAGTGACATGGGTATTATTAGTGTTAACATTACCTACTTCCCTTACTAAATCATTAGGTTTATCAGCCCTATATATTTTGCTATGCCCTTAAAATACGGGTTTGCATTAATCTCAATTACAGGTGAATAAGGATTTATAAGGGCTTATAATATTTCTTGTATTTGAGTATAAATTTAGAGAGATTATGATCTCTGTCAAAAACGATTCAACGTTTTGTGCTTACTTTTGTGCGACCAATCTTGATTAAGATTCCTACTAATCACAAATCCAATCAATCATAATAATGGAATTCCGTATAGAAAAAGACACGATGGGAAAGGTTGAAGTACCTGCACACGTGTATTGGGGAGCGCAGACACAACGCTCCATCATGAACTTCCCGATTGCCCAAGACATCAACAAAATGCCGAAGGAAATTATTAGGGCGTTTGCTTACTTGAAAAAAGCCGCTGCTATCACCAACTTTGAGGCAGGTATCCTTCCAGAAGACAAAAAGAATTTGATTGCGCAAGTATGCGACGAAATTTTGGCAGGTCAACTCGACGACCAGTTTCCGTTGGTCGTATGGCAAACAGGCTCGGGCACGCAATCAAATATGAACTGTAACGAGGTGATTGCCTACCGCGCACACGTTATCAACGGTGGCTCGTTATTGGACGAGAAAAAATACTTGAACCCCAACGACGACGTCAATAAGTCTCAATCATCAAACGACACCTTCCC
>JBGAUP010000221.1:3046-10849 GCA_044228585.1 Runella sp. | reverse complement strand
GTGGATAAGAACCTGAAATACCACGGCTTAATTCAGGCGTTTTCGAGAACCAACCGTATTTTGAACGAAAAGAAATCGCAGGGCAATATTGTTTGTTTCCGCAACCTTAAAAACGCTACGGATGATGCCATTACGCTTTTTTCCAACAAAGAAGCCAAGGAAGAAATCATCATGAAGCCCTATGAAGACTATGTAGTCAAGTTTAACAAAGCTTATGAGAAGCTACTACAAATCACGCCCACCGTTGACAGTGTAGATGAACTGCCAAGTGAAGACGAAGAACTGGAATTTGTAAAAGCGTTTCGGGAATTGATACGGGTTAAAAATATAATGTCCACTTTTTCAGACTTCCAATTTGAAGACCTGCAAATGGATGAACAGGGTTTTATGGATTATAGGAGTAAGTACTTAGACCTGCATGACAAAGTAAAAGGCAGTACGCAGAAGGAAGCCGTTTCAATTCTGAATGACGTTGATTTTGAATTGGAATTGATTCAACGCGATGAAATAAACGTAGCCTATATTCTTAGACTGTTGGCCCGGCTCAAAGAAGTATCAGCCGCCGAACAAGCCAAGCAGCGTAAAGAAATCATGGATATGCTTTCGGGTGAGGTACAGCTACGGAGCAAACGGGAATTGATAGAGAAATTTATCAATGAGAATCTCCCCATCATTGAAGATGCCGACGCTGTAAAGGGCGAGTTTGAACACTATTGGGAAGCCGAACGCCAAAAAGGTTTTGAAACGATTTGGAAAGAAGAACAGCTCAATGCCGAAGGCTTACAAAAGGCATTATCAGTGATTATCTGTTTTCTGACCGTAAAACCGCTACGGGACGACGTTATCAAAATTTTAGAGGCAAAACCCAAACTCTTGGAGCGAAAGACCATTGAGAGCGCATCGTAGGGAAAGATTATCAGCTACGTTGATACTTTTAACGGGATGGAAGGATAGTACGAACACGCACACTTTATCACCTATCAATATGAATAAATCAACGATTACTATTTTCGGGGTTTCTTTTACTGCTCACCCTTACCATGAATTACCTTTCCAATGCGTTGCCTATCAATGGCCAAAATGCAAGCGATGTTTCGGCAAAGTTCCTTTACTTTCTTCACCCCTGCGGGTTTGCTTTCTCCATTTGGGGGTCATTTACTCAGGAGTGATTGCTTTTACAATTTATCAGAGTTTTTCCACGCAAAGAGCGGATGCTCGCCTGGTCGCCGCCCGTCCTTGGGTCATACTCAATGGATTGCTAAATGCTGCTTGGTTGCCGTTGTTTCATTACGAGCAAATGGGAATAGCGTTATCGTTATTTTGTGTCTTTTACGCTGATTAAAATTCACGAAGCACTTCAAACGGGACGAAAAACGGCAAGGTCGTGGACTGAAACGTTGGTGGCTCGGTGGCCTTTTAGTATTTATTTGGGTTGGATATGTGTCGCAACGATTGCGAATGCTTCCATTTTCTTAAACACGATAGGTTGGTCAAATGGCTATGTATTGAGCGCACCAGAATGGTCTGTCGTGATGATATTCATCGCTACGCTCGTCGCAAGTGTATTTTACTGGAAATTTAGGGATGTGGCTTTTTTATTAGTATTTGTGTGGGCTTTTTGGGCTATTTATCAAAAACAACAGGGCGTTGAATGGGTACAAAAAGCGGCCTTATCGGCTATCATTCTACTCGTTTTGGTGCTGATAGCGGGTTTCTTACGTCGCCAGAGCGTTTCTTAAATACCCGTTTTAATTTACTGACAATTACAATGCTCGCGGTCAACGTACGTTTTGTTGCCTTTGGCATTGAGATAATAACAGCCGCCGCTTTTACCAATATAGAGGGCATTGCCATTATAAACGCTGCATTTGGTATCCACGTTCAGAGAAGTAGAGCGGTAGTCGAAACGGTTGTTTTGTAATGCGTTTTGGGTAGCAGCGGGGAGATTGCCAAAAAAATCCAGCTCTGTTTTTTTCTCCAGTTCGTTTACGGTCGTGATGTATCGAATCCATCCTGTGTTTTTGACTACGCTGTTTTTGTTGGGAAAATCAACGGCTATCACGGGTGTTTCGGCATTGATGGTGTAAACAGACGCATTGGCAGGCAGTATGGTGATGATTTTATAGAGACGTGCGGGGATATTTACTATATTTTCCAGTTTGGTAGCGTTGCCTTTGCTGCCTTCGCCGCCTGTGCCATACGCTCCTGCGGTGATGTAAAGCTTATAGCCTTTGTCCACCAAATCGCGGCAAAACTCTTCTAAATAGGCCCAGGCTTCACGGTTTAGTTCAGGAGCTTGCGGAACCATGTTGGTCATCAAGAAGGTACTTGAATTATCTGTGATTGAATGGGTACGGTCGGCGGAGGGACACAAATGCCCTCGGTCAAAGCCCGAATTTGAGTAGTCATTGGGGGTAACTTTCGACCAGCCTTGCGGCAAGGAGTCATCAGGTCGGAAGTCATTTTGACGGTCAATACTGCCTAACCAAGTTTTGGACAGTTCCCACGATACCCAGTTGGCATGGCCTTTGGAGCGATTGTAAGAGAGAACGTATTGAGGTTTTGCCAAAAGATAATTGTCGTAAAAGGAAGGATTGGTTTGGGCGTTGCTTGGGTTACCTAACGCCAAATGGACACTTTGGTTAGTAACGGTTACTAACTTAGGCATACATCCTACCACAATAGAAGCGATACAAATAGCGATGATAGCGGGACGAAACGTTTTCATGGCGGGCTGTCGGCTTTCAGCTATCGGACTGCAATTCATAGAACTACCCGAAAAATACATAAAACTAATTTTACGCTGGTATTGACATTATTCAAAAATCTTCTGCCAAAGGTCAGATTTTTTGTTGACAGACAAAAATCTATTTTACTGCTTTGAGAGATTCTGACCCGTGGTCTGACGTGAAAAACAACGAGGCAAATCTATTGAACGGGTCAGACGTTCCGTCAGACTATGTCATCAATTCGGCTTTGAGTATGTAGCGGTTTTGCCGCTTTTCTGGTATTTCTTCCTTTGGTGTAGTTAGATGTTTTTTTGTGTGCATGATGTATCAACTTTGAAAAAACAGCGCGAAAATGAAGGCAGTAGTATATGAAAAATACGGCTCACCCGAGGTTTTACAACTCAAAGAGGTAGAAAAGCCAGTACCCAAGGAGAAGCAGATTTTAGTGAAAGTAAAAGCGGCCTCTGTCAACTCGTGGGACTGGGATATGCTCACGGGCAAGCCTTACTTGTACCGTTTATTGTTTGGGTGGCTGAAACCCAGACTTAACATACTGGGGGCAGATGTATCGGGCGTGGTGGAAGCCGTAGGTGCTAATGTAACGCAATGGAAAGTAGGCGACGAGGTGTTTGGTGATATTTCGTCGGAAACATGGGGTGGTTTTGCTGAGTATGTATGTGCCAATGAAAAATACTGGGTGCTGAAGCCTGCTGCCATGACCCACGAACAAGCCGCTGCTATTCCGCAAGCTGCGACGTTGGCATGGCAGGCATTAACTAATCAAACAAAGATTCAGAAAGGACAAAAAATACTGATTAACGGGGCTGGGGGAGGAGCGGGGACCTTTGCCATTCAATTGGCAAAGCTGCATGGAGCAGAGGTGACCGCCGTGGACCATACCTCAAAATTGGATTTGATGAAATCGCTGGGAGCCGACCATGTCATGGATTACACCCGCGAGAATTACACCCAAAATGGACAACATTACGACCGCATTGTGGACTTTGTGGCCTCGCAGTCGGTCATCCACTACAAAGCTATTTTGGCCGAAAACGGTATTTTTGTGATGGTAGGTGGAAAAATAACCACTATTTTGCAAGTGGCTCTCTTAGGGGCGTTGGTTACTTGGGGAAGTAATAAAAAAATAGGACTTTTGATGTGGCAACCCAGTACTCCAGATTTAGAATACCTCAAACAGCTCTTTAACGAAGCAAAACTAACGCCCGTCATTCATAAAACGTACGAATTGGCAGAGACTCCTCAGGCACTTTGGGAGATGGGACAGGGAACAGTACGGGGGAAAGCGATTATTAGGGCGTAAGATTGAAGTAAAAAAATAGTTGATAAACCACTTTATACCGTTTCATTTCCAATGCGTTTTATTTTTCCCTTGTTCCTGCTTTGCACTTTGGGTTCGTATGCTCAAATCAAAGGCCATACACCCGCTTCGATTGGTATCGTAGGCGATACGGCAGATGTGACAGTACCTACCCAAGTGGGCTTTGTACTGGGTGGAGGCAGCACTGATGTGAAGGAGGCCTTGCTGTGGATGATAGAACGCGCCAAAGGCGGTGATGTGGTGATTATTCGGGCCAGCGGCTCAACGGGCTATAACGATTTTATTTATGGCTTAGGTGGTGTCAATTCAGTCGAAACTTTACTCATCCACAATCGCGAACTGGCCATGAATCCTGCCGTTGGGCAGCGGATTCGCCAAGCTGAAATGCTCTTTATTGCGGGAGGCGACCAAGGTAACTACGTGAAATACTGGCAAGATACCCCCGTCGAAGACGCTATTAACTACCTGATTCATACCAAAAAAGCCCCCATAGGCGGCACAAGCGCGGGTTGTGCTATTTTGGGAGAAGTAGGCTTTGCTGCACTCAACGACGGTATTAATTCCGAAGAAGCACTCACCAATCCTTTTCATCCTAAAATGACTTTGCTCAAGGGCGGATTCATTGACATTCCGATGCTGAAAAACACCATCACCGATACGCATTACAGCAATCGCAGTCGCCACGGGCGGCACTTGGCATTTTTGGCAAGGATGAAAACCGATTGGAGAATGAAGGCCAGAGGAATTGGAGTGGACGAAAAAACGTCGGTTTGTATTGATGATAAAGGTATCGCTCGCGTATTTGGTAGTCAGGCGGCGTATTTTTTGGTATCAACCTCCAAAAAGCCCGAAGTCTGCCAAGAGGGAACAAAATTGACGTGGAGTCGAAACCAAAAAGCGGTGAAAGTCTGCAAGATAGCGGCAACCTCTGCTGGTGAAGGGTGGTTTGACCTCAATACGTGGAAACTTCCGCGCGGATTTTCTTGGGCGTATTGGTATGCCCAAGAGGGTATTTTGGTAGAAAAATAAATGAAAACAGATGCAACCTTCCATCGGTTTTGGGCATCTTATCAACGAAAACCTAATTTTTTCATCTAAACAGACCATACAGCTATGAAACGCATTTCCATCTTCTTATTGACAGCCCTCACAACCGTCAGTGTTTACGCCCAAAAACAAGTATCGGCCAAAGAAATTTTTCAGGCCATTGACAAAAACCAGACCGTGCAGTACGATGGGGTAGTCATAACGGGCGATTTGGACTTTACGGAATTATCAAACCGTAAGGTGAAAAATCAAAAAGGTTGGGAAGAAATCAAGGCGACGGTAGAAGTTCCCGTGGTATTTCGCAACTGTACTTTTAAAGGTGACGTGATTGCTTACAAACACATCGAAGAAAACGGAAAGCGAAACAAAGTTTTTAACATTGAGTTTGACGGAGGTACAACCTATTCGGCTGATTTTCGGGAAAATGTTGTTTTTGAAAATTGTATTTTCGACAATGGAAGCGAATTTAAGTATTCTACATTCTCTAAATTGGCCAATTTCTCGGGTAGTAAGTTTTCACACCAAGCCAATTTTAAATATGCTAAATTCCGCCAAGAGGCTTCTTTTGCAGGTATTGGTTTTGGGGATTATGCCAACTTCAAGTACGCAGACTTTGTCCGTAGAGCCAACTTCGATAATGTACGATTTCGTGATTATGCCGATTTTAAGTATGCCGAATTCAGCGAAAAAGTAACCTTTGCTAACACTCATTTTCAACGTCATGCCGATTTCAAATACGCTGATTTCCACGGCAGTGTAGCCTTTGATAAAACGGATTTTGATGGCAGTATGGACTTTAAATATTCCAACGGGAAGCGCTACGTATCGCGTTAAAAATCAGGTATAAATACAGTAAAAAAGGGGCTGTTCCAACGTTGAAGCAGCCCCTTTTTTATATTAAATTTTTGTCCTCCCGCTTCAAATCGCTAATTTTGAGGGTTTTTGTATAATACATTTAAGGTGAGTTGAATGCCAGAACACCATTATTACGTAGCATTTAGGAGATTGAGTCGTAATTGGGTGATGTTGGCCGTCTTTTTTTGGGGCGTCATTCCTGCTTATTCTCAAGTTTCCGTTAGTTTTCCTACTTCACGCATTGTTTTTCAACGCTCGAATGACAACACCGCGTCATTTGTGGTGGCTGGAACATACAAACAAGCCATTCCTGACCGAGTAGAGGCCGCTTTAGAGCCGTTAGTAGCTGGTCAAGGCATAGCTACCGATTGGCAGCTTATCGAACAAACTCCCGCGGGAGGTCTGTTTTCAGGAAAAATTTCGGCCACAGGAGGTTGGTACAAACTAAAAGTAAGACTCATTAGAAATGGGCAAGTGAGTGAAAATACAGAGATAGACCGAGTGGGAATAGGAGAAGTATTTGTGGTAGCAGGTCAATCAAATGCGCGAGGCATCCAAAATTACGGCGCATCGCCAGCGTACGATGATCGGGTCAGCTGTTATAATTATCTCAATGCAGGATTTGAACCCAATGAGTTGCCCGAACCTTCATTTTCTCACCTAAATGCCGACAGCTATATTGCTCCCTATGGATTTTCGGCTTGGTCGTGGGGAGCACTTGGCGATTTATTGGTTGCTCGACTCAACGTACCTGTATTATTTTACAATGCTGCTTTAGAAGGTACCACCAGTAGGGCGTGGCGAGAGAGTACCACAGGGGAGGCAACAAACCCTTACATAGGAAATACTTACATTAATCAACTTCCCTATTCTCAGTTACGATTATCCCTTAAACAATATGCCTCTTTGACGGGAATTCGGGCTATACTTTGGCAACAGGGAGAGTCCGATACCCAATTTGAATTGCCCGAAGGAGAAATTGTTACGAATCTTCAACAGGTGATTAGCCAGAGTCGGAACGATGCAGGGCATAATATCAGTTGGGTCATATCTCGGGTTTCATACAATGGACAAACCAAGACGGCAGTCATCAATGCCCAAAATACCGTAATTGATACTACTCCTAATGTTTTTAGGGGACCTTATACGGATGATATTCAGATACCCCGCCCTGACGGGGTACACGTACAAGGTAGTGGATTGCTAAGTTTGGCAGAGGCTTGGAACGGCAGTCTAAGTGCTGATTTCTTTAAAAGCTCTCATCCGCGAGGTGCTTTATTGCTTCCTACTGTCAAGGCAGGTTGTGCAGGAGATGGCCAAATAAAACTCACCGTGCAGAGCGATTATTCGGAAATACACTGGAATACAGGCACAAACGACAAGGCCGTGACTGTAGGAAATGGAGTCTATCGCGTAAAAGTCAAAGATACTGCTGGTAACTTTTTATATTCTCCTCTTGTGGAAATTGGGGAGAGCAATCTACAAGCATTACCCAAGCCTGCCCCACCGTCGGTAATGACCATGGGGGCAACGACATTTTGCGAAGGAGACAATGTAACACTTTTAGTACGGGAAGCAGTCGCGTATCGGTGGAGCAATGGGGCGACTTCACAGCATATCGTAGTCGGAGAGACCAACAACTATACCGTTCAAGTTCAAAACGAAAATGGCTGCTGGTCGTTGGCTTCTGAACCAGTTTCTACTGTGGCCAATCCAGTTCCTGCAGCGCCTACGGTTGTTGCCAAAGGCCCTTTAACTTTTTGTGCGGATCAAACTTTGGCATTAGAAATAGAAGGTGGGAGTTTACTTTCAACTACGGGTGCTTTAGAATGG
>JBGAUP010000221.1:0-2988 GCA_044228585.1 Runella sp. | reverse complement strand
GACTTCTACAATTGTGGTAAAAGAATCGGGAGATTATGCTGTTAGGGTTTCAAATCAATACCATTGTTTCTCACCTTATTCTAAAGCTATTTCGGTTACGGTATATCCTTTGCCCGACCCGCCTACGATTACTCCCAATGGATTAATCCGTTTTTGTGAAAAGGAAGCCATGACTTTGTATTCTAATTCGCGGCAAACCAATATTTGGAGCAATGGTGAGATAAGCCAAAACTTGCTTGTTAGGGAATCGGGTCATTACAGGGCTCGTACCTTGGATGAGCGAGGATGTTTGTCGTTGCCTTCGGAGGAGGTACAAGTGGAAGTAAGTCCTATTCCTGACCAGCCTATTATTGAGAAAACGGGTAATTATATCTTGAAAGCCCAAGGAAATTATCTTTCAGATATTCAGTTTCGATGGGATTTTGGGGGAGAACAGGCCGTTACAACGGATAATTTTTTGAAAGGGAAAAAAACAGCCAACTATACCGTAACGGCTTTTTATTTCATAGACCCGACGAAAACCTGTGCGTCTTTGCCTTCGTCTGATTATAGTTTTGTCCTTGATATGTCAGACAATGGCTTGAATATCTATCCTAATCCCAGCGCTGATGGTGTATTTTGGATAGAAAGCTACGACGACATTAAAAACGCTCGTTTGCAGGTTATTAATGCCGAAGGACGTTTGGTCCATGAAACTCAAATTCCCAATCTAATCAACTCTCAAATACTCATACTTCCCGAATTACCGCCAGGATTTTATAGCCTACGGATTAGTAGTTCAAGTCATGCTAATATCACCAAAAAGTTGTGGATTTTGCCCTGATTTTTTTTCAAACGTTGGCATGAAAATTGACAAAGAATGAATCAATGTTGGATTGTAGCAGTAAATGATGTTATTTTGCGGGTCAATTTTTGGAAACCCTTTCTTTTCCTTAATTCTATTTAAATAATTTAACAATTAACTTTAACTCAATAACGCGCAAGCAACTATGGCGTTAATTAACAAAATCAGGGAGCGATCAGGTATTGCGGTAGTGGTTATTGCCGCCAGTTTGATTCTATTTATCGTCGGAGGCGACATTTTAGGTTCACAAGCGTTGTTTGGAGGAAACCAAACAGTAGGAGAAATCGCTGGAGAAACCATTGATTACAAAGATTTCCAACTCAAGTTAGATCAAGCGCGTCAGGCGTTTGAAGCCCAAAGCGGTCGTGCTGCCTCGGAAGCTGAACAGCAGAGCCTTCGTGAGCAAGTGTGGAATCAGTATCTTATTGATTATGCTTACAAGAAAGAATTTGATGCCTTAGGGCTGAAAGTGAGCAATGATGAGTTGGTGGACATGGTACAGGGGAACAACGTAAGCCCCGCCGTGCAGCAGTCATTTACCAATCCTCAAACAGGTGTTTTTGACAAGACACAGGTAATCACTTATTTGAAAAACCTCAAGAATTTACAGCCAGAACAGCAACAAGCGTGGCAAAATTTTGAAAAAAGCTTAGCACAAGACCGTTTGCGTCAAAAATACGAGAACTTGGTGCGCTTAGGTAGCTACGTAACCCGTGCTGAGGCTGAAAAAGAATACCAAGCACAGACTACGAAGGCTTCACTTCGTTACCTTTTTGTACCTTTTTATTCGGTGGTTGATACTACTATTAAGGTAACCGACTCGCAGTTAGAAGATTATCTGGCAAAACACAAAGACGAGTATAAAGGATTTGATTCGCGTACTATTCAGTATGTTTCTTTCCCAATGGTACCTACCAAAGAAGACAGTGTAGAATTATACAACAGAATCAAGGACTTAGCACGTGGGCTGGCTACTGCTACCAGCGACTCTACTTTTGCGCGTATCAACTCTGATGTGCCTACTAAGCTTTATTGGTCACTTTCAGAAATGCCCGAGCAATTGAAAGCCGCGGTGAAAACCTTTATTCCAGGAAGCGTAAATGGACCCTATCGTGAGGGAAATACCTACTATATTTATAAATATGGAGGTACTAAATTAGATACCGCTTATACGGTCAAAGCCAGCCACATCTTGATTCGTGCCGAAGGTACCAGCGACTCTGCCAAGGCAGTAGCTCGTACCAAAGCTGCTGCTTTGTTGGCACAGCTGCAATCAGGAGCCAATTTTGAGCAATTAGCCACGACCAACAGTGCAGATCCAGGTTCGGCACAACGGGGCGGGGATTTGGGCTATTTCCGTGAAGGCGCTATGGTAAAGCCTTTCAACGATGCTGTTTTTGGAATGAGCGGCACTGGGCTAATCCCCCGTTTGATTGAATCTGATTTTGGTTTCCATATTATTAAGGTGACTGAGCCTAAAACCAACCTTCTTTACAAAGTGGCGGCGATTGGTAAGACGATGACGCCAAGCCAAACCACGCGTGATGCAATTTATGCCAAGGCCGATCAGTTTTCTTTAGAAGCAAAATCAAAAGCAGCTTTTGACGAGTCGGTGAAGAAAGATAAATCGTTGATTGTACAAACGGCCAATCGTATTCCAGAATCGACTACAAATGTAAATACATTACAAAATGCCCGTGAAATTGTTCGTTGGGCGTTTAATGAAGATACCAAAATGGAGCAAGTATCACCCGTTTTTGAAATGGATGAGCAATATGTAGTGGCAATTTTGACGGGCAAATCGGAGAAAAACAATCCAACTATTAATGACTTCCGCGATGAGTTGACTTTGAAAGTACGTAATGCTGCCAAGGCTGAGCAAATCACGAAGAAGTTGAGTGCAATTCAAGCACCTACCCTCGATGCCATCGCGCAGAAATATGGAGCAGGAGCTTTGGTAGAAAACGCGAATGATATTTCGTTGGCTACGGGCTTTTTAACCAGCGCAGGTCTTGATCCAATTGCGTTGGGTAGAGGCTTTGGTCTCAAAGCGGGTAAAAAATCTAAGGTATTTACGGGTGAAAACGGTGTATTTATCATGGAGAAAGTGAGTGAAACACCCGCACCTGCTATTGCCGACTATT
>JBGAUP010000220.1:0-10314 GCA_044228585.1 Runella sp. | reverse complement strand
ATGGTAAAACCGTCTAACACCGCACTGCTCGTGAGTGGAGTACCCGAAGTAAAGTTATTGAAAATGACATGGTAGGCGTTATCTGCGTCTGCGGTATTATCTTTGTCAATATCACCGCTGAGGATGGTTTCATTGGTGACAAAGTTTCGCAGTGAGAGGTCATAATCAGAAGCCTCATTCCCCACAAAACCACCGTAGATGGCCACGCCGTTTTTCATGGTAAAGGCGGCATTGCGGTCGTTATTGGCAAAGCTACCGCCTTCGTCGGGGTAGTAAGTACCTTTGGCTACCCAGATTTGGGTGACGTTAGGGCAGCTATTAGCAGCTGTGAGGGCTTCTTGGAGGGTTTTGAAGGCCGTAGCCCAAGTGGTACCATCGCCACTGCTGGCTACGCTGGCGTTTACGTACGCAATACCAGAAGAAAAGCAGGTATTTGTTAAAAAACCACGTATTTCTCCCCCCGTAAATGTCGAAGTGTGTATATTGAAGTACGCTTTATTTGCATCCAAAGCGGCCTTGAGTGCCGCAAAGGCAGCAGCAGCTGTACCGCCATTTGCGGTAATAAACGCAGGATTGTAGCTGCTGGCCAGTGTCATATTGTAAGTTTGGTCACAACTGCCCGAAGTTACCCCCAATGGAAACCCTGTAAAGGAAGGAGTTTGAGTAGCTACTCCCGCTGTACCCGTATTGGCAACGGCGGTAGCGGCATGGATGTGCGAGGCAGTTGTGGTGCCCGTTAAGCCACTGAACGTACATTGTACCCGCATGGTATTTAATGTACCATCTATGGTGACGGTTACAGTCCCCGTTCCGGCAGAGGCAACTGGAGGACTTTCGGCTGCCCCGCTGAGGGAAGCGGTATAAATACTAATTTGGGCTTGGATTGCTTGGGCAAAAAGCATTAAACCCAGCACCAAAGTAATGCCGTAGAAAGTAGATTTTTTCATATTAGGTAAAAAAAATAGGGTAAAGGATAGTCACAGACGGGGATTAGGCTTAGGAAAATAAAAACCAAAGTACATTTTGTTTTTTAATAAACAAGAAATATTTGCCCAAATCGAACGATTAAAGACGAAAGGGGATTTTTCTGTCTAAAAAAGGATTGGCCGTCGAACAGTTCTCCTTACCTTCTCCCAAACTCCACCAACCGATAGCCCACCAACTGGTCGGCGCGGGCGGCAGGGGGGCGGTGATAGACGAAGATTTCGTAGTCGTTGGCCGTACTGGAAAAACTTCCCTCAAAGGCCGTTTCATTCTTCTTTCCGTCGTTTTGAAGGGCGAAATAGGTATAGTTCACCACGCCTTGTTTGATGTAAATACTGGCTTCATAAACGTTGCGCTCGGTGTTGTAGGTCATGCGGTTGGTGTCTTCGAGCTGCCACAAGTTAAACGCTCCGCCCACATACACTTGGGCGTTGGGATAAGGCGGGCTTTGAAGCGTAAAAACCACGTTGATGTAGTCGGCTTCATTGGTGCTGTTTTGGGTGTCGCGGTTCAAGACGATGTACTGCCCGTTGAAATCTTGGGCCTGAAAACTCGCCCCGCCACCCGCACGGGAAGCGTCGGTACGGAGGCGGGCAACGGTTTGGTCGGGGAGCTGCTCGATGTTGTCCACGCTCATGCCTACACCCCGTGAGAGGCGCGTGTCAAACCACCGAAATTCGTTGCCCGCCGGGATGTTATTGGACAAATCGAAGGGCCGATATTCCAGCCGTTGGTCAAAAATACGCACGTTGGTAGGGCGTAGTTTGGTGATGACCTTGTCCCAACGGAAGTTTTGCCGAATTACAACTTTCAAATCTTCTTGGGGCGAAAGGATTTCGTAACCTTTGTAGTCGAGGTCGAAGTCAATTTGTTGGTGAGTGCGCTGTTCGGTGATACCCGTCGAGAGGCGTACTTGGGGAAAAATGCTCACGCGGGGTTGATAAATCATAAAACGTCGCGTCAGTATCAGTTTAGCGGGCCGGGTGTCTTCGTAAACTGCCAAGACGTAGTTGCCCGACAGCTTGAGTTTGGGGATTTCGAGGGTATAGTGGTAATACGGAACCTTGGTATTGAACGACGCCTGATAGTTGTTGATGGGGTAGTCGTTGTATTCATAAGTAAACTCGATTTCACTCAGCGGTGAGGGCGACCAATCGGCGTTGCAGTGAAAAATTTTGTAGCGAAACGACCGAAAACGCGCCGTGAGGTCGTCAAATTCGGCCAAAAGCGGGGTTTCGGCACTGAGGCTTATCACGGGTGGGTAGGTGGTGCGGGCGGGGTCTTGGAGTTGGTTGGGCGAGGGATAAATGGCGACCGTTTTGATGGTAGTCTCGTAGGTTTTATCTTCGTAGCGAAGCGTGGGGAATTTCTGGGCGAAAATTTCTACTGAAAGGCTACAGAAAGTGAATAGATAGGGTATGAATGGCTTTATCATGTAATTCTTGCTTAGAAAGTAAATATCTCTTGAGCAAAACTAACGTAAATGAATTGAATTTTATGTTGTGAACTATTATATTGGCTTACAAATGCAAAACTTCATCTTTCATGCAACGTAGAAATTTCCTCCAGACCCTTGCTGCTGCCAGTATCGCACCCTCTTTTACCAAAAACAAACCCACGCTCAAGCCCCCGCGCCTTAAAGCAGGCGATACCGTGGGGTTGGTATGCCCTGCCGCACCCGCTTACAACAAGCAGGAGGTAAAAATTGTAGAAGAATCCATGCAGGCGTTGGGTTTTAAGGTAAAATACGGCAAACGAATGTGGGAACGCTACGGATATTTGGCAGGAAAAGACGCCGACCGTGCCGCCGACCTCAACGAAATGTTTGCCGATTCGTCCATCCAAGGCATTGTGTGTGTACACGGCGGTTGGGGCTGTGCGCGTTTGCTACCTTTGTTGGATTACGACACCATTCGCCGAAATCCCAAAGTACTTCTGGGATACTCTGACGTAACGGCCTTGCTGTTGGGTATTTACAGTCAAACGGGTTTAGTGACTTTTCACGGGCCTGTGGGGTCGGCCACTTGGAACGAGTTTACGGTCAATCATTTTCGCAAAGTGTTGATGGAAGGCGAGGCGGTTTTGTGCGAAAACCCCAAAGTAACGGGCGATAACCTCACCCAAGTAACCGACCGCATTGACACCATCAACGGTGGCAAAGCACGGGGTCGTTTGCTGGGTGGAAACCTGACGGTTCTGAGTCATTTGCTCGGCTCCAAATACGTTCCTGATTGGAAGGAGGCTATCTTCTTTTGCGAAGACGTGGACGAAGCCCCCTACCGCATGGACCGAATGATAACGCAAGTAAAACTGTGCGGGATTTTGGACGAAATCAACGGTTTTGTGTTTGGCAAATGTACCGAATGTGATCCTGGCAACGGCAGCTACGGTTCGCTTACGCTGGAAGATGTCTGGAACGACCACGTTCGCCCCGCCAACAAACCCGCTTTTGCAGGGGCCATGATAGGACACATCAAACAAAAGTTCACGGTTCCGCTTGGTATTGAGGCCGAGATAGACGCCAACTTGGGCACGATTCGGCTTTTGGAAAGGGCGGTGGTGTAACAGATTAGCTAAGACGCCCTGAAAGTGGCTCGTCAGTATGGTACGGGGAAGTACAGGATATGTATTTGTTTATTTTTTGGGATATTAGAAGATAAATTTGACTATTCCGTAGCCAACTTTTCTACCTTTGGGTCTATTTGTACGCATTTTTTACCTCAAATAGGATAGATGGTTGGTGTTATTAGTGTACTCCTTCAAACGATATTATTTTGATTTATTCAACCGATACAGAACTATGGCAAGCATTTAAAAAGGGGGATAGGGAGGCTTTTGCCCATCTATACAATCACCATATTGAAGATTTGTTAAGTTACGGATATCGAGTAACATCCGACCGTCAACTCATTAAAGATAGTATCCACGACCTATTTTTACACCTTTGGCATAATCGGCAAAAACTCTCCGATACCGACTCCATTAAATTTTATTTGTACCGTTCGCTGCGCAATCGAATTGTGCGTAACAGTGAAATAAATAATCACGCCAAAATAAACTCGGCCGATTTATTCGAAAATATTATTGGAGAGTTGTCTTTTGAAGACGACATCATTGCTGGCGAACAGGTAAGCGAGCAACACCAACGACTCAAACGAGCCATTCAACAGTTATCCAAGCGGCAGCAGGAAATCATTCAATTGAGGTATTACCACGATTTTAGCCTCGATGAAATTGCCGAAATGATGGCGATTAACAACCAATCGGTCAGAAATCTTTTGCATAAAGCCATCACTGAACTACGCCAATGCTTTATGCTGATGTGGTGGGTAGCTACCTGTTTTATTGTTTTTGGAAAAAATTAAAATATTTCAAGAAAAATGAGTACAAAACCGTAATTCGCTGATTTAGGGGTTAGAATAAATAAACATGGTTAAATCGTACGAAAGTTATCAACTCGAAGATTTCATCACCGACGATGATTTTATTCAGTGGGCCAAGTATCCCAATGAAGCGTCAGACTCATTTTGGCGAGCTTTTATGGAAAAAGAGCCTGCTAAAGTTGCTATGGTTCTTCAAGCACAATTGGCGGTACAGCAGTTGGCATTGGTTTCCAAACAAAATACTTCCAAAAGTGAAATTCCCGTCATTTGGACTGACTTAACCGATGATTTAGACACTCCTCCTAAACGTATATTTGGTATCGTTCCGATGCGGTGGAGCTACCAAATGGCGGCTGCTTTTATTATTTTAGTACTTGGTGGGGGGTATTATTGGTGGTATATAAAAGATGATTCTGCGCCTAAAAGCATTTATACCCAATTGGTGTCTAAGACCCAAGACTCGCTCAAAGAAGTGGTGAATACGACTTCTTCCAACGTTGCGGTAGCCCTACCCGATGGTAGCAAAGCGATTCTTGAACCTAAAAGTCGGTTGAGTTTTAACCAATCATTTACGGGTACTATTAGAGAAGTGTATCTTTCGGGAGAAGCTTTTTTTGACGTGAAGAAAAACCCCGAAAAGTCATTCTTGGTTTATGCAAATGGGTTGATAGTAAAAGTGTTAGGTACCAGTTTTCGCGTGAAAGCCTACGACGAAGATAAGCAAGTGACGGTGCTCGTAAAAACGGGAAGGGTGTCTGTTTTTGCGCACAAAACGACTCAAAATCCAGACCCTGAAACCGAGGGGTTGGTGTTAATGCCCAATCAAAAAGTAGTTTTTGGAAAATTAGATGAACGCCTAAATCGGACGTTGGTAGAAAAACCAACCTTGTTGTTGTCGAGTCAAGAATTGCAGAAGTTCTCTTTCAATAACGCCCCCGTTGCTCAAATTTTTACGGCGCTTGAAAAAGCTTACGGTGTGGATATTGTATTTGATGAAGAAGTGCTTACCAATTGTTACCTTACGACTTCCCTGACCAACGAAACGCTTTTTGAAAAGTTAGATATTATCTGTGAAGGAATTGAAGCATCTTACAAAGTTGTTGATGCTCAGGTATTAATTAGTAGTAAAGGTTGTAATTAAAAAATACTTATCTATCTAAACCCTTATCGTATGACGCTAAACCACATCTAATTTCTATTAAAAAAGCCGATAACGATTCCAGCGTTATCGGCTTCAAGATTCCCTTCAGTGTTCTGTCGAACCACATCCGATTCCAGCGGATGAGAAGGATTGTTTTTGCCTATTCTCTCACAAAAACCTCAGTAAACTAATGAAAAAGAGATTACAAATCCAAAAAAGACTGATTCGCTTCATGAAACTCTCGCTCATACAAAGCTTGATTGCGATGATTTTTACGGGTGTTTCGCTGGCACGGGATGTATCCGCCCAAGAATTATTGAACCGTAAGATTAGCATCCAAATAGAGAACCAAGATATCATAAGTATCCTGACGACTATTGAAAAGCAGGCTGATGTAAAATTCACTTATCGCCCCAAACTGATTGCAACCTCCCAGAAATTATCATTGAATGTAGCCAATGAGACCTTGTCTCAGGTGTTAGATAAGGTGCTTAATCCGTTGAAAATCAAGTATAAGGCCATAGGTAATCAAATTATACTGTCGCGTTTAGCTTCTTCTGCTAATAATATCATAGAAGAAAAGAAGGAGGGGACAAGCCCAAACGTCGAAGCCCTCATGGCCGATTTACAGGTCGTGGGTACAGTCACTGACGATAAAGGAGTAGGACTTCCTGGCGTGAGTGTATTTGTCAAGGGTACTCAAAAAGGCACTTCGACTGACCAAAATGGAAAGTTTGTGCTTTCGGTAGCCGATAATAAGGCCGTACTGGTTTTTAGTTCGGTGGGTTTTGAACCGCAAGAAGTAATTGTGGGTAACCGTACTTCTATTAACATTAGCTTAAAAGTAGATGTAAAAGCACTCGGGGAAATTGTAGTTGTAGGATACGGCTCGCAACGTAAGCAAGACATTACTTCGGCGGTATCGGTCATCAATATGAAAGATATTGGTGAGCAACCTGCCAACAACATGAACCAACTGTTACAAGGGCGGGCTGCGGGGGTAGTCGTAAAACAAAAAAGCGGTACGCCTGGTGGTGCGTTTGAAGTGAGGGTTCGGGGAATCGGCTCTTTGGGCGCAGGTAGCGACCCCTTGTACGTTATAGACGGGTTTGCGGTTGGAACCTCTGTCGGGCAAAATTTAAACCCCAATGACATCGAAAGCATCTCTATTTTGAAAGATGCGGCCTCTACCGCAATTTACGGAGCCAGAGGGTCCAACGGGGTAGTACTTATTACCACAAAAAATGCCAAAGAAGGGAAAGTAAACGTCAATCTATCCGTTGATTATGGCATTCAGAATGTACCCAACTCCAGAAGAGTAAAAATGCTAAATGGGGTGGAGTTTGCTCAGTTTAAAAAAGAAGTCTTTGAAGATAATATTCGCTATTTTCAGAAAAGAGAACCGACGCTTGAAGAAGTTCCGATTGGGTTTCGTTTTCCAGAGCAAACCCAATATTCGACCGACTGGTTTGGGGCTATCATGAACAATAATGCTCCCTATACGGACGTGAACCTAACAATCTCATCGGGAAAAGGCCCGATGAAGTCTTTGTTGAACAAAACCTTCGGTAGCTATATTGTTTCAAAAGGGTTAATTTTAAGTCCAATTTAAACTTAAAAATGAAGATGACAAAAAAAGAATTCTGATGAGCTACATGAGAATAAGCTCGTCAATCGCGCCATTCGAGAAGTGCCTGACTTTGAGTCACTGATTCACCGCTTTGAGCGTAGTATTTCAGTGTTGGGTCGTAGCCCGAGCACATTCAAGAACTATTCTCAGCATATTGCTGCTATTGCGCTGCATTATGGAAAAATTCCCACCGAACTCGACCGAGAGCAAGTTCATGAATACCTTTTCATGCTCCAACAGCGGAGCATAACCCCATCCCAAACCTATTTCAAGCATACCGTTTATGGGCTTCGATTCCTCTTAAAGAGCGAAGGCTTGCCCTATAGTTACCTGCATTTGCCTGCTATACAAAAGGTAAACAAACTACCCGTTGTATTGAGCAAACAAGAGGTCTGGGCGATGCTCAAAGCTTGTACATTGCTCAAACACAAGGTGCTAATCGGACTGTTGTATGGATGCGGGCTTCGCTGTTTGGAGGTGCGAAGTGTACGCTTGGCGGATTTAGATTTTGATCGTAAGCAACTAAAAGTAGTGCAGGGTAAAGGGAAGAAAGACCGCTATATCCCCCTATCTGAGCATCTTATTCGCGGACTCAGGAGTTATATTTCAGCAGAAAAGCCGCAAGGTTATTTGTTTGGAGGCGTTGCTATCGTTGACCGTGCTGGTGGAGACTTTGATAGCCGTTACAGTCAAAAAGGGGTACAGTGGGCTGTGAAAGAGGCGGCCAAAAAGGCTGGTATTATCAAGGACGTACACGTGCATACACTCAGACATACATGTGCCACGCATTTGTTGGAGGATGGCATGGATATAATCAGTGTCAAGAATTTTCTGGGCCATGAAAGTATCGAGACCACTATGCTTTATCTTCATGTGGCACAATTACAGACCAAGCCAGTTTTTAGTCCATTGGATACGCTTTTCTCGGAGTGCAGCCGCGCTGGGAAGTAGCCGATGTGCTGTGTCGTTTGGGCGATGGAGTAGAAGCTTTAGGCTTAAATGGCTGGCAAGTTCGCACCTTGCGAGCCATACAGCATTGTCGGACATCGGTGATGGGCGGTCATGTGGATGCCTGTGATGCTTGTGGCAACATCAGCATTAGCTACAATTCTTGCCGTAACCGCCACTGCCCCAAATGCCAAGGCCATAAAAGGGAAGAATGGATACAGGCACGGGAGGCGGATTTGCTACCCGTTCCCTACTTCCACGTGGTATTCACTTTGCCCTCGGAGTTGAATCCATTGGCACTTCATCAGCCCAAGGCGGTGTATGATTCGTTGTTTGGGGCTGCTTGGCAGACCTTGGAAACTTTTGGCAAGCAAAAGGGCTTGCAGATGGGCATGATTGCTATCTTACACACATGGGGGCAGAATTTGAGCTTGCATCCTCATTTGCACTGTATTGTGCCAGGTGGTGGTGTGAATGCAAAGGGTAATTGGCAGACCCTGCGAGCGGATGGTAAGTTTTTGTTTGCAGTAAAAGCTATGAGCAAGGTCTTTAGGGCAAAATATGTAGCTGAGTTGAGCAAAAAGTTGGAGATTGACAAAGCGACCAGAGAAGCATTATTCAAGAAGCATTGGATCGTCTATGCCAAGCGACCATTTGGAAGTCCTAAATCAGTGGTGGAATATCTGGGGCGTTACACGCATAAAGTGGCGATTAGTAATCATCGCATAGAACAGGTGGATTCAGAAGGTGTGGATTTTACCTACAAAGATTACCGCCAAAATGCTCTCAGAAAGAGCATGACATTGAGCCATTCGGAATTTGTAAGGCGCTTTGCTCAACATATCTTACCCAAACGCTTTGTCAGAATACGACATTATGGTCTACTGAGTAGCACATGGAAACGGGTAAAATTCAAGAAGTTGAGGGAGTACTTTAAGCTACAACCAGCAGAAGCCTCCGCACCCAAAACTTTGCTAAGGCGTTGCCGATGTTGTGGCGAGGGTAATTTATTGACGATTGAGTTTTTTGGGCCACGTGGCCCGCCTGTCTCCTACATGGGCGTTTGCCAAACTGAAAGCAACGATCCCGTTAGCTAACGGGATGGGTAGGGGGATTTATGCACTACCCCAACAAAAAACCATGAAAACGACCTGTAAACAGCTATAAAAGCAAAAAAGCAGGCCAAAACCTGCTCTGAGCGTAGTTGCACCTTCGACGATAACTCCATAACAAAAGAAAAGGGTTGGTGAGCACTCACCGCTACCGAAGCTTTCGTTCAACAGCGGTTTCATTTCATGTGCTTCGCACAAAACGAAACCTTAGTTATTGTCGGTAGGTTATTTTAAAGAAGCAGGTTCTATCATAAAAACGGATTACGACCGTATTTCTATCCGTAGTAATTTGGGAGGGCAAGTCAATAATTTCCTAAACGTAGGATTGAACGTAAATGGAAGCTATACTAAGCAGAATGTAGCAAATACCGATGGCCGTAGTGCTTTAGTAGGAGGAGCTTTACTGATGGATCCTCGGGAACCTGTTTATAATCCAGACGGCTCGCTTAGACCCTACATCGGAGGGGTTGATGGTGCTTTTGGTTTTCCTAACCCAGTATTTGTGTTGAACAATGTCATCAGAAGAAGAAATATCGGTGACGTTCTTGCCAATGGCTTTGCCGAAATATCTATTTTGAAAAACTTGAAATTTAGATCTTCGGTCAATGCCAAGATTAATTTTAATACATTTAAAGAGTATGTACCTTCTACCATTGGTTTATCCGTCGCTTCGGGTACAGCAGGCGCACCGCCGAGAATCGCCACGGCACGAGATATAAACGAGCAGTTACGCAATTATTCTTTTGACCAGTTATTGACCTATACGCCTACGATAGGAGCCAGTCATACGCTGGATGCCTTGGTTGGTTTTACGTCTCAAAAAGAAACCGTTTACGGAATAGATGGGTCTGGGAATACATTTCCTGACGACTTAGTCCCCTATTTGGGAGCGGCCTCTATTCGTTCATCCAATTCTTACGAATATGGTTGGACATTGTTGGCGTATTTGGCCCGCGTCAATTATTCTTATAAAGATAAATGGCTTTGTTGCAACGGAGGAATAATATAAGAAAAAAGGGGTTGTTAGGTTAGCTTTGTAGCGACAAAACTATAAAAGCAAATGGAAACCACTCAGCTAACAACCCCAAGCAAAGATAGCTATAAATTAAAAAACTG
>JBGAUP010000004.1:0-62792 GCA_044228585.1 Runella sp. | reverse complement strand
AAAGTAGAACGTCTTCAACCTACTCGTCACCATGAATTGAAGGGTTTCCCTATACTGGATGCCAACACCATTCTCTTGACCGAAATCGTGCTGATGATTGCGATTCTGAGCATGAACGCCGCTGATGGTATTTTGCAAGAGCGTGGCACCGACCATTACCCACTGGTTGGAGGCTTTTTCTTTAGTACATTTTTACAACCTGCGTTTTCGGGTTTGTCGGATGGAGCGTTGGTAGCCATCGAAAGAGTGGCTTGGTGGGCGCATATTTTGGGTATTTTTGGGTTTGCTTTGTACGTCACTTATTCAAAACACTTACATATTTTCTTGGCCTTTCCCAATACTTATTTTGCCAATCTTACACCCAAAGGCGAAATGCACAACATGCCAGAAATCACCAAAGAGGTTAAGATTATGTTGGGGATGGAACAACCTGACGCCAGCGAAGCTCCTGCCGAAATCGGGCGTTTTGGAGCCAAAGACATTACGGATTTGAGTTGGAAAAACTTGATGGATGCCTATTCCTGTACCGAATGTGGACGCTGTACGTCTTCTTGTCCTGCTAACCTTACGGGCAAAGCCCTCTCGCCGCGCAAAATCATGATGGATACCCGCGACCGTCTGGAAGATGTCGGAAAGAATATGCTGGCCAATGGTGGTAAGTTCAAAGACGACGGGAAAAGTTTATTGGGTGATTACATTTCTGAGGAAGAGATTTTGGCGTGTACTACCTGCAACGCTTGTGTACAAGAATGTCCTGTGTTGATTAGTCCTCTTGATATTATTCTTCAACTACGTCGTTATAAAATCATGGATGAAGCCCAAGCGCCAGCCTCGTGGAATGCGATGTTCAACAACCTCGAAACCAATCAAGCTCCGTGGAAATTTTCACCCAGCGACCGATTTAACTGGGCTGATAATTTGAAGTAATAAAACAAAAACGGAGCAGTTACCTGCTCCGTTTTTGTTTGTTCTCTGAATAAGTTTCAACTTATACGCACCTTAGTTCATCAAAATTTTAAGGAAACTAATAACCAGACTCACGTTTGAACTCCAATTTTTAACTTGCTTAAACCATTTTGTAACTTGCTTTTTGTAGCATTTGAGACGCTTTTGGCGTTTCTTACTCATCTTCGATTCTCCTATAAAATAAAAGTACTGGACGACGAGAAACACTTACTCAAAGAACTATACGAATATAAACCTTTTTTTTTATTCTCCAAAATGTGTACGGACTTTTTTTAGTGCCGAACCAATGACTTGGTGCATATCATAGTAGCGATACTCCGCCAGACGTCCCCCAAAAATTACATTCGGCTCATTTTCAGCCAGTTTACGGTATTCACGCAGTAAACGATCATTTTTATCATCGTTTACTGGATAATAAGGCTCTTGCC
This sequence comes from Runella sp., assembly GCA_044228585.1. Taxonomy (GTDB): domain Bacteria; phylum Bacteroidota; class Bacteroidia; order Cytophagales; family Spirosomataceae; genus Runella. The sequence goes on along the minus strand of JBGAUP010000004.1, from coordinate 61,398 downwards.
CTGGCGTCCATTCTTGCGGATACTCGTGCGTGATGACCGTTTTATCTTGCGTCCCAAACTCAAAATGTTTGTGTTCAATAATCCGAGTGTAGGGGGTTTCGCCATCTGTGTAATTCACTACTGCATTTCCCTGATAGTTGGGGGTATCAAGGGTTTGGTGTTCAAAACGCAGACTACGGTATTCGAGGTATCCCAATTTAAAGCCAAAATACTCGTCCAATTGACCTGTATAGACAATTTGCTTGGCTAAGGCATCCCATTCCGCTTTATTTTCAAAATAATCTACACCTAAACGTACATCACTTCCTTCCAACAATTTTTCATTCAGCTTGTTGTATCCTCCAATCGGAATGCCTTGGTAGCGGTCGTTGAAATAATTGTTGTCGAATGTAAACCGCACGGGTAAACGCTTGATAATAAAGGCGGGCAAATCCACGCATTTGCGCCCCCATTGTTTCTCGGTGTAGCTTTTGATAAGTTTTCGTAAATATCTGTACCTACCAAAGAAATAGCTTGTTCTTCCAAGTTCTTTGGTTCTTTGATATTAGCCGCTTCAATTTGTTGCTGAATCTTAGCTTTGGCTTCTTCGGGCGTACGTACCTTCCACATTTGGTAGAAAGTATTCATATTAAACGGCAAGTTATACAACTCTCCGTAGTAATTAGCTACGGGAGAATTGGTATAGCGGTTAAACTCTACAAACGAGTTTACATAGTCCCAAATTTCTTTGTCGTTGGTATGAAAAATATGCGCTCCGTAATAGTGAACGTTTATTCCTTCAACGTTTTGGCAATACGTGTTTCCGCCAATGTGATTTCGGCGGTCTATGACCAAGCATTTTTTCCCTCTTTGGCTGGCTTCATGCGCCCATACATTTCCAAAAAGCCCTGCGCCTACAATTAGATAATCGTACATATAAAGTTTGTAGTTGACAGTAAACAGTTAGCAGTCAACAGTCGGTAGTCAACAGAAAATTATCGTGGACCGCACCGGGGACGGTACGCCGCCGCGGGCCCCGTATGGACTGTAAACTATGGACTATAAACTGTAAACTGAAGTTAAAGTCGCCAGTATGTTAGTGTGTTATCAGTATTTTTATACATTCCTTTTAAATCCATCAGAATAGGCTGACTATTCATAATCGAAGAAAAATAGCTAATATCCAGCAATTTGTATTCATCATGTCCAACGGATACAATCACCGCATCATAATCCTTAGAGGGCTTATCTATGAGTGTTAGACCGTACTCATGGGCTACTTCGTTGGGAGACGCGTATGGATCAACGATGTGGACATTGATAGAAAAACTCATCAATTCCTTCACCAAATCGGCCACTTTTGAATTACGAATATCGGATACATTCTCCTTAAACGTAATTCCCATCACCAACACTTTCGCATTTTGGGGGCTTTTGCTTTTTTGAATCAGCATCTGAACCAATCGCTTAGCAATAAAAGCAGGCATTCCATCATTGATACGCCGTCCACTGTGAATAACCTGTGGGTCATACCCCAATTTTTTGGCTTTGTACAGCAAATAATAAGGGTCAACTCCTATGCAATGTCCCCCTACCAATCCCGGGTAGAGTTTAATAAAATTCCATTTAGTACCCGCGGCTTCGATGACATCCTTGGTATCAATGCCCATTCGGTCAAAGATAATAGCCAGCTCATTCATGAGCGAAATGTTCAGGTCACGTTGGGTATTTTCAATGACCTTGGCCGCCTCCGCTACCTTGATGGTAGGGGCTTTATAGATACCAGCGGTAATAATTTGACCATAAACTTGGGCAATTTCCTCCAACGCTTCAGCATCACTTCCAGATACAATTTTTAAGATTTTATCAATCGTACGTTCTTTATCGCCTGGGTTAATACGTTCGGGCGAATAGCCTATTTTAAAATCATGCCCCAATTTTAGTCCTGATTCTTTTTCTAATATTGGCAAACAATCTTCTTCAGTACAGCCAGGATAAACCGTTGACTCATAAATGACGTAATCACCCTTTTTAAGTACTTTTCCAATCGTATGAGAAGCTTTAATCAATGGTTTTAGGTCGGGTACTTTATAATCATCAACGGGAGTTGGAACGGCCACTACAAAGAAATGAGCTTGTCGCAAATCATCAGGATTAGCAGTGAAAGAAATGTCTTTTCCCTCGAAAACAGACGAATCAAGTTCTTGAGAGGGGTCTTCACTACGCTGCATCATCGCCACCCGTTCTTGATTAACATCAAAACCAATGACACGAAAATACTTAGCAAATTCTAATGCAATAGGTAGCCCTACGTAGCCTAAACCGATAACTGCTATCTGATTTTCTTTTTTGAGAAGCTGTTTGTACATTTTATTGGTTAATCAGGCCGCAAATATAGCACAGTAGTTGGGTCAGTACCAAATGCAAGGGCCTTGACATTTGATGCCAAGGCCCTCACAGATTATTCAAATTTTATCAACTAAGGCATCAGTTTCAATTCAACACGACGGTTTTTCTTCAAACCTTCTACGGTTCCGTTGTCAGCGATTGGTTTAAATGAACCGTAAGCATCTACTACGATACGATTTGGATCTTTCAAACCTGCTTGTGTGAGGTACTGTTTCACCGCATTTACGCGACGCTCAGACAAAGCTACATTGTAACGATCGGAAGCGCGACGGTCAGCATGACCAGCCATTTGAAGGCGGCACTGCGTTTTGTTCATCAACTCTACGACTTTATTCAATAAGTCATAGAACTCAGGTTTGATAATCGCTTTGTCGGTATCAAACAATACGTTTGCAAATATCTCAGAACATGCCATACCTGGAAGAGCATCTTTCACGTACTTGTCAAAGTCTATTTTCTGACCAGCACCCGTTACAATACTTCCCGCTGGCGTGTTAGGCTCTTTATCAAAGTAGTCAGACACACCATCATTATCGGTATCAATCAATAAACGTGGGTCAATATCCTTAGGTTTGTTGGCCTTAGCAATAGAGTCAATTTCGGCCAAAGAAAGAATCTTAGGTGGTTTTACGAGCAATTTAGGATCAGTATAACGCAAGTGATAAAATCCTTTCCCAGCATCAAGTGCGTTGAAATCATACGCCCACTTGCCATTTTTCTTTTCCACACGGAGTGGATTTTTACCTAATTTATAGGTCAAACTTACCGCGAAGAAGCCGTATTTGTCAAGGGCTGAGTTACCTTTGGGAGTACCCAACAAGTTGTTGGCATCACTTGCTTCAAACAGGCGTCCGCCACTCGGTCCATCGTAAATGGCTGATGGATCCCCTCCTACGGTAGCGTCCAATTTTTCCGTATTGACATTGTTCAAGCGGAAATCTAAGCCTAAGTCTAAGTTCTTAGTCAACTCGTAAGAAGTACTAAAACCAACTGGAATTACCCATTCTTGGGTATAAGACGACGCTTTCTTATTAAGCTCAGTGGTATTGTTACGCAAAGTTGGCGAATCGTCCGAGCGGCGTTGTAAACGGCCAGAACCCAATGAATAGGCCGTAGATCTAAACCAGATTTGACCTGCCCCACCGTAAACGTCCATTTTCCAGCGTTTCATCTTGGTAGGCCCAAAAAGAAGGCCTTTGAGATTAACAGTACCCGCAATATCAGCCTGAAAATAATTGGCGTTAAAATAAGAAAAATAAATGCGACGCTTCATTCCTTTTAGATTACCACCTCCTACATCTAATCTTGCCCCAAAAAGGTAAGTAAGCTGCTTTCCGAGTGAAAGCCCAACGTGCATTGTACCGCGCTCCGAACGAGTATCAAAGTTTTCTCCAGTAACTGGCCAAAAATCATACTCACGCAAGTCACCATAGAACTGACTTGGACCTACATACGCACTTACAGACCATGTGTTCATCTTGTAAGGACCTTCGTAAGGAGCTTTCGGATTATACTGTGCTCGTGTTTCAAGCAAGCATGACCCTAACAATAAGAACGTGATAAGCAGAAATACTTTTTTCATAATAAACCTTTTTGGTAATGTTGAATAAGGGGGATACATTTCACATTATCTATAACTTCCACATATTGCAAAAATAGTCTTTCCTGACCAGATTCGCCAACAAAAGTAGGGATTCAATTTTTATTTCAAAAATGTTTTGACTCTCTAAAGAAAATTCTTTTCTGCCAACTTTCAAAGCCGTTGCGTAATTTTTTTCAAAATCTCAACCTTCCATTGGGCGAACGTACCTAATAGTATTTCATTACGCGCCTGACCGACAAGCCACAAATAAAATGTTAAATTATGAACACTTGCTATCTGTGCACCCAATATCTCCTCCGATTTTATTAAGTGCCTTAAATATGCTTTAGAATAAGATGTACTTACATACCCACCCAAATTTTCATCAATTGGACTGAGGTCATCTTTCCATTTCTCGTTACGAATATTGATTACGCCCTGAGTTGTGTATAAAATTCCATGGCGAGCATTACGGGTGGGAAGTACGCAATCAAACATGTCTATCCCTAACGCTATACTTTCTAAAATATTTTCGGGAGTTCCTACACCCATTAAATAACGGGGTTTATCAGCAGGAAGTATATCACATACCAATTCCGTCATTTCGTACATATCTTCCGCGGGTTCTCCTACCGAAAGTCCTCCAATGGCATTTCCCTGTCTCCCCATGCTGGCTACTACTTCTGCCGACTGTCGTCTTAGGTCTTTGTAAGTACTGCCTTGTACAATTGGGAATAGGGTTTGATGGTATCCATATAGCGATTCAGTAGTATCGAATCGGTCGCAGCAACGTTTTAGCCAACGGTGCGTCATTTCCATAGACTGACGCGCATAGGAAAAGTCGCAAGGATAAGGAGTACACTCATCAAAGGCCATGATGATGTCAGCACCAATACGACGCTGAATATCCATAACATTTTCGGGAGTAAAAAAATGGGTAGAACCATCAATGTGGGATTTAAACTTTACCCCTTCTTCCGTAATCTTCCTTCCCGTTCCTGCCAAAGAATATACTTGATACCCGCCACTATCGGTTAAAATAGGTTTCTCCCAGCCATTGAAATTATGTAAACCACCCGCTTTTTCTAAAATATCCAACCCTGGCCGCAAATACAAATGATAGGTATTGCCCAAAATAATTTGCGCCTTTATGTCTTCTTTTAACTCTCGTTGGTGTACCGCCTTGACCGTACCTGCTGTGCCAACAGGCATAAAAATAGGCGTCTCAATCGTACCGTGGTCAGTATGAATTACCCCTGCACGGGCTTTAGTAGCAGGGTCTTGGGCAACTAAATCAAAAGTCATTAAAAATAAATTGATAAATACTGTTGGGAGTGCTTTGCCTTGAATTTGGTTGCAAAAATAATGAGCTTCACCAGTTTATCCAGCTTCTAACGTTCCGTATCCCAAAATCCCCCCTTATATTTGCGAACTTTTTATTGTTGCATGGATATACTTTATTTTACTAATTGGCTTTCACATCCTGTCCTTACTATTTTACTGGGACTACTCACTTTCGTAACTTTAGTACAATTGTACTACATTTTATTCGTCTTTACGCGATTACTTTTTAAACGTAACCCCAAAGAACCAACGAATTACCCAGCCGTAACAGTCGTAGTATGTGCCCACAATGAGTTAGAAAATCTGCGTGAACTTTTACCAATGCTCAACGAGCAAGACTACCCCAAATACGAAGTAATAGTAATGAATGACCGCTCTTGGGACGGAACTGAAGAATTTTCCGATACTGAAGCCAAAGAATGGGACAAAGTACGATTTTTACACATAGAACACGAGTATGAACATGTAACTCCCAAAAAATACGCCATCACCACCGCAGTCAGAAATGCTAAGTATGAGGTTATTTTGTTAACCGATGCTGATTGCCGCCCTACCACCGACCAATGGATAAAAGGGATGGCTACTCATCTCAACGATGAGACGCAAATTGTGCTTGGATTCTCTCCCTACGAAAAACATTCAGGATTTCTTAATCGTTTGATTCGCTTCGAGACATTTTACGTGGCAGTCCAATACCTTTCTTTGGCCTTAGCGGGAAAGCCTTACATGGGCGTTGGGCGCAACCTTATGTATCATAAATCATTATTTTTACAGAATAAAGGATTTTATACTCACCTACGTATAATGGGCGGGGACGATGATTTGTTGATGAGTGAAATTGCAAATAGTAACAATACCGCCGTTTGTACTGACCCTGACACTTTCATGGTCTCCATTCCTAAAACAACTTGGCGCGGTTGGTATCAGCAAAAAAAACGTCACTTATCAGTCAGTAAGCACTATAAAATCACTAATAAGCTTAGGTTGGTATTGTTATCTGGTACACATGTATTGGCATGGTCGCTATTTTTGGGACTGGCGGTTTGGTGTAGCATGGTTTATCCAGACCAATTGGGATACTTTATACTGGTAAGCGGGCTATTTGGAGTACGTCTTCTAATTCAATGGATTGTACTGGGAATCGCCTCCCGTAAACTCTATAAGTCGGTTGGGTGGTTTGTTATCCCGTTTATGGATTTCGTTTTGTTTATTTACTACGTTAGTATGTCGTTTGTCATGTGGACGAATCGTCGAAAAAAAGTAAGATGGAGATAAATACGATGGAGATTATAAAAAAATATTTTCCGACATTAACCCCGCAACAGCTGGATAAGTTTGGGCAGTTGGGCGAATTATATGCTTATTGGAACGCTCAAATCAATGTGATATCAAGACAAGATGTCGAGAATCTTTATGAACGGCACGTCCTCCACTCCCTAAGCATCGCCAAGATTGTACAGTTTCGAGAATTTGCCAGTATTTTGGATGTAGGCACAGGAGGGGGCTTCCCTGGAATTCCTCTGGCCATTATGTTTCCTGAAGCTGAATTCCATTTGGTGGATAGCATTGGCAAAAAAATTAAGGTCGTGGAGGAAGTAGCAAAAGCATTAAATCTCTCTAATGTGCGGGCTGAACACTGTCGTGCCGAGCAAGCCGATGGCGATTACGATTTTGTAGTAACTCGTGCCGTAGCACGTATTACTCCCCTATACAGCTGGGTACACAACAAAATTAGCCGAAACCACGTGCATCCCTTAGGCAACGGCATTTTAGCACTTAAAGGAGGCGATCTGGACGAAGAGATGGCCGAGCTCAAGCGTAAATACCGTATCTTTGAACTGCACGAATTCTTTGAAGAAGAGTTTTTTGAAACTAAAAAAATAGTCTATGTACCCATAGGGTAATCCATTATTTTCACCAAGTTAAATTTAGCATGAACGAAAAATTCACTTCCAGTCCCCTCAAAGACCCTATTCGCCAAGACGAAGTTTTATTAAGCGAAAAAGGAGTTAGTTTTAAAATGAAAAAACTTATCGGCGGTACCGAGCAGTTTGTTTTTTACAGCGATATTTCGGGCGTAGAGATTGATAGCGGAATATTTTTTGCCACAATTCGAGTCATTCCACGTGCCAGACCCGAAATTGTCATTAATAATTTTACCAAAGGAGACGCCCAACGAATTAAAGAGTTAATCTTAGAACGAGTATAAAAGTCTGATTTCAAGTGAAAAGGACCAATAAGCGTTCTATAAATAAATTTATGAGCGAAATTTTCTAAAAAAATTCTTGCTTGTAATTCTTTAAAACCCTACTTTTGCACCACCAAAATCGGAAACGACAATGGAAAACAGTCCCGAATAGCTCAGCCGGTTAGAGCATCTGACTGTTAATCAGAGGGTCGCTGGTTCGAGTCCAGCTTCGGGAGCCTCAAAATCAAGCACTTACGAGATAAAACTTGTAAGTGCTTTTTTATTTGCACAGGATTTGCACAGAAATTATCAGGTCAGACTTTCGACACATTAACTACTAAGTCGGCATCAGTTTGCTTTTATCAAATACAACTACGATTTGTTTTCAAAACAATTTCATTTACAAGCAAGGGCCACCGCTTTGTGTGAAAAGCCTTCAATTTTTGATCACATCCATACAATATTTTGGCAATATCTTTTCATCTATTGATCCATAGATAATATATTCTTACCATTAGATAATTTTTTTAGTGATTTTATTGGGTATTTCTTGGCAGTAATAAAGCCTTTCCTTACCTTAGTTTTCTTTAAGCTTTTGCATCTGTTTGTTGGTGCAACAACGTTATGAATTTTCCACGCGTGTTTGTTATCTGCCACACAGTTATATGAAACACCTATTTCTATCCTTGTGCTTTCTATTCAACCATTGCCTGCTCTTTGGCCAAGAGAAACGCCTGTTATTGGAGGCGCAACTTTTCACTTTGGGGGATGTTACCCTCACCACCGATGCCACCTTTAAGGAAAAAGGATTGACCGATGCTTCCAAAAAAATAGCCCAAGGAGTTTTACAGCAATGGGAAGAGGAAACAGGTCTCAAAATTCTCACCCTCAAGGAAGGCCGAAACAAACAACTCGCTCCCCTGACAATGGTCCTGCCACCTAACTACGGAGCTCAAGTAGAACTGCTCAAAGGCAATCTCACCTTGACGAATGTGACGGGGAAAGTTGAAGCCACTATTCAGACAGGGCAACTTATCCTCAAACAAGTAAATGCAAACGTACGACTTTATACCCAGAAAGGAGACATTGACGCCGCTAAAAGCACCCTGACAGGTGAATTAGTCACCCAATCAGGAAACATTCAACTGTCGGATGTGGATGGCGTTTGCACCCCTCTCACCAAAGAAGGAAATGTGTTGGTAAAATTCAGCGAAGAATTTCTGAATAAAAAGCAAAAAGAAACCTTCACCTATGGATTGCGGGAAGGGACTATTGACGCGGTGGGTGCTTCGGGTGCAATCAACTTTCAAACGGGGCAAGGCAGCATCAACGTACAAAAAGCACCGTTAGGCGTGGAAGCCCTTATCACCCAAAAAGGAAATATCCGTTTGGAAGGTGTGGCAGGGAAGTTACAGGTCATCACTGCCCAAGGGTCGGTTTTTGTGCAAACCCTGCCTAAATCAACCTCCGATACAGAACCGATTTGGTTGGAAGCCCAAGAAGGCGATGTAACCTTGCTATTACCCAAAGAAATCTCGGGTTTTCTGACCTTGGACGTAGCCCAAACCCGCGATTTTAAGCAGATTTTTGTCATTGAATCATTTCTGGATTTGGGTAAACCCCGACTGGAAGACATCACTTCGCAAAAGGGAACCCTACTGGCCAAAGCCTACCACCGTCGTCAGGCCATTGGTAATCGTAACGACGGACAGAGCAAACGCGAGATTGTGATTCGTGTTCGTAACGGAAATGTATTCATCAAGTCCCTGTAAGTCACACCATTCAACTCATCAGTATGATAGCGATAGTCCGACATTTTTTGCTTCTGCTTGTTTTGGTCACATCGACAGTGGCTTTCCCCCAAAGCGTCACCCATACCTGGAAAGCCTCCCCGAGCAGCAGCGCGTGGAATACCGCAGCTAACTGGGTGGAAGGCAGTGTTCCTACTACCACCAGTGTCGTCAAAATTCCCGCTTCCTCTACACAACCCGTCTTATCGGCCAATACCACCATTAGTTATCTCCATCTGGATTTTGGGGCAGGTATTAATATCGGGGCAAATACCCTGACCCTCTCCAGCACGTTGGTCAATTACAATTCGCCGATTGTCTCGAATGGTGGCACCATCCAAGGAAGTGCCATCGGCGTATTCGTTAATAGTAATGTTCAGGGAAATATCAGTCTGATTTTTGACACAGGTATTATGCAGGGCAATAATGTATTTCAAAACAATTTGACGCTGACGGTTAATCCAACATTGGGTACACCCTTTCAGGTAGCGGCCTACAATCCTGATACCTACTATGGAACTGTCACCATCACCAATAACGGCAGTGGCGGCTTGAATCTGGCAGGTTATGCCGATTCCGCCGATCCGCCAACCACTTTTGAACAAACCTTTACCTACATCAATAACGCCAATTCCCCCAATTACTTTGCCGAAGGGACGACCGCAGGAAGTTTACTCTTTAAAGGAAACGTGACTCTGACCGACAACGCTACGGGTTCAGGCAGTTTTATTCGGATTTGGAAGGCCGAATTGCAGCAATCGGCGACGCTGTACACCAAAGCAAGTGAGATTCATTTTGGGGGTACTGTTTTGTTGAAAGGTACACTTCATCTCAATTCCGAAGGAGGTACTTACCGCTTCGGCACGACGGATGTGGTGCTATCCCATCCCGCTACAATCCAAGTAGGTGGATTGGGTTTCAGCAGCGGGTCCATTTTATTGGGAGGATTACAGTATGAAAGCACTACCCCACTGACCTTACTTTTGGGCGATGGCAGTACCCACAGCAGCGTACAGACAGCCATTCAAACCGATACCGATGCACTTTTTACGGCCAATACCCAATTACGGGCTGATTACATTGAACTCAACGGGGGAACCTATAACGGCACGGTATCTGTTGAACGCACAGGCCCCAACCTAAGCATGAATGCCACCTGGAATGGCGGTGGCGTACAACGGGGAGGAAATGTATTTGCGAATACATTGACAGTAACCAACCACAGCGGAACATCCTGGACGTGGGGGACGCAGGAGGCGGATGGGTTTAATGCCGAGGTGAAGTTCATCCACGGACGAGGCAGCAACAGCCAATTGTACATGGCACATGGAGAGAAACACCGATTCAAGGGAAACATTAGGTTAGAGTCAACATCCGACGCGCTGGCCAGTAGTGGAATTCAACTGGGTTTTGCAGGGGATGTCACCGAACTGGAAGCAGGAAAGCTGCTTTTGACGACAGGTTTTTTAGGTGGGAAAATCAAGTTTTTTCGCTTCAATCAACGGGATTCTGATACCCCTCAAACGGTTGCCTTACCCCAAGCCGCTACATTGCAATTGGAACAAGCGGTTTTTGAGGGGGAATTGAGTGCCACTGCAGGGCATTTGGAGTTGAGCAATTCCATTTTCTACCGCCGCAGTGATTTCATCAAAACAGCCACAGGAACCGATTACAGCAATGGTTTTAATCTGTTTCATCACCGCACCAAATTTACCAATCAAGCTCCCGCAGGAAATAATCTTCGTTTTAGCGCACCTAACTACGTTATCCGATGAAAAGATTGTTTTATCTATTACTTCTTTTAGGCACCGCAACTCAGGTGTGGGCTACGCCTGCACATTTTAGGATGGATCCCGATACGCTGCAATGCTCGGCGGATGTCATCAATCGGGGGGATACGATTTACAGTACGCTCAATACCTTGGATGTAGCCTGTTTGGAAATCAACATCGAAGCGGGTTTTGTTGTGGAAGGTGGAGCAAGTTATGAAGCACAAATTGTAGAGGGAGCGGCGAATGCACGGATGGGAGTAGGAGGCTCCGAGGGCATTCTGTCGGTCGTATCCCCTACGGCGGCGAGTTTGGGTAAGTTTGCTGACATTCCCGTGAACTACAATAACGGTTTGCCTCAAATCAGCATTCCGATTACCACCGTCAGGGAAGCCGAATTGCAGTTGCCCGTTACACTACAATACCATGCTTCGGGGGTGAAAGTAGAAGAAGTGGCAAGTTGGGTCGGGTTGAACTGGACGCTCAGTGCGGGTGGGGTGATTAACCGTCAGGTGATGGGAGGGCCTGATGAGAGTTATGAGGATCCCACCCACGCAGGCCAAAAAGGTCAAGTCCCCACGACTTCTAATTATAATACCTATACAGGCTATTATGCCGATGGGGGATTTTCTGCCTTTCAGCCTTTCTTGGTGTGTACCCCAATAGAAATGGCAACTCCTCCAACCCAAAGCCTGCTCTTGGGCGATACCTTTTTAGGGGCTGCATTGGGTCTCAAAGACACTGAGCCTGATCTGTTTACCTTCAACGTGGCGGGCTATACAGGGAAGTTTTACTTTGATAACCAGCGGCAGGTACACCTCATTCCGCAACAAGATGTCAAAATCGTGGTCAATTTTGATAATGCCAACAAACAATTCAATACGTGGACGCTCGTTACCCCTGATGGTATGCGTTACCATTTTGGAGAAAACAACGCTTATGATATTTCCCGTTCTGCCGTAGGCAGTGACCAACTGGTGACCACTGGCACTAAATTACGTTCTACCTGGCACTTGACCCGTGTGGAAAGTGCCGACCATCAGCGCAATATTTACTTGGAATATGAAGCTGAAACCGTTAATACCCATGCCCTGAGCAGTGAAAAGTTTATCAGAAATGTTTTGCCATACGAAGGGCTAACCACCGATAAACGAGTTACCACCACCCAAATTGAGGCCAAACGATTAAGCCAAATTTATTCTTCCTCAACGCAGGTACTTTTTCATGCAGATAACTTACGAACCGATATTCATACCACGCTAAGTAATGCCAAACGGTTGGATGAGATTGAGGTAAAAGCGCAAAATCAAACTTCCTGCCTTCGCTATAAACTCAGTTATGATTATTGGCAAAGCCCCGCCGCCGGCAGCGGCGATTTGCCAGCCAGCGGAACGAGCGACCAAAGTGATTTCAAACGCCTGCGTCTGTTATCGGTACAGGAGTTCAGTTGCGACCTTTCTTTGAGCAAACCTGCCTACACCTTTAGCTATGCGGGTGGAAATTTGCCCCGTCGTTTGTCCTACCAGCGTGACCATTGGGGCTATTTCAACGCAGAATCTAACAACAACAGTTTGATTCCCTCCGCTGAAGCTCAAAGTACATTCATCATCAGTGACCGCAGTGCCGATGCAACCCTGCAAAAACGAGGCCATTTATACCAAATCACCTATCCCACGGGGGGCTTCACTCGTTTTGCGATGGAAGCGCATACAGGCAAGGGGGGCTTGCGGGTACAGCGCATGGCCGAGTATTTTTCTCCTACCGACAGTGTGGTACGAACCTTTGAGTACAGTTCGCCTCTCGAACCTTTTCAGCATCTTTATACCCAACAAGTTCCCTCAGCGGTGCCGAGTGGTTGGGATACCTACATTCAACCCCAGAATGGGCAACAAGGTTGTCCCCGTCAGGGATCGGGGGTACTGAACTCGATTAACTTTGATTGCCTGCTGAATAAAGTAATCGTAGGCTCGCACCTTTTTGGTGAACTGGCGGCTTTGTCAGGCGGAGCCATTGGTTACCAAGAGGTCAGGGTCAACCACCTGGGCAGTGGCTACTCATTGTATAAATACAACTTGGAGCAGTACACCGAGTTGTACGCTCAAATCAATACCTTCCCTGTGGTGGCTGACCGAGCCTTGTACTATGTCGCCAATGGGACATTGGACACAGAAGAGCATTACAACGAATCCAATCAGATTCAGCGGAAAACTGTCTATGAATACAACCCACTTCAAGCGGTGGAGGTCACTACTGCACCCGCCATCAAGTTTGTGGCCGAAACCTGTGAAGAGTGTGTAGGGCAAGGCTGCGATCCTGTTCGCACAACGGTCTTTTTTAAACCCTACGACCGCCAAACGGTGCGTCAATTGTTACTAAAAAAAACGGAGTACCATTATAACCTGGACGGGTCAGGAGAACTGACCGATGCAACGATCTATACCTATGGAAACCAACACGAGCAAGCCATTCGTACAGAACGGCAGACAAGTCGAGGGGACATGCTTATCAGTGAAACACGTTTTGTGCGGGATTTGATTACGAATGAAACCGACCCCTTTACGGGGGATGCCTATCCGCTGTTGTTGATGCGTCAGTACAACATGAACGTACCTGTCGAGCAGTTGACCTTTATCAAAAAAGCAACAGAGAGCGAAGCTCAGAAAAAAGCCATTGCGGGCAGTTATACCCGTTTTGGGGTGATTAATAGCGATATTCAGGTGGTTAAGCCTATTACCCACTACAGCCTGAAAGTGCCTGATGCAGTAAGTATTACCCCCGTGAGTGTAAGTGGTGGAACGCTCACCTACGCCGGTAGTCAGTACGAAACACGGATGAATTTTACCTACTATACTTCGAGCGGAAGCAAGGGGTTGTTGGAAACCGAAAGTGCCGAAAAAGGAACCCCCACTCGCTATACTTATACTACCAAACGATTGTTGGAAAGCCGTACTGAAAGTTTTGGCATAGGACACTCGCAAACGACTTATTATACCCACGATGCGCTGTTTGGTCCAACGCAAATCCAAAACCCGCGTGGATTGAACACGAATTTTCTTTACGACGGTTTAGGAAGGTTGTATCAGATCAAAGACCATGCCACCGATTTGGTCAAAGAATACGACTATCAGTATTTTTCGTATCCTTCCACGCCGATTAATTCCGTGACCGAATTCACTCCCCGTATGGCAAGTAGCTCGCTGCCCAGCGGCATTGCCAACCTGCAAACAACCATCGGTTATGTGGATGGGTTGGGACGGGCTTTACAAAATGTGGGAAAAGAAGCGGGGCCGAATGGTAGCAGTGACATCGTGGTTAATGCACAGACCTACGATGTGGTAGGCCGCCCCAAACGTACTTACGTGGCTTTTTCCAATGCGGGCAGTGGTGGCTTGGCTGCCTTGCCCACCACGGTACACGGTGATACGGCGCCTTATTCGGAGAACAGTTTGTTTGATAATTCTCCGCTCAAACGGGCGACCAAAGCCTATGGCCCGGGACAGACATGGCGTACCGCCGACAAGGCGGTATTGATGAACTACGGCACGGCGGGCAGTGAAGTACGAAAATATGAAGTGACGAGTACAGGAGCGAGCAGTTCGGGTAATTTTTATACTAATGCCACACTTTTCAAAAAAACGACGACTAACGAGCGGGGATTAAACACGGTCGAATTTACTGACAAAAACGGTCAGGTGGTAGAGCGTTGGACACCTGATACGACGGGAGGCAATTACCTTATCACAAGCTATGTCTATGATGATTTGGGAAGACTTCGTTACGTGTTGCCTCCCAAAGCCCAACCAAGTCTGACCACTTTCACCGAAAGCAGCGGTGATTTTGCCGAAGGATTGTACGGTTATAAATATGACCGTCGAGGACGGGTCATCGAAAAACATATACCCGGAGCAGATTGGGAATACATTGTCTATGATGTGTTGGATCGGCCTGTATTGCGGCAAAATGCCCGCCAACGTGAAGGTACGGATAAACGTTGGACATTTACCAAATATGATTTTCTGGGGCGGGTGGTTCAAACGGGTGAAACCATCAATGCGAATTCCCGCGACGCACTGCAAACGCTGTTTGATGGAGTAACTATACCCTACGAAACCACCGTTGGAGGCCCTCAAAGTTTTCCCATCACTTTGGCAGCCAATGATTTGCAAACCGAAACCTACTACGACAACTACGCTTCATTACCAAGCGGATATACCTATTCAGGAGGCTATCTCGCTCCTCATTTCAGTGCAACGGGTTTGGCTACGGGTGGCAGGGTTCGCAATCCGATCACCAATGGTTGGCTCTATTCGGCTACCTATTATGATTATAAAGACCGTGTGGTGCAGCAACACCGACAAAATCATTTAGGAGCTGGGCCGGTATACGGAATAGACCGTACTGATTTCGATTACACTTTTCCGGGAGAAGTGACCAAACAACGAACTACCTATCGCCGTACGGGAGCAAGTGACTTAGTCATTTTGCACGAGTATGAGTATGACCACGTGGGCAGGAAAAAGAAGTATTTTCACAGCATTGACAACACTCGTGTAGAAGTAGCCAATTACAACTATGATGCCGTAGGGCGATTGATTGAAAAGAAATTGCGCCCCGATCGAACTTATCAAAAACTCGGAGACAACCCGCTTACCATTACCCGAGCCACTCCGCCCCCTGCCAATACCACTGACATCGCCTCTCAATGGATTTTGTTGGACCCGGGTTTCAATACGACCGCGACAGGCAGTAACACCTATTTGGCTCAGATTGGAGCAGTGGCAGGAGCGGGAACGGTACAGGGATTGCAAACCATTCAGTACAGCTACCACATTCGGAATTGGCTGACAGGAATTAATGGCGGTTCACTCAATCACAGCGAGAATGATTTATTTGGTTATCAGCTGGAGTATGAAACCGATGGAGCTTACTTTGACGGCAACATCCGCAAGCAAACGTGGGTTACCAAAAGAGACCAACAAGTACGAAGCTATACCTATCGCTACGATTTAGCCAACCGCCTCACCTACACTACTTACGCGGGTGCGGGCAATGAAAACTACCGTACGCAAGGCATTAGCTACGACCGCAATGGTAATATCACTCATCTACACCGACAAGGACTAAGGCCACCAACTACCTACGGCAGCATCGACCAATTGACTTATACTTACGCCGCCAACAGCAACAAGCTCCTTAGCGTGACCGATGCCATCACCGACAACACAGACGTAGGTGACTTTAGAGATGGAAATACCGGCAGCAATGATTATGAGTATTGGCCTAACGGCAGTTTGAAAAAGGATTTGAACAAAGCAATGACTGTCGACATCTCCTACAATTATTTAGAACTGACCACCCAAGTCACGACGGCCAGCGGAACTCTCCAAACATGGTATGACGGAGCAGGTGGCAAACTCCGTAAAACAGTCAATGGCACGACGACGGATTATGTAGGAGAGATGATTTTGGTGAGTAACCAAATCTACCAGTTGGTTCATGGAGAAGGCCGTGCCGTACCCAATGGAGGCAATTGGCTGTTAGAATTTAATTATTTAGACCATTTGGGCAACTTACGGTTAGCGTTTCGAGATAGTTTAGGAAGTGCGGTCAGTGGGGTATATCCACCTCCTGTGATTACCCAAATAAACGCATATGCTGATTTTGGAATTCCACTCAGAGGGTTGGATTATACAAATAGTAGCCAAAGCAACAAGTTTACTTTCAACGGAAAAGAGATTGAAGAATCTCTGGGTTGATATGACTTTGGGTTTAGGCATTTGGACAGAACCATTGGCCGTTGGACGCAAAATGATCCACTGGCAGATTTAGGCCATGAAATATCTACATATGTAGGATTTTTCAATAACCCAAACACCTTTTTTGATCCTGATGGCAGATGGCCTGATACCTATCTGACTCCAGGGGAGGAGTGGATGAAAAAGAATGGATTATTGGAAGAATCAAGAAAAAATCCTGATTTACAACGTGGTTTAACGCAATTATACGCCAAAACTCCGCAGGGAGCGAATGCGCATTATGATATTTCGTACACCAATGGCTATTTGAATTTCTTTGAAGAGCAAACCAAAGACTTTTTTGGCGTTGGCTATGATCAATACTGGTACCGCAAAGGCCGGATGTATATTGGGGCATCCAGCAGCGATGTAGCATGGGGAGGTGTACACGGTACAATGGATATGCTGGGTTCTGTACCACTGTTAGGGGAAGGTTTTGATTTAATAAATGCAAGCTTGTACTCTTCAAGAGGAATGGCAAAAGAAGCCTCGACCAGTTTGTTATACATGGTGGCTTTTGCCGAGGTTTTGAAATATTTCAAGTACCTTGAGTGGCCAAAGCAATTACACCACTTTGCATCCAATAAAAATAAAACATTTACCAAAGATTTTGAAGCAATTACTTCCCAATATGGCTTGGATTTGGATGCCAGTTGGAACAAAGTAAAGATGCACCATCTGGGTCGGCATCCAAATTATTATCATGATTTTGTGTTATCAGGAATGCGTAGAGCAGCTACGGAGGCGGGGAATAACAAACAAGCTTTTTTGAAAAAGTATTATAAGTATGTTATAGATCCTGTACGAGATAACCCCAATATGCTACGTAAAAACCACTATAGGTAAGAATTATGAAATCGCAAAAATATTATTACATGAATTTTGAGCCAGATGAAAAGAAAAGCTCTGCTGGCTACGTAAAATTCCCAAAAACAATGAATATGTTTTGGGCAGATGATGGACGTGAAATGACCACTAATGTTTCCAGTATGGTATTCCCCCTTGAAGATGGGGTTTTTACGGATTTATTACCAGGAAGCTCATTACGGATTTATTCCCTTAAACTACATACCATTATTGATGGTTTTTTAACCGATATTGATGCTCCAAAATGGATACCTATTAAAATCCAATCAGAGGACTCAACCGAAATTCGTGAGTACTTCATTCTGCACTTTGGCATTGAACCCGATGTGCTTGATTATGAGAAAACCCGCTATGCGGATATAAAAAGAAAAATCATAACTAAAGCCATGTACGATATCCAAAAAATTGGAGACAGACATATTTTTACTTATTTTAAGTCTTATTCAAATCGAACCATCGTAAGTGCAAAATTACGCAAGGCAATTATAGATGCAGGTTGTACAGGAATTTATTTCTATGATGTGTTGAGTTCGGGAAAGCTTGTGTAAGTTTTTAGAAAAAATCAAGAAGGGGTTGTTGAAGAGGCATCCCCTTTTTTATGGCTTATCACTTTATACTGCTACTTTTTACTCAAGTAAATTCTGCCTCATTTTAGGTATCCCTTTTTATAACTATTGGAACTGGAACGATGGAGCCTTCGACTTGGATTTTCCTTGCTCATTGACCAATTTTTGATGCGCCCGCTGCAAATGCGCTGGATTCTCAGTGATACCCTGATGCTGACGTGCCGCTTCTGCATAGACACTCATCAGGTATTCCGCATCAAAATGCTCGTCCCGTACAATCAAACGAATGGGAAGAGAAGGGTGCTGAATGCTTTCAAGCTCTTGCAAGGATACATAGCCTAATTCAGGGAAACCCATGCCCAAATCACATAATCCATAGGCAATAGTAGGATCGAAGGGGTTCAATTCGCTTAATAGCCAAGTGGCATTGCTGGCAATGGAAAATAGTTTTACGGTGGAGGATGGTCATCACCACGTTCTTTCATTACGTCCGTGCATTCTCAATCATTTTTTCGCGGAGTTCCTGCGGGATGAGTCTGCACATGTTGATCTACCTATGGGTAAGTGATGCCTACTCCCCGTTATATCTCACTTTGGCTTCTGTACTGTGCAGTTTTATCTGCTGTTAAAAACAAATAAACAGGCTTCAAAAATATTCCTTCTCCAAAATTTGTCTATGAGTAAACCATCGTTTACCCATAGACAAAACTCTTCTTTTTTAGCTTCCTCCTCTTTCGCAACGTTTTCCTGTATTTTAATCTCTTCTCAGCACGACTAACGGGTTTTAAAACAAATCTGTTCAAATATAAACGATGGTTAACCTGCGGACAGAATTGATTGTAACGGATTATGAAACAGGCAGTTGCGTATTATCGGGTTTCAACGCACCGACAGGGAAAAAGTGGTCTGGGGCTGGAAGCACAACAAATCGCCGTGAAAAACTACTGTAAGCTCAGCGAATATGAGCTCATCCGTGAAGTCATGGAAGTAAAATCAACCCGTAAATGCAGGGTTGGCCTACTGCAGGCACTTGAACTGTGCAGGGAGATGAATGCAATATTGGTAGTAGCAAGGCTTGATCGACTGGGTCGGGACGTAGAGCAAATTGCAGGAATCGTTAAATCGAATGTGGAAATTGTCGTAACGGATAATCCACACGTCAACCGATTCACCATTCATATTCTGGCAGCTGTGGCGGAAGACCAACGGCAGCGCATCAGCGAAAACACGAAAGATGCGCTGAGTGCGGCCAAAAGACGAGGTGATCCTGGGGAAAAATGGAACAATGCTTGCCATCGCCAATAAAAAAGCAGCCGAAGAATTTGCTCAGAAACTACCCCACTGCTGAAACGGCAAGAAAATAAGGGAATTACGTCCGTGCGTTCGGTTTCTCAGGAACTGAATAAACGAAAAATCCCGACTTTTCGCAGGACGAGCCGTTACATCCCAGTACCGTCTATATCCTGATGAACCGTTTAAAATAAATCATCCATTCACCTTAAATTGTACTTACCATGATTTCCCTCTCTGAAAATGATGACCTTCTCTTCGATGATATTTCCGTTTTGACCCAAGGCATGGGCACTGATGAATACGTTTATTCTCGTCGGCCACCGATTGCGATTGCACCGGATATACTGATCCCTCAAATCGAAACGACCATGATTCCCATCAACTCCCCCTCAACTGCTCTTACGTCCGCTTGACGAGGAGCATTTCTACGTCGTTAATTGTGCCTATCCGAATTCTCTGCGGATTCTGAATAGGAGCCAATATAACGTCTTGGCTGCCGTTGACGGTCAGACCGATACCAAAACGTTAGCCCATCGATTGGGTATTTCCTCCGATACACTCGAAGCATTCCTGCAAAGGTTGTCAGCTACTGAGATTGTTCGATTTGATACAGATTTCAGTCAGCCCGAGCGTCCTGCTACCCCCATTTCACTCAACTTTTGGATTCACACCACCAATCGCTGCAATCTCTCCTGTAGTTATTGCTATATCTCGACGCTAAACACCACAGGGGAATGTCGGAAAGAGGTAAAACCAACAACAACCCAACAAACTGGTTTCAACCGTCAACAAGAAAATTCTCCGTCAAATTTCGGTTGGCAGGAGGAGAATCATTGACGCAGTTCAAGTCTTGGAAAAGCTTTATCCCTCAAGCCAAGGAAGTGTTAAAAGTGTTAGGTTGCCAACTGGACATCGCTTTTATTACCAATCTGACCATCCTGACGGATGAAATCATCACTTTTTCTAAGGAGCAGGGCATCAGCTATGGCATTTCCTTGGACGGTTTGGAAGCCACTCATGATGCCACTCGGACGTTTCGGAATGGTATTGGTTCTTTCAAAATCGTTGATGAAAACCTTCGGCGATTATTGGCTGATGGTTTGTCCGTATCAGTCAATACGGTGGTAACTAACCAAAACTTGGAAGGGTTGCCTGATTTGACGCATTACCTGATTGCGCTGGATATCCCGTTCCGCTATTCGATTGTTAAAGGAGAAGACATTGACGCGGAGCGACTGGAAAAATACCTGTCGGATATATACGATCGTTGCGGGGAAATTCCAAAGGGGTTAGCATTTTCCACGTCGTCATCAGTTCTGCGATTCGAAACTTAATGCGTTGGGGTTAAAACCTGTGCGTCGGGATTTTCGGGCGGGGCGATGCATGTGGACGGGACATTGAAGTATTGCCACGTTCATACGGGGGATAGTTCACAACCTTCTTTTTCCATTTTCGATGAAGGATTGGATCACGGTGGGCATGATTGAGCAGGGCAGTCATTACAGCCAAAGTCGAAGGACTGTTCCTTATGCAAATACAAGTCTGTTTGTACCAGTGGCTGTCCCATCTACCGAGTCAATGGCAAAGACCCTCAATGCAGTCTCTACCATACTTTTATTCCCCAAATCTATGAGCTTCAGGCCAGAGAACGCTTGAAATTGCTACGGGATTACGAAATGATATAAGCCTCAAAACACTTTCCTGAATGATTCAGGGAGTGTTTTTTCTTTCCTGATTTTTGATGCGCAAATGGAGTGTGTTTTTGTTGTCCCTCTGTATTTCCTTCTTAAGCGTTGTTGGCCACGTTTTATCAACTATATCTGCAACGAATTCATAACGAAAAATCACTCAAACCGCTGGGGCAGGTTGACTTGGGAGATCAAAAAAAGCGTCTTTATATCCATATCCAAAATAATGGATTGTTAGAATGATGATTGATAAGCTCACCTTTATGAACCAGGGCATCACTATCGTGCCATGTGTGATTGTTTAAATTTAGATCCTAAATCCTACTGGCATATATTGCTCAATGACACGGTGAAAAAGGTCATCTTGCCGAATACCCATTTAGTCGTGTTTGAAAAACATCGAGAATTATTCACCAGGAAGAAATCGAACCGATCCGAAAACAGCTTGTCTGTATCGGTTTGAAGGTAGATTATCGGGACATCTACGATAATACCTTCACCTTGGAACGAAACTTGGAGTGGTTCGCCAGACACAAGACCGACAGAGAAAATCAGCACTCAGCCTAATTCCAAGGGTAAAGAAGAATTCTTCACTACCTTTTTGGTGTATTTTTGTAATTTACAGCATTGATAAGTAAAGATTATCATCGTAAATTTGCATGAATTTTAAATGAAACTTCTTGCATTTATCAATAAAGAGTGATAGTATCAATCTACGGAGGGGAACAGATGAAACTGGATGAATTAAAACAGCATTTGGAGACGGGCAAGGTGTACCGCCGAAGTGATTTGACCCGATGGTCTAAGTCCGTTGACCGCCATTTAGATATACTATTGGAAGAGGGAACGCTGCAAAAACTCTCCCAAGGATTATACTATGCTCCGGAACAAAACCATCATTTGGGCAACTACCGCCCAACGAAGAAATCCTGATCCGCAGCTTTCTGAAAGATGATCGTTTTTTGGTCACGTCCCCCAACGCCTATAACAGTTTAGGCGTTGGTACGACGCAGCTCTATAACCAACGCACGGTCTATAATCATAAACGCCACGGGCAGTTTAAATTGGGTAATCGCAGCTTTGATTTTCGCATCAAACCTCACTTTCCAAAAAAAGTAACCGAAGAATTTTTACTGGTGGATCTGGTCAACAATCTGGATACGCTGGCCGAAGATCAAAAAGCCGTTCTCAAACGTATCTTTTCTAAAGCCATGACCATGGATGAAGAAAAACTACGGGAGGCCATCGCGGAATATGGCAACGTGAAAACCCAAAAGTTACTGGATACCTTCATACAGCAAACGGAGATATAACTATGTCGCTTCCCTATCTGCATCAACGCAACGGTTTTTCAGGACTGTTACGGATTTTGGAAGAGGAAAAGCTAAATCTGGCAGGCCTGATTGAAAAAGATTATTGGATCGTACACGTTTTAAACAGGCTAAAAAAACAAGGTTGATTTTGAGTTGAAGGCGGGCGGAAATTATCAGAGGGCTATGGCATCATTGACCGATTTTCAGGAGATATCGACATTCATATCACTCCTCGAGAGAATTCAATATCAACAGAATCCAAAACACAGACCAGAAGACTGCCCAAGCGCGAAAGAAATTTTATGATTGGCTGGTCGAGACCATTCAGATAGAGGGGATTGTTTCCGTTGAGCGGGATCATGCCTTTGACGATACAGATTATTACCGCAGCGGCGGCATACGCTTGTACTACCAAAGCCAAACCGACGCTGTGAGCGGAGTAAAGGAAGGAATTCTGTTGGAAGCGGGTTTCGATACGGTGACTCCAAACCATAAACGCGTGATAAGTTCGTGGGCCTATGAAAGAGTTAAGGGAAATCCTGCGATTGAGATTTTGGATAACCGTGCCGTTGATATTCCTTGTTATCACCTCGGTTACACTTTTGTCGAAAAGCTTCAAACGATTGCGACGAAGTTTCGTCAGATGCAAAACGGGGCGGGGGTTCGTCCGAATTTAATGAGGCAGTACTACGACATTGCGCGGTTATTAGGCCATGCGGATGTCCAACAATTTATTGGCACACCTGAATATCACGCCCACAAAAATGAGCGATTTCCTGTCAAGGACAAAGAAATTCCGATCAGGGAAAATGAAGCTTTTTTATTGAGAGACCCTGCGTTAAGAGCGCAATTCCGAAAGAGATATAAAGAAACGGCTTCGTTGTATTACAAGGGACAACCCGATTTTGACAGTCTGTTGGATAAAATTCTGGCCTCTGTTGAACAACTGTAAGCAGCGATTCTCTCATTTTCTCTGGCGGATTTACCCGCTGTTAACAAAGCAATGATTAAGATGCGGGGAAATTCTGAGATCGTCAGAGCTATTTTTTCTTGAAAACGGGCAGGTGTTTCTTGGCGATTATCATTTCGGTGTTGGCATTATTGGCTACGTTCTATCAATTGTATCTGCAACGGATTCATAACGAAAAGTCACTCAAGCCATTGGGGCAGGTTGATTTGGGGAGATCAAAAAAAGCGTCTTTATATTCATATCCAAAATAACGGATTGGGACCCATGCTGATTAATAAGATTACGTTTATCAATCAGGGCCATCACTATTTTGCCATTAGCGATTGTTTGAGTTTAGACCCTAAATCTTATTGGCACATCTTGCTCAGTAATACGGCGAAAAAGATCATATTGCCGAATGCCTATTTGGTAGTGTTCGAGAAAAATATTGAAAGCCATTCACTGGAAGAAATAGAATCTATTCGAAAACAACTTTCTTCAATTACTTTAAAAGTGGACTATCAGGACATTTATGAGAATAGGTTCACCCTAAAGAGAAGTTTGGAATGGTTTTCTCGGCACATGACCGATGAGAATAGCGGGAGTGACTCAAATTCCAAACTTTGTAATCGCGCTTTTTCCCCGCTTTAACGTGGTACACTTTCGCGCCAACTGCCGATACATTTTTAGGTTGCTTTACACTTTTCATTAAAAATAGTGAGATAAGTAAACTATGAGTTTACAAAATAACATAAAAATACAGTATTTGCTTGAAAACCATCCAACAGGTCAGGTGATCAAGTCGGTATGGCTCAACGAAATGGGCCTAACCCGGCGTTATCAACAAAGTGGCCGGATAGAGACCTATAAAACGCCAAAAGAATCTTTGGAAGTGCATGTGGGTGGTCCAACCGCTTTTTCAGTGAGGGGTATTCGTACAAGTTTTAGTTGCATAAAGGATAGCCGGATGATAACATATGTTAGACGGACATTAACAGTCTTTGGGGGCATGATTGGGGGCACTCAAAATAATAATCCGTTTCAATCGTAACCAATTCAAGTACTTCGGAGTAAAATGGCCATGCGGCTACGGGCACCAATCTTTTTTTTACAGACATTATTTATCATTA
Source organism: Runella sp. (assembly GCA_044228585.1). Taxonomy (GTDB): domain Bacteria; phylum Bacteroidota; class Bacteroidia; order Cytophagales; family Spirosomataceae; genus Runella. The sequence goes on along the minus strand of JBGAUP010000004.1, from coordinate 36,736 downwards.
CCCAAATGCGAATTATTCAATTTTCGCAACACCTTAATGCTATAACGACTTTATCAATATATTCCTATCATATACCCACAGTAACCAAAGTTGGGGGCATGATTGGGGGCATGAAATTGATGGTTGCTGAAAATTTCAGCAACGGGAATCAGGAGGTGTAGTAATGCCTTTATCACATATGGCCTGTCAGGCAGCAAAACCTAAAATTAAGCCTTACAAGATGGCAGACGGTGAAGGGCTGTATCTTGAAGTTACCCCGAGCGGGACAAAATACTGGCGGCTGAAATATCGACTTCATGGCAAGGAAAAACGAATATCAATCGGTGCCTATCCCTCCGTCTCTATCGCGGATGCCCGTAAGGCCAAAGATGAGCTGAAAAAAGAAATAAGCAATGGTATTGACCCCGTCCTAAAACGTTTGCAGGCTGCTCAGACGCAGGCTTTGAGCCAACAACTGGATTTTAAATCCGTGGCGATGGAATGGTACGGGAAACAAGTTTCTTTGTGGAAGCCCAAACACGCCAATATCATTAAACACCGCTTTGAGAAATATATATTTCCCTCTTTAGGCAATTTTCCGCTGGCGGAGATAAAGCCGCTGATGATGCTCAACTGCCTTCAAAAAATTGAAAAAACAGCCCCGGATCTCTCTCGTAGAATGAAGGGCGTATGCAGCCATGTCTTTAAATATGCCATTGCCACTGGGCGAGCCGACAATGACCCCACGTATGGTTTGGAGGCGGCAATGAAAAAATTTAAAAGAGGTCATTATGCCTCCATTTCCGTCGATGAATTTCCTGAATTCCTGGCCTGTCTCAATGGTTATGAGAGTCGAGTTAATCGTCAGACCTTTCTGGCGCTGAAACTATTGCTTCTTACATTCGTGCGAACCTGTGAATTGGTGGAAGCAAGATGGGAAGAGATAGATTTTGAAAAAGCGATGTGGGTTATCCCTGCCCAGCGCATGAAGATGAACCTTCCACATATTATTCCGTTATCACAACAGTCATTGGCGATGTTTCGGGAGTTGAAAGAAATGAATTCAAAACGGGGATTTATCTTTCCCAGCTATTACAACCCAAGAAAGTATATGAGCAAAAACACGATGCTCATTGCTATCAAGCGGATGGGCTATAATGGTAAAATGACAGGTCATGGATTTCGATCCTTGGCCTTAGGGATATTAAAAGAAAAATTGGGCTACCCTCATGACATTGCCGATAGACAACTGGCGCACGTTCCTAAAAGCAGCGTTGATCGCGCTTATGACCGCGCGCAGTTTTTGCCGCAACGCATAAAAATGATGCAGGAATATGCGGATTATATTGATAAAGTAGGATGAAACGACGTCGTCAGGATGATTAGTGCTGTCATTATTCCATCGTTAGAATGTTTTGTTGCTGTCAGTAACCAATACCAGTCGCATGGCAAGCTCTGCGGGCATTTTCTCGACGGCTTTTCGAATAACGGCCATGTAGGCATTGGCAGAGGGCCATCCTACGGCCTGTGCCTGAGAATCCAACGCATAGGTCGGCAATGTGAGGTGCTGCTTTTTATTCTTTTTGTCTAATTTTTCCAATTGCAACAACAGTTCCTGAGCTGCGACATCCTGCGCGATGGAAAGATCAACCAGTTTTTCCAAGACGGCTTCGGGTGGATTCCTGCGACCCGACCACCATGATTTGGTCGTGTCAACGTTAGTCCCTAAGAACATTTGGGCTTCTTTTATCGACAGGCCACAACTTTGAGAAAACAACTTAAAAAGGGAGGTCATCGTAATTAACCTTGGATCAAAGAGAAGGATTATTCATTTTGTACGCTTTTTGTGTACCTGTCAATAAAAGAGCTAACCACAATTAGCTTTTCCAATTATCCCTCGCTTCTTATTTGTCATTAACGGAATCCGTTATTGGTTGACTGTGAATATCTTCCTATTATATCCTGACTATATTCCTACACAAGATTCTCTTGTGATAGCCAATTAAACGGTTTTGAACTGAGAGGAAGAGAAGAGCCTATGCACAATGACAACGAACCTCTGCTCGATAGAAAAAGCGCCGCCAAATACCTGCGTGTCTCTCCTGGCACACTGGCCGTTTGGGATTGCACCAAACGCTACGATTTGAAACCCATCAAAATAGGCCGCGCCGTTCGCTACCGCCGCGCTGATTTGGATAAATTCATTGAGCAGCGGCTCAGTACCTGACCGCTCAAGTTTTTCTTCTTTTTCCTTCCCATCTGTTTTTTTCGGAGATCGCTATGAACATAGACGATACCAAAGCCATCCCCATGACCGAAATTCTGGGCCGATTGGACATTCACCCCAAGCGGCTTACCAACCACAAAGCGTGGTATCTGTCTCCCTTGAGACAGGAAAAAACCGCCAGTTTTCAAGTCGATGTAAAAACCAACCTTTGGTATGATTTCGGCGAAGGCATTGGAGGTGATTTAGTGCATTTTGTTTGCGCCTACCTCAAATCCAATCGTCAGGACCACACCGTTTCCGATGCCTTACGCTGGATTAAAAACATGGCAGGGAGTTCCTACGAGATAGCCCCCATCTATGTTGATGAGACAAAAGAACATGATTCCTCGCTCATCCTGAAAACCAAGAAGCCCATTCAACATTTAGGGCTGGTCAACTACCTCAAAAAACGCGGCATTCCCTTAGAGCTTGCCCGTCAGCACCTCAAAGAACTCCACATCCGCAATCAACACACCAAGAAAAACTTTTTTGCACTTGGATTTGAAAACGAAGAGGGCGGTTTTGAGTTGAGAAACCCCTTTTTCAAAGGTTGCCTGCGACCCAAAGCCATTACCTTTATTCGTGGCACAACGCCAAAACCCAATAGCATCCACCTCTTTGAGGGATTTATGGACTATTTATCGGCCATTGCTCAATCCAACGGCCACGGATTCAAAGGCGATGCCATCGTGCTGAATTCGCTGTCCTGCCTCAAACAAGCCCTGCCTTACGTCCAAAATTACGGTTACAAACTGGCTTATAGCTGGATGGATAATGACTCGGGGGGAGAAAAAGCCACGGCGACTTTAGCAGACTTTTTCAAAACGCAGCAGGGACTCACGCACCAACCCATGAACAAGCTGTATGCCCCGCATAAAGATGTGAATGCCTGGCACATGCACCAACGTAATCTGTCATTGTAGAGGGAAGAAATCATGCAGCACAACTGGATTCAATCTCTTTATACGGTGAATGAAATCGAAATCGTTTATAAGAATAAAATCCCCTATCAGGATCGGATTCAAATTACCAAATCCTCGACAGCCTATGAAATTCTACGTCAATGCTGGGATGAAAACCGCATTGAACTCGTCGAACAATTTAAAATTCTGCTGTTGGATCGTCGTCATACTTGTTTGGGTGTGTCAGAAATCGCAACGGGTGGTATCACGGGCTGCGTCGTTGACCCCAGAATTGTGTTTGCCACCGCGTTAAAAACCAAAGCGAGCGGTCTTATTCTGGCCCACAATCACCCATCAGGAAATCTTAAACCCAGCGAAGCGGATATTTCCCTGACCCGTAGGCTCTTACAGGGTGGCAAACTGCTGGACATTTCCGTGCTCGACCACCTGATTATCACGCCACACAAATATTGTTCGTTGGCCGATGATGGATTGATGCCGATTTGATACTTACTGATTTTTTCCACCCACCTTCAAAGGAGGCTTTCTTGAAACCTGATGTCCCATCCCAACCTGATATTTATGCCCGTATCACCAATAAGATTCTGGCTGATTTGGAACAGGGAAATCTCACTTGGCGCAAGCCGTGGAACAGTGAACATATGTCAGGGCAGGTCATGCGTCCACTGCGTTGGAACAACATTCCCTACACAGGTATCAATACCCTGGTGCTGTGGGGAACCGCTGCTGAAAAAGGTTACACTTTGCCCTATTGGATGACCTTTAAACAAGCCCTTGACCTGAAAGCCAACGTCCGCAAAGGCGAGAAAGGGGAACAGATAGTCTATGCCGATAAGCTGGTGCGAGACGAAGAAAATCCCGACGGAGAAATCAATGCCCGTCAAATTCCTTTTCTGAAAACATACACCGTATTCAACGCGGCTCAAATCGAAGGTCTGCCGCCCTCCTATTATAGCGTTCCTGAGACTGTTACTGTTGCCAATGCACCGCAGCGCATTGAAACACTGGAAGCCTTTTTTGCCCAAACTAAAGCGGATATTTATACGGGTCATCAGGCTTCCTACCATCAATTGACCGACCGCATTCAGATGCCACCCTTTGAAAGTTTTGAAAACGTGACGGATTATTACGCGATTCTGGCGCACGAGCTGACGCACTGGACCAAAAATCCTACCCGCCTGAACCGTGATTTGGGTCGTAAGCACTATGGCGATGAAGGTTACGCCAAAGAAGAATTGGTGGCCGAACTCGGAGCTTGTTTTCTGGCCGCCGATTTGGGCTTTGAACCGATGCCCGAAGTACAGCACGCCGCTTACATTCAATCGTGGTTGCAGGTTTTACAAGATGACAAACGTTTTATCTTTTCGGCGGCTTCCCATGCCCAAAAAGCCGTTGAGTACATTCATCAACTGCAAATCACTTGATTATCAACAACAACCGTTGGGGTGCTGATTGTCAGGGTTGAATTAGAGGCATTCATTCAATACGACCCTTTCTTGTGGTGTTGATTGATGCTATCAGCTTAGCGCAACGGCCCTGATGACGCTTATCCCTGTTTTTTTACCTTGTAAAAAAACATCTTCGACTCCGTTTCACTTCGGGGAGCTTTCAGGGCCTTGTGCGCTTTGGTCGCTTCCATCATCTACCACACAACAAAGGAGAATTGATGATGACTACTGAAAATCAACCGAACAAAAAATACCCTACCCACACGATTTACTTTCTCAAAGAGAAGGAAGGCAGTGAAAAGTCGGAATGGATCAATGTAGGGGCGGCGTGGGAAAACGCAGACCAAAAAGGGCTTAATTTATCCCTCCATGTTTTAGGACAGAAAATTTCTCTCGTTGTTCGCAAGAACAAACCCAAGGAAGATTAACCCAACGCAGGGCGGACTATGTGTCCGCCCTGCGTTTTCTTTTCCCCTTACACTTTGCCATTTTTTACACTTTTCCCTTTACACTTTATCCTTTGCACTTTTCCCTCATCCCTCTATTTTTTCGACCGTCATTTCAATGATCGTGCCGTCAGGGGCTTCTGCACTGACCACGTACCGAGGTTCAATGGCTATCAGTTGTGCAGGCCACTGTTGGAGCAGTGCCATAAACAGCGCCTCCAGTCCATAACCTTTTAACGAAACGTGATAGGTCGTAAAGTACAGTTGAATCTGATTGGTTTCCCCTTCGGGAGTAAATTCGCCCGCAATCAGGTAGGAATAGTTCAGAAAAAAACGTTTTCCATCGGGCCAAACCAAACACAGATTCAGCGGACGCGTCAATCCCATCTCAGGGGAGGAGGAAACCACCTCCCTTTCATCGGAATTTTCCGCAGGATTACTTTCCTTCATCTGATCAAAACGCAACTTAAAGCTCGGGTTCATGGTGTTTGCCTTTGGATTTGTGCGGCGATGGTTTTTCTTTGTCCTGTACCTTATTCTTAGCAGGGGCAGGTAATTTGTTGCGTTGGTTTCTCAGCTGTTGCTGTACGGTTTCAAGGGTGTTGTTCTTTTTATGAACCAATTCGATGGCAGATTGTCGGTCGCCCACTCGTTGGGCGTGTTGCATTAATTCTTCTTTGTTGTCGGTGTAAATATGTACCCCATTGCGCCCCCGCGAGACCGAGACGTAAAATTGTTTGGCATCCGTGGCGGGGAAGGTCGCCGCAGGCTGCGAAATAAACACCTCATCCACCGTTTTTCCCTGCGAAGCGTGCGAAGTGATGCAATAGGCATGGGCTAAATGCCCGTAGTCTTTCTCCAAATGAAACTTGGTTTTACTGACAGGGTTTTGTAACACCAATTCCCCCTTTTTGCTCACTGAGGCTACGGTAAGCATTTCACCGTTGTTGAGCCGCTTTTTTTGTCGGTCAAAACCGTTGCGCGTCAGCCGCACCCAATCGCCTTTGGAGAGGGAAATCTCGCCTTGTTTATACAATTCAAAATCAGCGCAGCGATGCAGCGGCAACAGGGCCGTCAGGTTGTTTTCGTCTTTGATCCGAACGCCGCTTTCGCTGCTGCTTTCGATGCTCCACCGACTGCCTCGTTTCAGCCCCGAACTGTTTTGATTGAACTGTACCTGCATCCCCTGTTTGAAATTACGCCAATCACTTTTTTCGGCTTCGGTCAAATTCAGGTTCATTAAGCGGGGCAGGGCCACTTCTTTTTTGCCCAGCCGTTTGGAAGACCGAAGTTTCTCTCGGATGGATTGGGTCACCTGTTCACTCTGTTGATGGGTGGGCGAAACCACCAGTGCGGATTTGCCCGCTTTGAGCGCAGCGGTATAGGCATTGACCAATGACTCGTTGGGTTTTAAGGCATCAACTTGGTGAATGGCTCCCATGGCATCGAGTTTTGAAAACGCACTTGTCATCTCTCCGTTGGTCAAATCTTCCACCGCCGAACGGTAATTTTCATTGCGCTGACGGTAAATTTTGCTCACCTCTGCCGATTTGATACCGCCGACGGTATTGAGAATACGCAGGGCATCCCCGCGCACCACGCTGGCATGTTGCCTTGTATCCCCGCCCAAAATCAGTCGGGCATTCTTTTTATGAGCCAAATCGAGCAGGGCAGTCATGTCCTTAGTGCCTAAAAGTCCCGCTTCATCTACCCACAGCACCTGACCGTTAAGTTCGTACTGCATTTTTTCATCGGTCAGCAATTTGGCCACGGTTTCCGCCCCCTCAAACCCTTCGTCTTTTAACACCCCACGGGAAGCCTGTGCCGTTGGAGCCACCACCGTCACTTTTTTGCCCGCTGCTTCGATGTGTTTAACGGCCTGTTGCATCAGGGTGGTTTTACCCGCCCCTGCTGCCCCGCGAATAATGGACACGCGGTTGGTGGTGGTCAGCACATGCCGAACGGCTTCGGCCTGCTGACCACTCAAGGTAAGTTCGGGCGGCTGTTGGTAGAAGGGCTTTAATTTGCCCTGACCCTGCCTTGCCAACTGCACCATGCGCTGCTCCTGGGAGAGCACCTCTCGGGTGGTACACAAGGTTTGCCCCGCTTCTCGTACATGGATGAACCGCTCATCGGCCAGAAAGGAGTCAGTGATTTGCTTTAAGGAAACCGACGCATGACCGATGCTCTGTCGATAGGCGGTTTCCAACAACCGACGGTCTTGCAAAACCGAGGCCCGTTCAAAACCATGTTGCAGGGCATGGTCAACGCATTTCTGCGGGTCGAGCAGTATTTCTTTGCGGTCTGACTGCGCGTCTGCGGATGCAAAACGAACGGCTTGTTGTCCTTCGTTTTGGTCGCTTTCTTCTAAGGCATGAATTTGATGTTTCCAGTCGGTTTTTAATTCCGCCATGCTGATCCCCGCCTGCTTTTTGGCGCGGGTTCGCGCGCCCAACTCGCTGCGTTCTTTGGCATCGGTGATGCCTTTTTCCTGAGCCACCCGCCCAATCTCATCGGTGCGTTTGGAGAACAGGTCAATGACGCGTTGGGGAACTCCTTCGACCTCGAAGGATTTGTCCGTTCGCCGTACCTGATAGCCCAACTCCATCAGTTGGTCGGAGAGTCGTTTGTGAAAACGGGCCTGGTAGTAGGGCATGTCGCGTTTGATGTCCCGAAACTGCGCGGCCTTAATGTGCTGTTCACTTTCATCCCAAGTGGCATTAAAAACAAAACAATGCGCGTGCAGGTGGGGGTCGGGGGCAAAACCTTCTACGGGTCGGGCGGTTTGGTGGACAAAGTCTGCCCAGACCAATTCGCCCGTACTGCGGTCATCGTAGGTGTTGTTTTTACGAACCCGCGTTTTACTGTCGGCTTCGATGTCCAGCATGGTGGCCTGTACACTCTGCTGAAAGGCTTGGAGCAGATGGTCGTCGTTGGACAAAGCGTGAAGAATCGACACCGATTTGGGGCAGTGAAAATTAATGTCGTAACCCGTCGTCCGCTCCTCCTTCGTTCGGGGTGTCAACGGCTCGCCCGTGACGGGATGGGTGTTCTCGCACAGGGCAAAGAAGACCTCCTTGGTGGCTTTACCTGTGATACCCAGACGCTGCGCCAACAGTCCCTGAATTTTTCCGTTGAGCTCTTGGTCATTAATGTAATAATCAGCCTTGACCAGTGCTTCGGAAAAATAGGCTTTGGCGTGGGCGGCGCTGCTGCTTTGAATCATGCGGATCATACGCAAAAGTGTACAGGGGTTTTGGGATAGTCAGGGGCCTTTTTGCATTTGGTTACAGCGGGTACATCACGGGTAAGGTCAGCACTGCCCAAGCTGTGCGAGGGAAGTGCTAAGTCCCAGTTAAAGTTTTTCCATCAGACATCTTCCCTAAGCACAGCTTAGGTGGTTTTCAGATGGTATTTTTACAGGGCTTCGACTACGTTTTCATCCACAAAAGTTTCGGCCAGTCTTCGACGGGTTTCGGGGTCGGCAGGGCGCCGTCCGTAGAAACTGACCCCTCGGGTTTCACTCGAATCCCGACCCTCCACAAAGGCAGAAACCATCTCTTCGTTGCAAATCATTTCATCAATTTTGTCCATGATAAAGTGGTCGCCCTGATGATACGCCCCCGCGTAGGACAGCGAGTAAAAGATGCTGCTGACCAGAATAATAAAGCCGATAGGCTGCCCGAATATCCATAACAGGAAACCTCCTATGGCAAAGGGCAAGGGTTCTAACCAAATCTCAATGGTGCGGATGGTGGCGGGGACGCCGCTGAAAGTCAGCTCCCGAAAACGGGGATGGATTTCGCCTGTGGACAAACTGAACCGCCCGAAATCAAACACCGAGGGCAGGTGTTTAATCTCTTCATTGCGCTGAAAACACATGTACAGAAAGCCTGCCAGATAGACATACCAGGTGGTAAAATGCCCGATAAAGGTCAGACCTTCCGAACTGCGGAAAAGGCGGCTGTAGGCTTCCAGATAGATCAGCGGCAGCAGGGCCAGAATAAAGGCCACGGTCATCGCCGTGGAAAAGGAAAAATAACGTTCGCCGAAATTCTTGCGAATAAAGACTTCCAGCAGCAGGCGAGGCCATGAGCAGAAAGCCAAAAAGAAAGCCAGCAGTCCTTCTTTGAGGGCATTGGAACGCTTAAAGACCGTGCGGTAGTAGAGGTTCTTTTTCATCGTCGTTGAGGAAAGTTAAAAGTGTAAGGGTAAAAGGTGAAAGTGTAAGGGGAAAAGTGTAAGATAAAACGGTGAAAGGAAAAGAATAAAATCGGTTAAGGTTGGTAATTCTGGTTAAAGAGCATTTTGGTGTGATTTAAGCCTTTCAGTAGCGGGTCGCCTTGTCGGTGCAGGTAGCCTTCCACCCGAAAATTGTTCAACGGCCCGCCCGTGCGCAGCCGTACAAATTCTTCGGGACGCACCATCCGCTCTAATTTCAGTGATTTGGATTTGGTTTGACCGAAGTTCTGCGAGACCGTCACACTGTGAGACTCCTCTTCAAAAAAGGCATCCCCGAACAGTTCGGAAGCATATTTATTGGTTTCAATATCGGCGTTGGCATGAAAGATCTTCGTGCCCAGCGTACCCAAAAAACTCTTTACCCGAAACTCGGCTTTTTGCCCTCCCATCGAGGCATAGTAATTGGGCAGGTTTTGGGAAATATAGACCGTGGCAATACGACTGCTGCGGGCGGTGGCCTGATAGTCGGCATCGTGTTCATGCAGAAAATTTTGGGCTTCATCGGCCCATAAAAACACAGGGCGGGAACTGGCCGTAATCGCACGTTTTTCCATCGCCCGTTGCCAGATGTACTTGAACAGGATTTGGCAGTCACGACCTACTTTGTGATAGACTTTGACGGGCAGGTTAATGAGGATGATTTTGCCGCGCAGACAGTCTTCGGGTGTCAGGGTGGAGTCCTGCCGACAGAACATCGAATACACGGGTTCGCGCAGCAGGCGAAACAAAAAACCTGAGAAGGTAAAATCAATGATGGAGCGGGTTTTCTCCGAGAGCGTAATGAAGCTGTCAAAGAAGAATTGGTCAAGAAATTTCAGCAGTCGCGCTTGGGGCAACTCGTTGAGCAGTTCAGCTTCAAAGGCGGCTTCATTTTGCAGTCGGTTCTGCTCCGACACGGACAATTGATTAAACCACTCATCCATCTGGTCAGTAACGCGCTTACGCGCCGCTTCAAAAGCTTTTTGAAATGCTTTTACTTCTCCCTCGTTCGTAGTCGTTTGCAGTTGTTCGTGGCTTTTGGGAATGGTCTGCACAATGTCGTACATCTGTTGCAGGGAGAGTTTGCCGTAGGCCAGTTGGCACAAATCAATGACATTAAAGATGAGCATGTCCAGCGCTGTTTCCCAAAAGGCATCATCACTTTTACCGCTGTCTTTGGCTTCGCCTGCCCGAATGACGGTTTTTAAGACTTCGACGATATTTTCAGTGATGGCGTTTTGAGATTGTCGGGATTCGTATTGCAGAAAATTGAAACGGTGTACTCCGTTGGGTTCAAGGATGATTAAATCCTGCTCACGTCCCGTCAGGCGACAGTACTCCTGCCAGGCCTGTTTTTCATCGGGTTTGACCGTGAGTACCAACCCGCCGAAGCCATTTGATAAATATTTTAAGGCCAACATGCGACCCGAGCCTGAGGTTTTACCCGATCCGATCCCGCCGAAGATTTGCACTCCTTCCAGCGCATGACGAATGCTCCAGCATCCACGTTCCTGCGAAGATACCATCTCAATCAGGGGACGATCTAAATCGAACAACTCCATAGTCGTTAAGAGGCATAAAAAGTGTAATCAAAAATAAAAATCGTTGGCGAGAAAAACAACATTTATGTAGATAAATTCTAAATAACAAACTCGATTTTTAGACGATTGCGGGATGGATTCCACTGAGCGGGAAGGCATCGGCTTCCTGCTTGCCTTGGGTGAATAAAATTTCGCGGTATTTGATGATGGTCAGGGCTTTAAAGTCAACAGCGGTGAGTCCCTCAGGCAGTTGAGGGGTATCTCTTGCCATGAGGTCGAATAACCAAAGTTCGGCCATCAGCGAGTGTTCTAAGCGGGGTTCATAGCCCAAAAATCGGGTCAGCCGTTCTTTGACTTGCAGGCCATATATTCCGAACATTTTTTGATAACTTTGTACAAAGTGCGGAGCAGGTTCGCGGGAACTGTAGTGCTGCATGTCAGTATTGCGAATGAGTTTAAGGTGTTCTTCGGCCTGCTCGGTGAAGGCGTCCGCTGACAGCGTTCCCTGATGATAGTTTTGCAGCAGTGCCCGCAGGTAAGGCGCGTAGGGCAGGGTAACGGCAGGGTGAGGCAGATAGCCCAGCCGTCGTTCGATGAGGTTTTTGGCAGCACTTTCCAAATCAGGCAGCACGGTGGCATTCAGGGTCAAATCTTTCCACGAGATGGCTTCACTGATGGCCTCCGTAACCGCTTCTTGGTACGCCTTTTCAAAGCGTTTTTCGTTGCCGCCAAAGACGTGTTGAAGGGTGTGTTCTTGCCAATCCATGAAGGCCTCCGCTTAAAATAAAGGATTCATCATTTTAGCATAATCAATCCAACAATCAAGTCAAAAATCACTGATGTCATGAGCGGAAAAGATGACGACGACAAAGACAAAAAGAATGAACCGACGTTCCCCGAAGGCTATGAATACTTCGATGAGTTGATCAAAGACGGGCTGAACCGTCGGCAAGAGATTGATAAGCAGTTGGAAGCGGCATCGAAAAATACTTCCACGCCCAATAAGAATACACCGAAATATACGCCGCCTGGTTTTACTACGGGTCGTCCTTCGGCCAATCAGGATTTTTATATCGGGAAATTGCAGGCGGAAAAAACGCAGATTGAAACGGGGATTAACAAAAGAATAGAGCGGGAAATGCAGGAGGTAGAGACCGATCCCGAAACGGCAGCGCAAATTCGGCAGACAGTCATGGATAAAATGTATCCCAATCCATTGGAAGGGAAAGGGGAAAAAGAATTAGGACGGGTAGGCAAGATGGAAAAGGACATAGATACCTCCCAAGACTACATGCGTGTTCAACTAAAGAATTTCAGGGAAGGAACGCCCAAAGACCCGAAATCGCCCGAAGAAATCAAAAGGGAGGCGACCAAAAATGAAAAGGAACTCAACAGTTCACAGGAGTTTATGCAACGGCAAATAGCTGCAGTGAAAGAGCGCGGGGCAGAAAAAACATCGGAAGAACCCAAAAATGAAGTAAAAAAGGAGGCCAAATTACAACCGACGGTGTCAGTGTCGGAACGGTTTTCGCAGTCGCTGAGTTACAGCAAAGCGTTGGAAAAATCGGCGGATAAACCCACACCGACCAAAGAAAAAGGTGATAAGTCACCTGATAAAGATTAATTCGGTTCGGGTTCAATACCCCGCTCTTTGTTTTGATCGGGCTGTTTTTCTGCTTTGGAGGGGCGATTGCCGCTGAGCCAGGCGGGAGTTTTATCTTTGACCTGTTCACTTAAAAACTGACTGCGTCCGTCCTGAAAACCGTTATCGGGTTCATGGTCTTTTATGGCCTCCGTGAGTTGCTGTGCCAGTTCAGGCATGTATTTGGCGATGGTATAGCCTTCGTTAAAACGTTTTTGATACTCGGGCGGAACGGTAGTATTGTCTTCCATGATTAAAAGGTGTTACGGGCGTGTTGCTGTAAATAGGTATCAATGGAATCGCGGTCGTAGAGGATGATTTTCTTTTGGGGTTGCGAAAAACGAATTTTTCCTTCGTCGCGCAATTTTTGTAGCGTGGTTTTAGATTTGATATTTAGCAGTTGCATGGCCTGTTCATCGGAAATCCACTTTTCTTTTTCTTCGCCATGGGTTTCTTTCAGGCGGGCAACGACCTGCTCGATCAACGTATAGAATGCGGCTTCTTCTAAACAGATGACTTGCATAAGCGATAGTAATTAAATATGAAAGCTTTAAAGTAATAAATAACTTGTAGTGAAACAATTAAATTTTAACCTTATCGGTCATTTGTTAGACTACATATCCGTCCATGCGGTTGCGTTGCAATACTGCATTTTCTTGGTTGTATTGTTGTAACGCATATAACCCTCATAAGTAGCGTTACATGTTGGATTTTTGTTGCCGATTTTTACAATCCCATCAATAACCAATTCAGAGCCGTTATCGTCTAAGTTTATTTGGCCAGCACTTAGCCCAAGTGTACCATAAATGGCATTACCTATGTTCAAGTAAGCATTTGTTCCTGCTGAAGCGTTCTGGCTATTATATCCGACTATAATATTATTATTTCCTGTTGTATTATTACTGCCTGTACTTGAACCTATAAAAGTGTTCTGCTGTCCTGTTGTATTCATCAGCCCACTGGAATTACCGACAAATGTATTCTCCTGCCCTGTTGAGTTATTCGCGCCAGTCGAATTCCCCAAAAACGTATTAGAATGACCCGTTGAGTTCGTAGACCCCGAACTCCCCCCTAAAAACACATTATAAGCTCCTGTTGTATTGGCAAAACCTGCATACACGCCTATAAAATTGTTGCGCGCTCCCGTTGAACCGCTGCCTGTGGCTTGCCCTGCCTGATACCCAATAATGACACTCTCTGAACCTAAAATATACCCTGCTCCTGGGCCTTGGGCAGCACCTGCTCCGATAACAACCGAGCTAGTTCCTGTTGTATTATTAAAGGCCGCCGAAGATCCTAAAAAGACGTTATTACCTCCTGTCGTATTATATCTACCAGCTTGCAGGCCTATAAATGTATTACTTGCACCAGATGTATTTGCAAGACCTGTTGATCTCCCTACAAACGTATTACCATTAGCTGTATTTGTGTAACCTGCATCTGCACCCAAGAATGTATTATTTGCTCCAGAAACATTTGTATAGCCCGAACTTGCACCGACAAAAACATTAGAGCCACTTGTTGTACTAAAAAGACCTGCAGCAGATCCTATAAACGTATTGTTACCACCTGTTGTGTTTGACCACCCTGCGCTCAAGCCTAAGAATGTGTTACTAATGCCTGTTGTGTTTGCTTGGCCTGCATTCGCACCAATAAATGTATTGTTACCACCCGTACTAGATGTACCAGCCCTGTAACCCATAAAAGTATTACTACCTACAGCCGTACTTGCATTACCCGCTTCACGGCCCAAGAAAACACTGGTATTGCTGGCATCAGTGCTAAAGCCTAAGAAATTATGACTACTACCTGTAATTTGGAAAACATCACCGCCCGTGGCACTGGTAACACTTTGTGGCCAGGTAACCGAACCACCACCACCAAATGCTGTCCAGGCCGTTCCATTACAATATTCCCAAGTCGAACCGCCTGCATAACGCAAACGCCCTGACCGTGCTGAATTACAGGTCTGGGTATCATTACCGAATTTGGTAGATTCCCAGCCTGCAAAGGCACGACTACTGAGGGTCACATAGGCCGTGCCGTTACAGATAAAGCGTTCGCAGACACCTGACGTACAGGTTTCATAGGAATTGCCAGCATCCCCTGACACAGAACAGGCAGGGGTTTGAGCATGAGCAGAGTGACTGATTGGGAAAATTGACAATAAGCAGAAAAAAACTGCTCTTTTGAATGTACTTGTGTGAAAGCTGGAAAAAACAGTCATAGTAACAACACATGGATTGTCATGAGGAAAAACCTCCAGTACGGGTTTTGTACGCCGGTCTCAGCTTAGAGATAATTCGAATTGTTCACAATACCGTTTTTCGATAAAACGCCCTGTTTGTTTATACTTTTCTGAGACATAAGGAAAGCCTTTGTTTTGTAGTTGGTTAATTATTTTACGATTTATGAAAATTTATCCTGTCATTCACAGAGGATTACAGATTTTTACTGTAAAACTTTAATAGCTTATATGAGCCGCTCATTATAGTCGTCCAGTATGTTGGCTGGCAGGCCTTTTAAGTAAATTTCTGTAGTTTTTAAGCTTGAATGACCGAGCATCGAACTGATAGCTGCCAGCGGAATATCATGAAGCATAGCTTGTGTTGCAAAAGAATGCCGACTGACATAGCTTGTAAGATTTGAACCAATCCCGCATAATGATGCCAATGTTTTCAGTTTCTTATTGTACCGCTTTCTGGCCCATTGAATATCCTTTTCACGAAGAGCCGGTGCATCTCTTTTCAAGATCGGGAATATGAATTTGGAGTCAGGATTTTGTTGCATGAAATGTCCCAGTATTTTTTCAAGCGGTGGTGTAATCTTGATATCGTACAGTTTCCCTGTTTTTCTGCGACGATACCTGATACGGCCATTCTCTATGCTGGTTTTTTCCAAATAAGCCATATCGGCAAAGTTCATTCCATACATCATGTAGCTGGCAAGAAAGTAGTTTCTCGTATCAAAGCAAATATGGCTTGTAGCAATATCTAACTCAATAATCTTCTTGAGAAATTCGCCATCCAAGGCTCGTTTTTCCGTTGGGGTCGTCTTAATCTTATAGTCACTAAAAGGATAGAGTTCTTTGTCAACTGACCCGGATTTAACCGCCTTGTTATAAATGGCTCGAATAGTTCTCATGTAGACTGCCAAGCCATTGGCTCCGTTGCCTTTGCTCTTATGACGGATCTCAAATTTGGAAAGAAAATCGTAGGTAATCTCTTTGAAGAGCAAGTCTTTTCCTTTCCGATATTCTTTTAATACACTGATTAAACCCTTATACGATCTGGCAGTACCTACACGGTGTGCCTGCATGAGCTCGTTAACGCATTGATCGGCAAATTGGAAAAATGAATCTTTCGCTTCCTTTTGAACAATCCTGTCTTTTATAGACGTAATGGATAAGGTTTGAAGTACTCCCGATTCATGAAGCTTTAGAATAATATCCATCGCATCGGCTTTCGTTTTTTGAATCTGGTTATTGAGTCGAGCGACAGAACTTGTTCCTTTGTAGGAGTTTTTAATGAGACGTTTTTTCTCATCCCAATCCTTTTGATCAATACTGATGCCAACAGGAATGGAGGTGGTTTTCTCATTATGCCCTAAACGCATGATGATTGGGTAAGTGCCGTCCTTTTTCTTACGGCGGGTATCTAACGAAACGACAACATTTGTGTTCATAAATCAAAGATACAAAAAATTTGCACAGGATTTGCACAGAAACACTGTATTTATTTGTATTCATTTGAAAAAAGTAAATATAAACTACTGATTATCAGTATATAAAAATATAAAATTGACCCATATCAATACAATAATCCGCTGCCTGTTAACCAGAGGGTCGCTGGTTCGAGTCCAGCTTCGGGAGCATTGAAAATCAAGCAGTTACGTTAAATCGTGGCTACTTTTTTGTTGGTGGTTGCGCCACAAAAAGCCAGTTCCCCTACTTTCGAATTGTTTAGCCCACAAAAAAGGGCTGCACCGTTGAGAGGTACAACGCACTTAAAAAATAGAAGTTATTTTTTGAAGTTTTTTAACGTAGTGCCAACTTTATCAACTGCTCTACCGTAATCTGATTACCTTCTCGTTTGAGGATAGTATCCACACTTTTTTCGGCAGTAGGTTTGGGAATACCCAACATCACCAAAGCAGCAATGGCCTCATTTCTCAATTGACTATTAGCAGCTAAGAAAATATTAGGCTGAGGAGCGAGGAGTCCTTCTTTCTTGATTTTATCTTTCAGGTCAATAATCACCCGTTGGGCGGTTTTTCCACCAATACCCTTGATGGTCTGAATGAGTTTTACGTCCTCATTCACAATAGCTTGCTTAATTTCTGGAGCAGATAAGGAAGACAACATAATCAAGGCGGTAGCAGAGCCTACGCCCGATACACTAATCAAATCAAGGAAGAGAGCTTTTTCAGTAAGTTCTGCAAAACCGTAGAGAATATGGGCATCTTCCCGGATTTGTTGATAGGTAAACACCTTACATACTTCCCCGATATTGGGCAATGCCCCAAAGGTTTGCAATGAAATCTTGACTTCATACCCTACCCCGCCTACATCCATGATGACATAGGCGGGGTCTTTATGAGCCAGTTTGCCGTTTAAGTATGCTATCATAAGCCTCTATATCCGCTTATTTTTGTGTCCAGTAGTCAACTACTAACACTTTGTCGAGATAAGGTCCTAATACCTTACCAAACGCTTTGTGGTCGGGATGAGGGAGATACACGGCCCGGTCGGCTTCTGAATTGAATGTCAAGAAGAAGCAATGCGTAAAGCCTTGGGCGAGCCCTTCGGGGCTGTTGTTAGTTCCCCATTCAAAACCCTTTATTTCTTTGATTTGGGTGGGAAGTTTACGAAAAGCATCTTCCACTAATTTTGCTTGTTCGGGTGTTGTACCGTCTTTAAATTTAAACAATACCACATGACGTAATACTTTATCAGAAGATTTTTGAGCCATAGTGCCAAAAGCAAAGAAGGTTAAAACAAGGGCAAAAAATGCAGTTTTCATTCGTAATTGTAGTTTGATTTTAAGCTGATTTCGAAACTATAACAATGGCATTAAGAAAATCTACTTTAAATCTCATTGAAATCGAGTCTATACTATCCTGAACAATTGATACACTCTCCGCTATCATCTCGTACACTACGCTCAAAATCACCGAGTTGCTCTTTCAATTCCAGAATTTCATCTTCGACTTCACAACGGTCAAAAAGAGATAACTCACCTGACTCAATTTGTTTTTCGAGGTTTTTAAGTTTCACGCGCATTTCTGAAACTTCCATGAGTGTTAAGGTTGCCATGGTATTTTGTATTGGGGGTAAAAGTGATATGATAAGTTTTCAATATTTTACAAGTATTTCATATAAGTCGCCAAATCCTTATCGCCACGCCCTGAGAGGTTAATGACAACTATCTCATTAGGAGACGCTTGAAGATAAGGCAGCACTGCCAATGCGTGAGCACTTTCGAGGGCAGGAATAATACCTTCGAGTTTGGCAAGCTCCATAGCCGATACGATAGATTCGTCGTCGGTGATGGCGTAAAATTCGGCACGGCGGCTATCGTGTAGGTGTGCATGAAGCGGGCCGATTCCTGGGTAGTCCAAACCTGCCGAAATAGAGTGGGGTTCCACCACTTGACCGTCTTCGGTTTGCATTAAAATACTTTTGCTACCGTGTAAAACCCCGATTTTACCCAAAAACGTAGTAGCCGCCGACAATCCCGAATCAATGCCATGTCCTCCTGCTTCGGCAGCAATGAGTTTTACCGACTCATCGTCGAGAAAATGATAAAAAGCCCCTGCGGCATTAGACCCTCCGCCTACACACGCGATGACGTAGTCGGGAAGTTCGGATCCCGTTTTTTCGAGCAACTGCTTTTTAATCTCTTCTGAAATAACTGACTGAAAGCGAGCTACCATATCAGGATACGGATGTGGTCCTACTACAGAGCCGATAATATAGTGAGTATCCGTAGGATTGTTAATCCAATGACGCATCGCTTCGTTGGTTGCGTCTTTGAGGGTTTTTGAGCCACTGGTAGCAGGGCGCACTTCTGCGCCTAACATCTTCATACGGGCTACGTTGGGGGCTTGACGCTCAATATCAATCTCTCCCATATACACAATACACTCCATGCCCATCAAGGCGCACACCGTTGCAGTAGCTACCCCGTGCTGTCCCGCACCCGTTTCGGCCACAATTTTTTGTTTGCCAAGGCGCTTTGCCAATAAAATTTGACCGATGGTATTGTTTACTTTGTGAGCACCTGTATGACAAAGGTCTTCGCGTTTGAGATAAATGTTGGTATTATATTTTTCTGAAAGGCGTTTGGCCAAGTACAAAGGAGTAGGCCGCCCCACATAATCACGAAGCAACGATTGAAACTCTTCCTGAAAATCGGGTTGAGCAATGATTTGGAGGTAATTTTCACGTAGTTCCTCTACGTTGGGGTACAGCATTTCTGGGATATAAGCCCCACCAAACTGTCCATAATAGCCCCGTTCGTTTACTTGAAAAGGGGAGTTTATTAATGTTGTTGTCATTGTCTTTATTACCTAAAGTATTGTCTTTACACTTCCACTTCCTCGGCAGGGCGAACTATCTCTACTAATTGCTTGAGTTTTTCGATGTCTTTGAAGGCGGGTGCTTTTTCAAATTTACTATTTACATCTAACCCATAGACTTTTATTCCAAGTTCATTGACTTGTTCTATGTTTTCTAAAGAAAGCCCGCCACTTAAAAAGAATGGTTTTTCTCGGTCTTGATAGCGATTGAGAATATCCCAATCAAAAACCACTCCATTTCCGCCCGGGTCGGCTCCTTTAGCATCAAATAGAAAGTAATCACAGTGTGGTTTATAGTTGTTGAGAGTTCCAAAATTAAAAGAATTATCAATCGAAAAAGCTTTAATAACATTTACACCACGGCTTTTGAGATTACGGCAAAAATCGGGAGTTTCGTGGCCGTGGAGCTGTATATATTGCAAGTCATACTTTTTAACAATTCGAAGAATATAGTCTGGATTTGCATTGACAAAAACGCCTACTTTTTTTATCGGCTTAGGGATACTGCGAACAAATTCCTCATTGAGCAGCTCACCCACAAAACGGGGAGACTTATCATAAAAAATAAATCCGACAAAATCTGGTTTCAATTCTATCAATTCAGCTAAGTTGGCTGTGTCACGCATTCCACAAACTTTAATCTTCATCATGGGGCAAGGTAAGTTATTAGTTAATCGTTAATTGACAATCATCAATGAGTTTTTTCAATGCCAGTCCTGGGTTGTCGGTTGTCATAAAAGATTCCCCAATCAGAAAACCTTTATATCCCGCAGCACGTAGTTCTTGAATCGTTTCGGCGTTTTTAAGGCCACTTTCAGATATTTTGACGAAATTATCGGGAATAAGTTGCGCCAATTCCAACGAAGTTTCGATAGACGTAACAAAAGTTTTAAGGTTTCGGTTATTAACCCCCACCATGTCCACGTATTCGCAGCTACTTTGCTCTAATTCTTCGCGGTTGTGTACCTCCAGCAATACCTCTAAACCGAGTTGATGGGCTTTTTGCCCTAAATGGCGAATTTCGGCAGGAGAAAGACACGCTGCAATGAGCAAAATCACATCGGCTCCGATGGCCTTGGCTTCCCAAAGTTGATACTCGTCAATCATAAAATCTTTGCGAAGCATAGGCGTGTTGGGATTAGCAGCACGAGCTTTGCCAAAATCCTCAAATGTTCCCCCAAAAAACTCCGTATCGGTCAATACTGATAAGCCGTTGGCACCTGCTTCTACGTAACCTCTGGTAACGATTTCGGGCTGTACATGGTCGTTGATGATACCTTTGGAGGGCGATTTGCGTTTGAATTCAGAAATAATTCCCGAGGCATTTTCAGCTTTGAGAGCATTTTTTAGTGAAAGTGTAGGACGACCAAAGAGCGGTGCTTTTTCAAGTTCTGCAATGCTTATCTTCAATTTCGCTTCGGCGACTTCGATACGTTTGTGGGCTATGATTTTGTCGAGAATATTCATTCTAATTAAAATTCTAATCTTCGATTAACTTTTTAAAACAGGCCAAAGCACGTTTGCTTTCCAAAGACTCGCGGGCGGTGGCTATGGCGTCGGTCAACGATAGTGACGGATTGGCTGCGTACAAAGCCAAACCCGCATTGGCCAATACGACCTGTTTTTGAGCAGTCGTGGCTTCGTCATTTAATACATTTAGGAAAATTTTTGCCGAATCGGCCAATGTGTCTCCACCTGAGAGCTGGGCAGGCGCGAGAGTATCTAAGCCGAGGTGAATCGGCGATAGGATTTGCTCACTTTGAGCCGTAGTTATTTTAAAATCCCCTGTCAAAGACACTTCGTCGTAACCATCTAATGCGTGAACAATCAAATATTGTAAATCGGATTGCTGGTAAAGATAGGCATAAAGTCGGGCTAATTCAAGGCTAAATACCCCTACCAGTTGTTTTTTAGTAAAACTTGGGTTAATCGTAGGCCCGAGCATATTAAAAAATGTTTTGATACCCAATTCTTTTCGAATCGGGGCTACATTTTTCATGGCAGGATGAAACAAAGGCGCGTGTAAATAGCAAATACCTGCCGTTTCCATTTTACGGCGAAGGAAATCAATGTCATTGGTGAATTTGATACCTAAGTATTCCAAAACGGTTGAAGAACCCACCGCCGACGATACGCCGTGGTTGCCTTGTTTGGCTACTCGCTGTCCTGCTCCTGCTACCACAAAGGCCGCCAAGGTAGAAATATTGAAAGTGTCTTTACCATCGCCGCCCGTACCACACACATCCATCGCATCAAACTCCTGAAAATCAACAGGTAAAAGCATTTCCAACATAGCCTTACGAAAGCCCGTGAGTTCTTCTACCGTGATGCCGCGTAAAGCAAAGATGGTGAGAAAACTGGCAATTTGGGAAGGATTATATTCACCACGGCCAATACCCAAAAGCGTTTGGTAGGCGATTTGTTGGTCAAGCGTTTGGTGATTGAGGAGGTAGTTGAGGGTGGCTTTCATTTTTTAGACTGGGTCTATAAGTTTTGTTTAATTTGGGCTAAAATATCGGCCGCACCTTCAGCCAAAAGTAGTTCAGCTAATTGAATTCCAACGTTTTCTGGGTTAGCACCCGACCCACTGACTGTGTGTTTGAGCAATGTTTGCCCATCTAAACTCACTACGCCACCTGTCATGTTTATGGTATCATTTTCCAACGTAGCCAGCCCAAACACGGGTACGCTGCATCCACCTTGCAATCGGCGTAAGAAAGCTCGTTCGGCCAAAAGGCAGGTTTCAGTGTTGGGATGATTGAGTAATGCTCTGACTTGTTCTCTTTTCCCTTTGTCCATCCCTCGGCTACATTCAATCGCTACGCTTCCTTGCCCTACGGCGGGGATGAATTCGTTTAATGATAAATGCTCTCTGATCAATGAATCGTATTCCATGCGATGAACGCCCGCGTAGGCCAGCAAAATGGCATCACATTGACCTTCTTCCAGTTTACGAAGGCGCGTTTGAAGGTTGCCTCGCATATCCACCGTTTGGATGTGAGGGTAGAAATGTTTGAGCAATGCAACCCGTCGCGTGGAAGAAGTGCCAACAACCATTTGCGATTGCTGACTGCCGACTACCGACTGTCCCAAAGAAATGTCTTTTTTAAAACTTACCAATACGTCATTGACGCGTTCACGTTCGGTAAAAGCAATGAGTTCCAAGTCATCGTCGAGTTCCGATTGTAAATCTTTGGCACTGTGGACGGCAATGTCTATTCGACCATCGCGGAGTTGGTCTTCGAGTTCTTGCGTAAATACACCTTTGCTACCAATTTTTGCCAACGAACGGTCAAGAATCTGGTCACCCTTGGTATCTATGATGACGATTTCGGTAGAAAGTCCGCCATTTTGAAGTAAATTTTCGACGTAATATGCCTGCCAAAGGGCCAAGCGACTGCCGCGCGTTCCGATTTTTATGTGCGTCATTGCAAAGTTCTAACTTTGAGAATTGTTATGGTTTACGCCACTGCATAACCCGAATAGGGTCTTATAAATTCAGGCTGAAATCCTAATACAATATCGTTTTTATCAACACCACGTTGGACTAAAGCCTGGGCTACATCATCTTCTGTCCAATTAGCTAAAATCCAAACTTTTCCGTCAGGTTTAATTTGAATATGAAGCAAAATCCCCATTCTGAACGTGTCTTTATCAGCCCAGCCTGTACGTAAAACTTGGAAATAACCATGCTCAAAGTCAGTGAGAAGGTGCTCTTCAATATTGTTTTGCGGTTGGTCATGTATGTATTCCTTGAGTAAATCAACTACTGCTTCGCCGTAACGTTTTAGCTTTTCCATGACAATATAGTTTGCGTATTTGTATCATAAACAATCAATCGAATCTGATAGGTTTCTATGGCTTCTAAAATCATACCAAGTCCTTCAAAAGCTCGGTTTGCGTAAGAGGGAACTGCTAAATAAAGTAACCGATCAGGTTCTTGTTTACGAAGGCCAATGAGGTAGTTCATGTATTGACCCAAGGCTGTATGAAAATCATAGACAAGGGAAGGGTTGATAAAACTCTTAATTTCTACAGCTATTTTTTCGACATTTCGTTCAGCAGCGAGCATTTTTTCAGCCCCTAAATCAATATCCTGTTTAGGCCGAAACTCAGGTATATTGATTGTATAAGGATCATGAGTAATCTTCCAACCATCTTTTTCAAGGGCTATCTTGACCGCGTCGTGAAAAATATCTCTGGCCATTTTTAATTCTAAATTAAGTTATCCTAAACTCCTCTTAGCTTCTACTTTCAACAGCTCTTTATCAATCGGCACAACGCCCACATGCTCACAAACCAAGCCGCCACCCAGATTGGAGAGTTCGGCCACGAGAGGAGGGGCAAGGCCCAAAGCCACCGCACAGGCGGCAATACTGATCACCGTGTCGCCTGCACCCGATACGTCGGCAATCTCGCGTTCGTGGGCAGGAATACGGTGCTGTTGGCCTAAATAGTCAATATAAACACCTCGTTCCGACAATGTTACAAAAGCTCCTTTGGCGTTGAGTTCTTCGCGTAATTTCGTCACAACGGCCCTCAACTCTTCTTCTTTCCGAACATCAAAATCTATTTTTAGCCCTTCTTTGAGTTCCTTCAAATTGGGCTTGAACAAAGTGACATTTTGGTAAGTCAAGAAATTACGTTTTTTAGGATCAACCACCGTAGGAATGTCCAATGAATTAGCGAAATCTGTAATTTCTTTGATAACACGGGGGCAAAGTACACCTTTGTCATAGTCCTGAAAAAGAACCACTTGACAATGCGGGATCAATTCTTTGGCTTTCTCAATGAGCTGTATTTGCTCCTCAGGCGTAATGACTTTGTCGGTTTCAGTATCTACTCGTACTACTTGTTGTGAACCCGCAATGATGCGCTCTTTGATGGTAGTGATTCGATTATCACTCTGGAGGATACCATCGGTACGCAAACCTCGTTTTTCTAATTCTCCCAATAAATTTTGTCCTTCATTATCTTGACCAATAACCGAACAAATAATGGGCTCGGCCCCAAGCGCGTGAATGTTTAATATTACGTTTCCTGCTCCCCCCAAACGATATTCGCGTCGGTGGGCTACTACTACGGGGACAGGCGCTTCGGGCGAAATACGTTCTACTTTTCCCCACACGTACGCATCCAGCATCACATCGCCTACAATAAGAACGCGTAATCGGTTGAAAGCATCAAATATTTGGTCAATGGTCATTAATTACTTGTCTGTCAGTGGATAGTTTGTTGCAAAAAATAATAGTAATCAAATGGACAACCAATTTTGTAACATTTCTTTGCCGTGTTCAGTAAGTACAGATTCAGGATGAAACTGCACACCGCGTACGTCATGGGTATTGTGTCGGAGTGCCATTACTTCTCCTTTTTCATCCACGGCAGTGATAGTCATCGTATCGGGGACAGTATCGCCAATCACCGTCCAAGAATGGTAGCGACCTACTTGAAAAGAAGGGGGAAGCCCTTTGAATAATGGCTCAGAAGGGTCGGTAATAATGGCCTTGTCGCTGATGCCATGGAGTACGTCTGGCATGTTGATAAGGGTAGCTCCAAAAACCTCCCCAATACCTTGATGACCCAAACACACACCCATAATACTCTTAGTAGGAGCGTAGGTACGTATCAAGTCTTGCATAATTCCCGCTTCCGACGGAATGCCTGGACCAGGAGATAGCAAAATTTTATCGTACTGAGCGACGTCTTCGAGTGCGATTTTGTCGTTGCGATGTACTTCGACATCATCGTGCAACTCGCGGAGAATATAAACGAGGTTATAAGTGAATGAGTCGTAATTGTCGAGAACCAGAATTTTCATATCAAATCATATTTCCCGCAAAAGTACCCAATTCCTATCGTACCTCAAACCTTCCTTTTAAGATAGCTGTCGTAGTCGGGCAAGATTGTTTCGTAGGCTTCATACATTAAGGGCGAAGTCAACAAGAAATCGGCGGTAGTGCGGTCGCAAGCCATCGGGATGTTCCATAATACGCCAAGGCGTAACAGTGCCTTAATATCGGGGTCGTGAGGCTGGGCTGACATGGGATCCCAAAAGAAAATCAATACATCGAGCCGCCCTTCGGCAATCATCGCGCCAATTTGCTGGTCGCCACCAAGAGGGCCGCTCAACAGCCGCGTGACGTGTACATCCAAGGCATCTTCCAACAGTCGCCCTGTTGTGCCTGTCCCAAAAAGTTGGTGGCGAGTCAGGGTTGCTTTGTTATAAATAGCCCATTCGATAAGCTCTGCTTTTTTGTTGTCGTGTGCCACAAGGGCGATGCGCTTGCGGGCGGGGGTTTGTCGAATGTTCATTTTTATCGTTGTTTTCGATAGGGCAAATTTCTGAGTTCACCCCCAATTTAAAACCCAATTTTTCCCTTCCTCACTTTCGTATTTTTTCCTTCAAAGTAGGCTCTTAACTCTTCCAATTCTTTTTCAAAACCACCCGAAAGAATAGGGAAGCGACACCAAGCACGCGGGTCAAGATTGTAATCGTCGAGGTGAAAGCCAGGGGCGTAGCGTTCGCGTTTCCATTGGTTACGGCTCCAGAGTTTGAAGAATCGTTCGACCGAAGTAAACAACATTTCACGGGAGTAAATACCAGCAAAACGCACTTCCATAAATTTAAAACAATCCAGCGGTGATTTTTTGTCTCTTATCGCCACTTTTTCAATGGCATCCAGCACTTCATAAGGCATCAAATCCTTTTCATCGGTCTGCATTCGTTCTTTGGGACGCAACTCGGCGGTAGGTTGCAGGCTGTTTACTTTTTGCAAGCCTTCTATTTTGATGTGATGCCCTTTGACGTGGCAGCCAATAGTTTCAAGCCAAACCAACCACTGCCGCAGCCAATGTTTATCAATCCCCGCAATGGGGCTAATACTCCCTGCGGTATCTCCGTCCATGGTACAGTACCCTACGGCCACCTCAGAGCGGTTAGAGGTGGCCAATAATAAGTGTCCGTACAAATTCGTCAAAAGCCAGACGCTCGGGGCACGGACACGGGCTTGGATGTTTTGGAGCGGAATATCGTCTTGTTCCCACGTCAAATCGCGGCCTATTTGCTGCTCAATCAGCCCTTTGTAGGTTTCGACGAGGCCATTGATGTTGATGTGATGAAAAGTAGCACCAATAGATTCTGCCAAACTTGCGGCAGATTCGTAGGTATCGGTTGAACTGTTTTCTGTGCCTTGGTAGATGCTGTGAATGAGCTGCTTGGCAATGCCTTCGATGGTGGTTTCAGATTGAATTTTTTTGATGTAACCCAATTTCTTTTTAAAACCCTCTAAGCCAATACTTTCGTCGGCCAAACGAATCATCAAGCCACACAATGCCACACAAGCGCAAGAATCGGCTCCGCCAGAAAGTGAAACCGTAAAGCCCTGAGAGCGAGATTTACGGAGGTAATCAAATAACGCCAAACACACCGCCCGCGCAAACTCTTCTTCTCTAAGGTAGCCGCCACGCTCAAAAGCTTCCAATTCGGCTGCTTGATAGGCAGGTGCTACTTCAGGCCAGTTAAATGTATCTATCACTTTCCAATTACCCGCTGGAATGGGCGATTTGATTTGGGCGTGTGAAAGTCGGGTGAGGTCGGTATCAATTACGGCGGCAGTAATATAGTAATCGGCGTAGCCAAAGCGTGGGCTGGAAGCCAAAAGGACTCCCTCGGAGGCTATCATGGCATCACCGTCAAAAATCAAACGGCCTGATTCATTTCCCAGCAAATTGGTATAGACATAACTACAAGAAAATGAACGTGAACCATCTATCACTAATCGCTCACGGGTCATAAACTTATGAAAAGTAAAGGGGCTGGCACTGGGATTCAGAATGATGTCCACGCCACGGTCAAAATGAGCGCGTCCAGGGCGTTGGGCTACCCAAGCGTCTTCGCAAATCTCAAAACCAACCCGTACACCTGATAAATCAAAGATTAAATCGCCAAGAGGATAGCCAAAATCAGCTATTCTGACCTCATCTCGTGCGCCCGCAGGCCAACGATGAAACCACCGATCTTCGTAAAAGACGCCATAATTGGGCAAGTGCTGTTTACACACAAATCCCTTAATGTGCTTATTCACAATCAGACAAGCGGTGTTATAAATCTTATTGTTGAATCGTAAAGGCAGCCCCACCGATACGGCGATTCCAGCCGTATGAGGCACAATTTCGAGCAAACTTTCGATGGCTTGTGTGGTGGTATTATGGCTGTAAAAGGCATCGTCGCAGCCGTAACCTGTAATACATAACTCGGGAAAGCATAACAGACTCACTTCTTGGCGACGCGCTTCTTCGATAGCGTCAATGATATGTTGGCGGTTTGATTCCCAAGCCAAAGGGGTGGTATTGATGGTCCCAGCGGCTACTTTGATGATAGGCATATTAAAAATCGCTAATTGTTTGGGTGCAAAATTGAGATTTCCGACCGAAAAACCCAATGCTATGATTGGGAAAACTGTGATGAGCTGCTTAGTCTCGCGTCATTTCTCGCGCGTTAGACGATACAATAGTACATTAAGTCACTTTTTTAATAGATTTTATTTATCCATCGCGAAAATACAATCTACCACTCCCTCGTACCCTTGCGTCAACATCGTTTTGAGGTCATCGGCTACTTGATTGACCCTCACTTTCTTCTGTAATACTTCGTTGAGCGTAATTTGGGACAGAAATAAACATACCTGACTATCAATATCATCCGATTCTTCGATATGCCAGCCTGCTTCTTTGAGCAGCACCCACGTATCGGCTTCTTTACTTCCACAAAACAAGATAGTACCACCCGCGCAGACCGAACTCATGGCCTTGGAAGGAACGGCTATGTGCGTCCATTTAGTTAACAAACTCACCAAATGAACATCTATATAATGCAATTGGCTTCGAGGAATGTTTTTTAGAATAGTAATGCCCTCTTTCCCGTCGGCAGCTTTTAAGACTTGCTCTGATTTTGTACCGTAAATGGCTAAAACAAGATGATGTTTGGCTGGCTCAAGGTGCTGCAATATAGACAGTAAAAAAGGAGCCGAATGGGCATCTCCCAGATTGCCAGCGTAACCAAAATAAATTTTCTCGTCTTCTTTTCGCCATTCAGGACGATGAGCATCACGGGGTTGGTCGAGCAATACTCCGCAAGGAATAACCGTAGTTTTGATGGGTTTTCCGTAATTATCTTGGATGTATTTGGCTTGATTAGGCCCTAAAGAAAAAAGTTGAGATGGCGCAAACCGGTAGGTAATCCACCTTACAAAACGATAAATAGGGTGAGAGACTTTGATGACACCGTCGGCGGCGAATCCTTCGGGAAACAAATCCATGGACCACAATGCCCAACGCACTCCAAAAAGTGGCAACATCCACGAAGCCCAAAAGGGCAATAGCGGAGGGCTGGTCATGCACAAAACAGGGCCACGACGAACTTGCAAGGTCTTAATCATCAAGAAAAAACCGTCAAAAAAGCCCGCGGCCAACTTCAAAATCCCTCTTCTACCTTGATAAAGAGTAGCTATTTCAAAAGTTTCGCCAATGGGTTGGCGCGTCTGCCCTCCTCCTAAATCGCTGCGTTTCACGTGTACGATTCGTACTTTTATTCCGTGATTTTCAATGAGATACTTTGCCAAATCCCAAGCGGATTCGCCCGTAATTCCTGGATTGGGAGGATAATGGCGATTGACGATGGTTAGATATTTTTGCGACATTCAGCGAGTTTTTTTGCGATTAATCAAACATCCTACTGCTTCGGTAGTATGAGGGTTGGGGACTTCTCCTTTTTGGAGGGCTTCCAGCGCGTTTTGTAGATAAAATTCGGTGGTTTTTGGGCGATACTTACCCAAGCCAAAAAATTGATTGTCAATCGCTCCTCGATACACTTCTTTTTGGTTTTTATCCAACAATACTACCTCTGGAGTGGTTTTGGCATCATACTTTTCAACGAGGCGGTGCTTTCGATCTATGACATAAGGGATAGTAAAATTATATTCTTTATTAAATTGCTTTACGTCTGACTTTTTTAGGGATTTGGTCGAAAAAACCGCCTTAAACGCAACGTTTTGGCCATATTTCTCGTACATTTCTTGCAAACGCTTACTCGATTTTTGACAGATAGGACACTCGGTATCGTAAAAAACAAACATTCTTGCTTGCGCTTGAACGAGAGTCGTCAGCATACTCAATAAAATAATACATACAACCTTATTTCTAATCATTTTTTGAGGGTGTTTTTATCAATGATTCAAAATTAGATGAAGTATCTTGTAAAACATTCGGTAAAATGTTTCGTTTTTAAATTTATAAATAATTTGGCTAACTGTGTTTTCCCCAAATTTTTTATCTAAATTTTCGCCCATTAACCTTTTAGAATCACCGCTTACAATCGAAGTCCTTGATTTTCAAAATATTCTTACATGAATCATCTGTTACGCAAGTCATTTCTCATTTTCAGTTTAACCCTTTGCTCTGGTTGGGTACTATTGGCTCAGAACCGCACTGTCACGGGCAAAGTTACTTCGGCTACCGACGGTCAGCCAATGCCAGGTGTGAACGTAACACTCAAAGGAGCCACTTCGGGCGCAAGTACAGATGCCGACGGGGGGTATCGTATTACTATCCCTAACGGCAAAGCTACGTTGGTTTTTTCGTTTGTGGGAATGTTGAGCCAAGAAGTAAATGTCAACAACCGTACGACCATCAACGTTGAACTCCTTGAAAGCCCCACACAGCTGAATGAGGTCGTAGTGACGGGTTATACCACTACCCAACAAAAGGATGTGATTAGTGCCATGACAACGGTGAAAGGCGATCGCATCAAAAACTTGCCAGTATCGGGAATTGACCAAGCCTTGCAAGGGCAAGCAGCGGGTGTACGCGTGTCAGCGTCGTCGGGAACACCCGGAGGAGGCGTGAAAGTGGTAATTCGGGGCAATACTTCTATCAACGCCAGCAATCGCCCATTAATGATTGTGGACGGTATCCCCGTTTATGACGGTGCAGTATCGCAGTTTGGATACGGCGGACAGCAAGACAATGCTATCTCTTCTTTTAATACCAGCGATGTTGAGTCCATTCAGGTGTTGAAAGATGCCTCGGCCAAAGCTATCTATGGAGCTCGTGGCGCCAATGGAGTGGTACTCATTACCACTAAGCGTGGAAAAGCCAATCAGAAAACAAATATTACGATGGACGTGCAGCGTGGCATGACTGACGTAGTAAAACGTTTGGACTTACTCAATTCGACCGAGATTCTGGCCTTACAACGCGAAGCCCTCGCCAATTATAACGCTAAACAAACCAATTTTGCTGATATTATTGACCCTGACGCACGTGGGCTTATCCCAGGTGTAACCGATGGCGTCAATACGGATTGGGTGGACGAAGTACTTCGTAAAGGAATTTATCAGCAATATCAACTTTCGACATCGGGTGGCAATGACCGTACGCGGTTTTATTTGAGTGGTAGCTACCGCGACGAAGAAGGGGTGCAGCTCAACAATCGTTTTGCGCGCTACACTGGCTCTTTCAACTTAGACCACAAAGCCAACCAGAAATTATCTTTTGGGCTTAATTTAAGTCTCGGAAGCACCAAAAACCGCCGTGTATTCAGCGACAATGCCGTGGATGGTGTTTACGGTTCTGCCATTCGTAGTTTGCCATATTATGCTCCTTTCAACGAGCAAAGCAAATTATACACCCCCAATGACCCTAATTACCAAGGCTTTCCCAACGGAAACCCCGTAGCGGAGGCATTGCTACCACGCCAAATCACTTACGGGGTAAAGATGTTAGGGGGAATCAACGCTGAATACGCTTTTTTGCCGAGCCTCCGCTTGCGGACTAAGTTTAGTTTGGATTATAACAATTCAGAAGAAGATACCTACAATCCAACGGGTACTTTCTATGGAAGTTTGCCTTCGATTGGAGGACAAGGCTATGGAGCTTACGCAGCCTCTTCGCTGGCAATTTTCTTAAACTCAACTGTACTTACTTATAGCACGTCTATTGCTGAAAATCATCATATCAGTGCCTTGCTGGGGGGAGAGCTTTTACGTTCACAGGGGCGTTCTTCCAGTGTACAAGGACGGATTTTCCCACGGGATGAATTTACTTACATCGCCTCGGCAGGGGTAGTAGATGCCGGAAGTTCATTTTATGGACAGAATGGCTTGGTTTCGGGTTTTGGGGAAATAAAATACGATTACAAAGACAAATATCTTTTAAGTGCAACCGCTCGCTATGATGGTTCTTCACGATTTGGTCAAGACCGTAAATTCGGTTTCTTTCCTTCCGCATCGGTAGGTTGGCGCGTCAAAGAAGAAAATTTTCTAAAAGACATAGACTTCATTGAAGACCTCAAACTAAGAGCAAGCTATGGTTTTACGGGCAATGAGCGCATTGGTAATTTTCAGTTTTTGGGAACTTGGGGGGCTACCACTTACAATGGTTCATCGGGAGTAGGGCCAAGCAGCCTTAGCAATCCCAATTTGCAATGGGAACGTACGCGTGAAGCCAATATTGGTTTGGACGTAGCTTTTTGGAAAGGACGATTGAGTTTTACGGCTGAAGTATATGACAATGTAACAGATGCCTTGCTTTTTGCTGAACCTCTTCCTGCTACTACTGGTTTTGGTGCATTGCAAGGAAACATTGGCAGTATCTCCAATCGAGGATTTGAGTTTACGCTCCGTTCGGTCAATTTTGATGGAGGCTTTCGCTGGACGACTGACTTGAATTTCTCTCGTAACGACAATAAAGTAGTAGAACTGGCCTCCGAACAACCCCTGTTTCGTGGATTTACGGCGGCGGGAGTAGGCGCTACCAACGTTATTAAGGTAGGTGAACCGCTGGGAACGTTCTGGGGTTTGAAGTATTTAGGTGTGGATGTAGCAACAGGCGACGCTCTCTACGAAGATTTCAACGGAGATGGACGGATTACTACCGATGATGCCCAAGTGATTGGCAATGCCCAGCCCAAACTCATTGGAGGGCTGACCAATAACTTCTCCTGGAAAGGAATTGATGTAAGTGCCTTTTTACAGTTTTCTTACGGAAACAAGGTGATGAATTATAGTAATTCTTTCTTGCTCAATCCTGGTACCGACTTACGCGTCAATCAAACCCGTGCCGCCCTCAGACGTTGGCAAAAACCAGGAGATATAACCGATGTGCCACGCTACGAGTATAACAACGGATTTAATAGCTACTCAAGCAGCCGTTTGTTGGAAGATGGCTCTTATTTACGCCTCAAAAATGTAGCCATTGGCTATACTATTCCTTCTAAATGGACAAGCAAAGTAAAACTTGGCACTGTAAGATTCTATGCCACAGGCACTAACCTTTGGACGTTGACTCGCTACACAGGAGCCGACCCCGAAGTAAGCACCTTGGATGGCTCTACCACCGCACAAGGACTTGATTTCTTTACCTTGCCTCAAGTCAAAACAATTGTAGGAGGAGTAACCGTAAACTTTTAACAATAACCCTTATCTGTGGACTATTGACTGTAAACTATTCGACTATTCTATGAAACGCTTCACATACGCTATATTCATTACGACCCTTTTATCTGCTTGTAATACAGTCATTCTTGACCCTCCTCCAGTAGATTTGCTCATTGATGATATCGTATTTACTCGTGCCAGCGATTTGCCCTCGGTAAGAATTGGGTTATATGCTGCCGCCCGAAACTTAGGAAGCCCCACAGTACAAGCGGGCGACTTTACCGCTGACCACATCATCCACTTGGGTACTTTTACCGATTACAGAGAGTTTGGTACCAAACAAATAACCCCTGCCAATGGCGTAGTTGGTGCATTGTGGGGCAGTATATTTCGTACTGTCTATATGGCCAACTTTATTTTGGAACGCCTACCTACTGTATCAGGTGTGAGAGCAGATGATGCCAAAGAACTGACTGCCGAGGCCAAATTCTTACGCGGGTATGCCAACTTTATTGGTGCTTACTCATTCGGCGGGATTCCCAAAGTCACTACTACCACGCTGGCAACCAACCGTAGTGTGACGCGAGCTACCAAAGAAGAAATACTGGCCTCAGTACTCGAAGATTACAAAGCAGCCCTTGCTGACTTGCCCGACGGAGACCCACAAGACCGCACTATTTATGCGGGATATACCACCAAAAATGCCGTTCGGGCGGCTTTGGCGAGATATTATCTTTACCAAAAACTGGGTGGGAGGCCGAAGCCAACGCAACACTACTTATTAATTCTGCCAATTACTCTCTGGTAATTTTCAATGAAGTGGTCACACGTGATTATAACCAAGAATCTATCTTTGAATTTGGCTATACCCTCAATGACTACTCTGGTGACATCAACAATTACTTTGTAGGTCGTCGGGAAGTTGTACCTTCCAATCAAGTAGTAGTAGCACTTACCTCACGCGAATCGGGAAATCGAAGCCAAACCATAGCTTTTGAGTTTGACAAACAAAAAGGAAATGATAATGGCTGGACACTCAAGAAATATGGTACAGCCGATGAAAGCAATCGGAACTTTGTCATTTTCCGATTGGGTGAAATGTACCTCATTCGAGCTGAAGCAAGGGCCCAGCAGGGAAAAATTACGGGCACAACGGGTGCCATTGCCGATATTAACCGCCTTCGTACCCGTGCGGGGGTGGGATTGGCCGCTAATCTTCAACCTCCCTTGTTGACTTCGGCTACCCAAAACGAAATGATTAGTATCATCGAACGCGAACGCGTATATGAATTGGCTTTTGAAGGCCATCGCTGGTATGATCTGGTACGTACTGGGCGAGCACAAGCGGTGATGTCGGCTTTTTCACCCAACTGGAATTCTAAATATGAATTATGGCCCATTCCACAAAGTGAAATTCAGCGCAATTCCTCATTGGCAGGCCAACAAAACCCAGGATATTAATGTAGCAGTAGGCAGTCAAACAATTCACAGTAAACACTTTGCCTATCACAAACAATAAAATTCAATATGAAAAATTTCAGTTATTCATTCTCCTATTTCCTCATTGCCTCATTCATGATTTTAGCAGGGTTCTGGCTCGTTGGATGCGAAGAAGAAAGAATCATCTATGAGGGGAGTAGTTTTGTGCGCTTTTCAGATACGACTTTGAGCTACAAGGAAAGTTATTCTAAAGCCATCAAAGTTCGTGTTCACAACGGCGGAAAAGTGCTCAATGAATCTATCAATGTAAGCTACACCGTGGGCGGAACTGCTCGCGAAGGAAAAGACTACCGAATTGAAGGCACAAAAGGAACGGTGATTATTCCTGTGGGGCAAAGTTTTGGTGAAATTACGGTGTATTTGCTCAACAATGCCAATAATATCCTCGAATCCAGCACCATAGAGTTTACGCTTACGGCTGTAAAGCCCGCCGATAAAGTACAGGTAGGGTTTGGGAAGAGTGGCATGGGCAATAAAATGGTTTTTACCATCAGAGATGCCTGTTTAATGGACGGGATTTATACTGGACAATTACCCGTAAATGCGACACAAGCTTATCAGTTGGCAGATATTGAAATTTTTAGTACTGACTGTAAAAGATACACTGTTTCAAACATCAACGTAGGTATGTTAGGTTTTACTCAATTCTTTAACTGGGAAAACCCGGTTAATTTTGAAGCCGAACGTCCTACCCTCGATTTTATTGACAACGGTAACAATACCCTTACTATCCCTAAACAAATCATTCCGCAGTTTGCAAGTGGTTACGATACCTTATCAGGTACGGGAGTATGGAACCCAGTGAATAAGCGTATTACGCTTAATATCAAAATGAAGGTGTATAGTTATAAAACCAAACGAGATACTGCCGTTATTGTCCCCCTGACGTACGTTCCACAATAAATAGTTATGACTATCATGAAAAATTTTACTCGTCTGTTTATAATAGTACTTATAGCTGGTGCGGCAAACAGCTGTACTGAAAAGTTAGATCCCAAGCCATTAACTTATTCTCAGCTCTTGACGGGCAAAGAGAAGAAAATATGGACGCTTAGTTCTCTTACAATTGTGGACCAAAAAGACCCTTTTGATTTGGCAGGGAATCAGGTGCTGGACCCGTGTCAATTAGATGACCAATTTATCTTCTACGCCAATGAGGAGAAAAAAATGGAGTATGCCAATGGCCCTTCTAAATGTAGTAGTAATGAACCCGAAATCTTGATTACAGATGTATGGCAGTTGACAAGTGCTAACGCAACCTTAGAGATGGGAATACCTCGCATTTTTGGAGGATTTAAGCTACCCTTTATTGTTAAGTCATTGACCGAGAACACGATGGTATTAGAATATTACTTTGGGGATATTGATGCCAGCTATCGTTTTAAGTTTACTTCAAGCGGAAAGTAGTTTCTTTTACCAAATAACCTCCTATTTTCACAAGTCAATTCTATGCGTTCTATATTATACATAATCACCCTTTTTTTTGGCATAGCTGCTATTGCCCAGGCTCAACGTCGTCCTGAGCCTTGCGCTACAATGGAAATGGACAGCCTGCTTCGCCTGCGTCATCCTCAAGAAGGCTCCTTAAATGATTTCGAAAGAGATTTGCAGCGTAAAATGGTAGAAATCAAGGCCAAAATGGCTTCGGGACGTGGTACGGCGGAGGTGATTACCATTCCAGTTGTAGTACACGTTATCCACAATGGCGAGGCAGTAGGAACAGGGCGCAATATTAGCCAAGCCCAAGTCCAAGCCCAAATAGAAACCCTCAACGAAGATTTCCGCCGGCGCGTCAATACCAATGGCTTTAACAATGACTCGCGTGGGGCAGATATTGAGATTGAATTTTGTTTAGCCCAATTCAATCCTCAAGGCCAACGCAT
Source organism: Runella sp. (assembly GCA_044228585.1). Classification (GTDB taxonomy): domain Bacteria; phylum Bacteroidota; class Bacteroidia; order Cytophagales; family Spirosomataceae; genus Runella. Next base: position 872 of record JBGAUP010000004.1, on the reverse strand, counting down.
GACCGAGCTTGGTATCGATCGCGTAAATGGTAATCGTACCAGTTGGACACGCAACGACATTGAGGGGTCATTAAAACCCACTACCTCGTGGGATCCTAATAAGTACTACAATATTTGGGTGTTAGATTTTGCAGCTCAAGATGATAATTTGCTTGGATATGCTCAATTTCCGAGCAGTTCCAACCTTTCGGGGATTCCTTCGGGTAGCGGTGCCGCAAGTACTGACGGAGTAGTCATTGTTTATACCAGTTTTGGAAACTCTCAAAAAGGTAGTTTTCCCCTCTTAAAAGCCCCTTATAATTTAGGGAGGACGCTTACGCACGAAACAGGCCACTGGTTGGGTTTGCGTCATATTTGGGGAGATGCGGCTTGTGGCGATGATTTCTGCGCAGATACCCCCACCCAAGCTTCAGAAAGTCGGGGTTGTCAGAAAGGTCGTGTCAGTTGTGGCGGGGCAAACATGGTAGAAAATTACATGGACTATTCCGACGATGCCTGCTTCAATATTTTCACAAAAGACCAAAAAGCGCGCATGAGGACAGTGATGGAAATAAGCCCCCGACGTGCCAGTTTATTGACTTCTAATGTTTGTGGACAACTTATTTCGGGCAAGCCACTTCCTAATTTTGAGGCTGAAAATCGTACAGTATTGCTGGGAGGACAAGTGCGTTTTACCGACCTTTCAACCAATTTCCCTACCTCATGGCAATGGGAGTTTGAAGGTGGCGACCCAGCTACTTCAACCGACCAAAACCCAAGCGTAATTTACAATACAGCGGGTAAATTTAAGGTAACCTTAACCGTCGCAAATTCATCAGGAACATCACTCCCATTAACCAAAACCGAATACATTGAAGTTGTGAATGCTGGAC
>JBGAUP010000219.1:0-10416 GCA_044228585.1 Runella sp. | reverse complement strand
CCCCGATGTGAAAAAAGCTTCTATCAAAAAATTAACCTCTCTTTTAAAATCGGGTAGTGGTGTAGCTCGGTTGGCGGCGCAGCAAGAATTACTTACTCGCCCCGCCAAACAGGTAGTGAAAGCCGTCTGGGAAGTTGCCGCCGACAAAAAGCTGCCGCTCGCTATGAGAGTAGCGGGTATCTTCACTTACGCCCAAGCAGCGGGGGTCAATGGCACTGATAATTTGGTACAACTCACCTCAGATAACGACGTCAGGGAGTTTGCTTTGCGTGCGCTGGCCGACCGCAAGCCCAATCTTAGCCCTGTACCTATCGAACCTTTCCTCAAAGGTCTCAAAGACCCTTCGCCCCGCGTGCAAATAGCCGCCATGGTAGGGCTTGGACGTTTAGGCCGATTGGAAGCCGCCGAAGCATTATTACAAGTCAAAGTCCCTGCTTCTTTTGTCGCTCCCGCTATCGGTACCGAAGGCCCCCACGCCACTCCCAACTCGGCCATTATTGCTCCTCACATTGCCGTAAAAGCATTGGTAAGCCTCAACGCGGTTGATGCCTGCGTAAAAGCCATCGGCACCGAAAATTCTACGATTGCCCTCTGGACTTTACGCTACATGCACGACCCCAAAGCTGTAAATGGCTTGATTGCGGCCTATCAGCGTACCCAAGACGAATCGCTCAAAAAGCAAATCATTACCACGCTGTCTCGGATTTACAAAAAAGAAGCCGATTACGACGGTTCTTGGTGGTGGAGTACCCGTCCCGATACACACGGACCATACTACAAGGCTATTACGTGGGAATCTTCGCCTGCTATCAAAGATTTCTTGTTGGCAGAATGGCAAAAATCAACCAATAAACAATTCTTTGTTGACCTGAACAGCCGTCACCGAATGGATATTGCCGAGTTTGGGGCCGAAGAACCCGTGGCGGTGAAAGAAGAAGTAAAAATAGATTTGGAAAAAATCCGCAATAAAAAAGGCCAAGTAGGCGAAGCTTCCATCGAAGATGTCATGCTTGCCATGGCCAAAATTGAGGGCGATGCGGCCCTGGGCAAAACGCTCTTTACCCAACAGGGTTGTATTGCTTGCCACAGCCTCAGCAAAAGCGAACCCATGAAAGGGCCTTTTATGGGGCAGATTGGGTCTATTATGAACCGCGAGCAAATTGCCGAATCCATCCTCAAGCCCAATGCCTCTATTTCCCAGGGCTTTTCGTCGGTGATGATTACGGCCAAACGCAACAAGAGTTACGTGGGCTTCATTACCGAAGAATCGGCCAGTAAAGTGGTTTTGCGCGATATTGCAGGGCAAGTTTACACCCTCAAAACCTCCGACATCGTAAGCCGCAAAGAAATGGATACCTCCATGATGCCCGCAGGTTTGGTCAATGCACTGTCGTACCAAGAATTTGCGTCGCTACTCACGTTTCTTTCACAGCAAAAATAAAACAATATGAAATCGCTACTAACCCTATTACTCGGGCTTTTTGCTTTGACCAGCTTCGGGCAAAAAAAAGCCGACAAGCAAGAGTGGAAACAGCTCTTCAACGGCAAAAACTTAGACGGCTGGGACGTAAAAATCCGAGGATATGACCTCAATGATAACTTCGGTAATACCTTTCGGGTCGAAGATGGAAAAATGGTGGTACGATATGACCAATACGACGATTTCAAACAGAAATACGGGCATATTTTCTACAAAGGCGATTTTTCGTACTACCGCATCGCAGTCGAGTACCGCTTTGTAGGCGAGCAAGCCCCCAAAGGTGAGGGTTGGGCATTACGCAACAGCGGAATCATGGTACACGGACAGCCCGCCGCCGATATGGGCAAAAACCAAGATTTTCCTGCCTCCATCGAAGTGCAATTGTTGGGAGGGGCGGGCAATGGTAAAAAACGCACCACCTGCAATCTGTGTACTCCTGGCACCAATGTAGTAATAGACGGAAAACTGATGACGCAGCACTGCATCAATTCTACATCTCAAACCTACGACGGCGACCAATGGGTGCGGGCGGAAGTACTCGTACTGGGCGATTCATTGATTCAGCACTTTGCCAATGGCGAAAAAGTACTGGAATACACCAAGCCCCAGTGGGGTGGCGGCAACGTCAGCGGGCACAACCCCGCTTTGCTTATTGGGGGACAATTGCTTTCGCACGGTTCTATTTCGCTGCAAAGCGAAAGCCATCCCGTAGAGTTCCGAAAAGTAGAACTCCTCGACCTCAAAGGCTGCATGGATCCCAAGGCCAAAAACTACAAATCTTACTACGTAAAAGCCGACAACACCACCTGCGACTACGGTAAAAAGAAGAAAAAGTAAAGAGAGGGTTTTGTTGTATTGCTCGAAAAAAAACGGATTACATTTTACCGAGGAATTATCACAAAGAAAATACTCTTAATGAAATAGGCTAAGGTAGCTTGTACTCCTTGATCCAGTTCCAATGCAACTCTGCCCCTTTGAGGGGGTGATTGGTGCCATTGGGGTAATTGTGATCAAGCCCTTTGACCAAGACAAATCTAAACCAATTGTCCGCATTACCAGATATACCTGCATAGTCTGCCCAAATGAAATTGTTGGCATCTCCTTTAATGATACTGGTCGTTTTTGTTTTGAAAGTGTTGGTATAACTATTAACGATTTGTTGAATAGCGGGATAAGTACTAAAAAGCTGATTCAAATCCATTGGAAAATCTGACTTTGCTCCAACAACTGTCTTTATTAACTCATCCGAATTTCCAAACTGTAGCATAACTGGCAATAAACGCTTAGGTGTGTAAGTAGTATTAGGCAATAAAGGCCCTGCATTAGCTACGCAAGCGGCGACAATATCGGAAAGTTCAACAGCGCAACGAGAAGCAAATTCTCCCCCATTGGAAAATCCTACTAAATAAATCCTCTTGGTATCTACATTGTATTTTTGTTTTACCTCTTCAATCATATTCCGCATAAATTTGATGTCGTCGCGGGGTACCTCATTCGCACAGTAGGTGAACGAACCTGGATAAATGTTCCATTTCGTAGTTGTCTTCTTGCTCCCCCCCTCTGTAATGCAATATTCCCACGATGAAGGAAAAACCGTAAGTATGTTTTGGGTTTCGCCCAATTCTTTCCAACCCGAAATGTTATAGAACCTTTCCCCATCGCCACTGGTACCGTGACACATAATTACGACGGGGAAAGCAGATTTGGCATCATAGTTTTTGGGAACGTGTACGTAATACTCGCGGTCGTCGCTATCTACTTTTATCGTAAAACGGTTTTTACCCAGCACGTATGGTTTAGTCGAGATTGGGGTAGATAGAGTACCCGATTCATCAGATGAACACCCAACGAACCCTACCATCAAAATAAGTATTGTGATAAGTTTCTTCATCCTATTTCACCAACATTAATCTATCCAATGTATTGTATGAATCCGGAGCTTTGCCTCCTGTATCAGCTATGAAAGAAAGTCCATACAAAAGAAAATCGTTTTTTTGTATTTATCAATTTTTTGGGCGTGAAATGATTATACGGTAACCTGATTATCAGGCATATCCACCAGTTACGGCATCTATCTCTAAAAATTAGGTCGTTTTTTACTTAACTTTGCGACAGTAATAATTCATTTCCACCAATGACACAAAAAGAAATTAAATTCACTATTGAGCAAGACGAGGAGAAAATCCCCGAAAAAATATACTGGGAAGCTACTGACAACCCCAACGAAGGACTCGAAGAAACCAAAGCGATTGCGGTAGGTGTATGGGATCATTTTCACCGTGGTACGCTGTTTATTCCACTTTGGACAAAAGACATGGAAGTACTGGATATGAAGCGTTTTTGTATCGAAATGCTTGGCTGTGTCGCCGATACACTTCGCAATGCGACGGGCGATGAAATCATGGCCGCCCAAATTGATGAAGTAGGAATGGCACTTACTCAACGCCTGCAAAAGGAAATAAAAGCTGCAAAATAATGATAAATATAGGCATTGTCGGCGCTGCGGGATATACGGGCGGCGAACTATTACGCATTTTAGTCAATCATCCCCACGCAGAAATCGTGTGGGCACATTCAAAAAGTCAAGCAGGTAAACCCGTTTATGCTACTCATACCGATTTATTGGGCGATACGGAATTAACATTTTCGGGCGAAGACATTGCTTCTCTACTCCATTTAGAAGGTTTAAACGTAATATTCCTTTGCTCAGGTCACAATGAATCCAAAAAGTTTCTAACTGACAATTCCATTCCTGATACTGTCAGAATCATTGACCTCAGCACCGATTTCCGTGACCAAAGCAACGGTTTTGTGTATGGTTTGCCAGAATTGCAACGTGATAAAATCAAAAATGCGAACAAAATCGCGAACCCAGGTTGTTTTGCGACGAGCATCGAATTAGCATTGTTGCCATTGGCGGCAGCGGGTTTACTCACTGACGACGTTCATGTAAGCGCCATCACAGGTTCGACAGGTGCAGGTCAAGCCCTCAGCGCAACAACCCATTTCACTTGGCGTAACAATAACATTTCGATTTACAAAGCATTTACCCATCAGCACCTCAAAGAAATCAAAATGAGCCTAACTGCCTTGCAGTCAGGCTTTAGCAAAGAGGTGAATTTCATACCTTATCGCGGTGATTTTACGCGTGGCATTATGGCTAATGTATATACAAAATTTACAGGAACGCTTGAGGATGCCCTTGCACTTTATCAAAATTACTACGCTTCGCATCCTTTTACGCATGTAAGTACCCAAGACATTGATTTGAAGCAAGTAGTTAATACTAACAAGTGCCTCATTCAACTCCAAAAACACGGCGATAACCTCCTGATTACGAGCGAGATTGACAACCTAACCAAAGGAGCATCAGGACAAGCAGTTCAAAACATGAATCTCCTTTTCGGGCTTCCCGAAGATGCGGGGTTACGTCTGAAAGCCCCCGCGTTTTAGGAAGTCACCCACACAAGGGATTCCTTTCAAAATAACTCCATAGCAACACGCACAAATTGGCTTTTTCAATCGGCCGTTTTAGCCTCGTGTTGCTATTTTATTTACTGTATTCATATGATTGAGGAGTTATGAAACTAAATACCTCATTGGGAGCTATTTTCGTTAATGTATGTTAAGAACGATACAAGCGTTCGTTTTTAGCTAATTTTGTGACGCAGACGACTTTCCAGTAAAAGAATTCCCTCATGGTTTTCAAAAAAAATACATATTCAGATTGCAACCCCAAACTCGTTTTTCGCGTAATACAGATAAAACAGCTTATTACTTTTATGAGTTTGCTGACTGCCATTACTACTTACGCCCAGCGTCCTACCTCTATTCCATCATCGGCAGGTGGAGAGGAAAAGGTCTTTTTGCTCGGTGCCGATAGTATTACCATCAGTAAACTTCCCGATGGTAGCGAAGTCAGACGAGTAGTCAATAAGGTGATATTCAAGCACAAAGGTGCATTAATGTATTGCAATTTAGCCATTCACAATGTAGCCTCTAACGCCCTTGAAGCCTACGGCAATGTCAAAATTGTACAAGGCGATACGGTGACAGTGACGGGCGATACCCTTTTCTACTACGGAAATAGTCGTTTGGCCAAAGTTTCGGGCAAAACCGTCACCCTCAAAGATAGGAAACGTACCGTTTCTTCTAATCGTATTGAGTATGATATGGCAAGTGGTATAGCATTCTATCCTGACCGCGGCAAAACCGTAGATGCCGAAAATACGCTTACCAGCAAACAGGGTTACTATGATACCCGCACCAAAATTTCTACTTACTACAAAGATGTCAAATTAGTCAACAAAAAATATACGTTGACAACTGATACGCTGATTTATAACTCACTTACAAAAATTGCTGATTTTAGAAGCCCTACCAAAGTTACAAGTAAAGATGGAACCGTAGTCGCCAAAAATGGTTCTTACAATACAGAAACGGGAGAGTCTATTTTCCGTACACGAACAACTATTGATAATCCTGATTATACCTTAACTGGTGATTCGCTTACGTTTGACAATCTCAACAAAAAAGGATTTGCCAAAGGCAAAGTTGAGCTGGTTTCTAAAAATGACGATACCATTCTAAACGGGGATTTTGGACAGTACAACGGCAAACTGGGTCGCTCTAAAGTATGGGGACACGCCCTTACCCGAACGGTCATTTCCAAAGATACACTCTTTATGACTGCCGATACGCTCTACTCCATTGAGATTCAAGCCGACTCCGTTTCAAAAGATTCCACTTCAAAAAAAGTCCTCAAAGCCTCGACAACAACCGATACAGCTACCGCTCAAAAACCTCGTCACTTGATTGGATATAAAAACGTATTGCTTTACAAAAAAGACCTACAAAGCAAGTGTGACTCTCTGATTTACAACTCCTTAGACTCTACCATCACCTTTTTAAAAAAACCCATTATTTGGTCTAACAAGTACCAGATGGAAGCCGATTCAATGGTAGCACAACTCGTCAATCAGAAGCTTAGAACAATGTACTTAAAAGTCAAATCATTTGTCATCGCGCAAGACACACTCTTTAATTTTAACCAAGTCAAAGGAAGACGAATTACGGCTTTCTTTGACGACAGTACCCGACTGCAACGAGTTTTTGTGGAAGGCAACGGAGAAAGCGTCTATTTTGCCGCCAATGAAGCCAATAAGCCGATGGGCATGAATCGCGTAGAATGTGCAAAAATGACCTTAAACTTCAAGAAAAACCAAGTAAATAGAATTCAGTTTATAGGCCAACCCGACGGACGTTTTATTCCTCCGCAAGGTATCAAGCCCGAAGATAAACAATTGGATGGTTTTAACTGGCGAGTCAAAGAAAAACCTACCAAAAATGAAATTTTATCCAAAGTTGATTTTAAACCAACGCCCCCCAATATTGTCAAACCCACGGAAAAAATTCAAGAAAAAAACAAACAAACTGTAAAAAAAGAAGTTTTAAAGACAAGAGTAAAGCCAAAATCAAAAAAACTTTAGTACATAAGAGTCTTTTTACGCTCACAATGCGTATATATTGTACAAGTTTCAATAAATTTTAACAACATTTTAAGGCATGATTTTTGATATTACAAGAATTAGCCTATATTTTTGCACAAAATACCCACAAAGTATGCCCTTTCAAGAAATACACAGCTATGAACAAAAATATACTCATATACGTCATATTCACTTGCTTCAGCTTCTTTACGCTGACTGAAGCAATGGCTCAATCCGACGCAAGTCGAAGCAAAAGCCGATTAAATATTGGAAAAAAACCTGCCGAAAGCCCTGTTTCTACCCTTACGAAGCTCCCAAGTACACTTGACCGTAGCATCAAACTGCGTCCGAGTGCAGCGATAAACGCCTATTATCGTTCTGTTATGTTGAATCCAGCTTCTGGAAGTAGCACTACCACGCCCGTCAAAAACCGTACCAACAAAGAAACAACCTCTTTTTTTGCTACTGACACACGCCCAAGTTTAGAAGATGCTGCTAAATCAGAAGATTTATTGTTTGTAAGTGATAAACTTCGTGTTTTGAATGCGTATCCCAATCCAGCAAACGATTATACAGAAATAGACTATCAAATTTCTGGAGTAGTTGGTAACGCTAAAATCTCCTTATTTAACGTGATAGGAAATAACGTAGCCGAATATGAGTTAGACAAAAACGACCGCCAACTACGTATTCCAACTCGCGAGATGCCAACGGGAGTATATTTTTACCGCTTACTATTGGAGGGCAAAACAGTTGCAACCAAGAAACTCTTGATTCGTCATTAATCTTCCTCCCTTATCATCGCATACTTTTTCTGCTTTAGTTTCGTTATGAAATACAAAGCAATTTTTGTATTTTTGCGCCCGCTATGCGTAACACCCTATTTGGATATATCTTGCTGATTCTGACTACCCTCCTATTGGGGTCGTGCAGCAAATTTGCTAAACTGCAAAAAGAAGGTACTCTCGAACAAAAATATGAGGCTGCCCTTCAATATTATAAGAAAGCCGACTACTACCGCGCAGGGTTACTTTTTGAAGAAATCACCCCTCTTTTGAATGGCAAAGATGCCCGTCAAGCAGAGTTAGCGCAGTTTTATAACGCCTACTGCAATTTTAAGCAGGCGAACTACAACATGTCGCAGTTTTTGTTCAAAAACTTCTATGAGACTTTTCAGCGTAGTGAGTATGCCCAAGAAGCCTTGTATATGCACGCTTACTCTTTGTACAAAGATTCCCCAAACTTCAATTTGGATCAAGCCAGTACCCTTACAGCGATTGCGGCTTTACAAGACTTTATCAACACCTATCCAGAAAGCGCCTTTCGGGAAGAAGGTACACAATTGATATTGGAGTTGCGAGATAAATTAGAGAAGAAAGCCTACGAAAAGGCAAAACTCTATTACCAAACCAGCGAAGCAAACATCGCAAACTTTCGTTCGGCAGTTGTTACCATCAACAATTACCAAAAAGATTTTCCTGATTCTAAATACAATGAAGAGCTTTCTTTCTTACGCGTAGATGCACAATACAATTTGGCCAGACTCAGTTTTGCCGAAAAGCAAAAAGAAAGATACCAAGATGTAAGTAAATATTACTTGGCGTTTGTTGACAAATATCCCAACAGCAAGTATATCCGTCAAGCCGAACGTTATTATGAGAATACCCAAAAGGAGTTAACGACCATTTTGGAAGCAGAAAAAGCCCAGAAAGACGCTAAACCTTCCAATACGGGAAAACTTTCAACACCATCATCTTCAACTCAAAATTAATTATTCATTATTCCAGTCTTTGTAACAACTATTATTCTTAAATATATGGCAGCATCTCCCTCTATCATAACGCGTGATACTGATAAGTTGGCCGCAAAAACGGGCAATTTGTACGAATCAGTGGCAATCATCTCTCGTCGCTCTCGTCAGATAGCTTCTAAGACCAAAGAAGAACTCAACAACAAATTGGCGGAGTTTGCCTCTGGTATTGATAATCTCGAAGAAGTATTTGAAAACCGTGAACAAATCGAAATTTCAAAGTTCTACGAGCGTCAGCCTAAGCCTACGGGTATCGCCATTGAGGAATTCATGGAAGATAAATTGTTTTGGCGTTCGACCGAAGAAGAGGAATCAAAATAAAAAGTACGTAAAAATACGCTTTATAAAGCCGCAACAAATGTTAGATTTGTGCGGCTTTATTTGTTTTCAAGAAAAGTTTATGCCCTTACTGCAACATAAAAAAATCCTACTTGGTGTTACAGGTAGCATTGCCGCTTATAAAGCTGCTTTGCTGACTCGTTTGCTAATCAAAGCAGGGGCAGACGTGCAAATCGTCATGACCGAGGCCGCCAAGGAATTTATTACCCCACTGACGTTAGCCACTTTATCGAAACGCCCTGCTCTATCCACTTTTGTCAAAAATGAAGCAGGCGAATGGAACAATCACGTGGAGCTGGGACTTTGGGCAGATGTTATGGTCATTGCCCCCGCCACGGCCCATACCTTATCTAAATGCGCTCAGGGAAATTGTGACGATTTGCTCACCGCTGTTTATTTATCGGCGCGTTGCCCTGTTTTTTTTGCCCCCGCTATGGATTTAGACATGTTTCAGCACGGGTCCATCACAGAAAATCTAAAAAAGCTGATTCAATACGGTAATTTTATTTTAAATGCTGAACACGGCGAGCTCGCCAGTGGCTTGGTAGGCATAGGACGGATGGCCGAACCTGAACACATTGTGAATGCTTTAGAAAAACATTTTTCACAAATTGCCGCTCTGAAAGACAAACACATCCTAATCACTGCGGGGCCAACCCAAGAATCTATTGACCCCGTTCGTTATATCAGTAATCATTCTACGGGGAAAATGGGGTATGCCATTGCTCAAGCCTTTGCTTTTGCTGGAGCTAAAGTTACGTTAGTGAGTGGACCAACGACACAATCAACCCCCGATACCTCGGTGAAGCTTATTAAAGTTCGTTCGGCCCAAGAAATGTACGAAGCTACTCGTAACGAATTTTCAAGTGCGAATGTGATCATATTGTCTGCTGCCGTGGCCGACTATACCCCCACCCACCCTGCCGACCGTAAAATCAAGAAGAAAGAAAGTCATTTTAATATCGAACTTACCAAAACAGTGGACATTGCCGCTACGCTCGGAAAACAAAAACGCCCCAAGCAAATTATGGTGGGTTTTGCGCTCGAAACCGATAATGAATTTGAAAACGCAGTTGGAAAGCTTAAATCTAAAAACTTAGATTTGATTGTATTAAACTCCCTCAACGATAAAGGCGCAGGTTTTGCATACGATACCAATAAAATTATCGTTATTGAAGCAAGTGGTCGGGTACACCACTTCGATTTAAAAACAAAAACTGAAGTAGCCCAAGACATTTTACAACTTGTAGCCGAAAAATTGTAATTGATAATTAATAATTGATAATTGACGATGATTG
>JBGAUP010000218.1:0-10717 GCA_044228585.1 Runella sp. | reverse complement strand
TTGTCCCCCATTTGGGAGGAAGAAACTCCTCGCAGGGTTACTTTTCCTGTCTTTGTACAATTGGGGGAGGTTTGAAAAAGCAGTTGCATCAACTATCTTTGCGGCTCGAAATTTCACCCAATGCAGATTACCAACCACCAATACCAAATCCAGAACCTCTCTGTACTTGAGATAGCACAGCAGTTTGGCACGCCGCTCTACGTGTATGATGCCGACAAAATCGTCGAAAAAATCAATCAGTTGCGGGAGGCTTTCCCTAAGGTAAAGCTGAAAATCAAGTTTGCTTGCAAAGCCCTTACCAATATTTCCATTCTGAAATTGATGCGCCAAAATGGCGTAGAAATAGACGTAGTGTCGCCCCAAGAACTCCAATTGGCACTTCATGCAGGCTACGAAGGAAATCAAGTGACTTTTACCCCCAGTGGCGTCTCGTTCGATGAGATAGAAGCTGCCGTAGCCGTGGGAGCCATGGTTAACTTGGATAATCTCATCGTGCTCGAAAAATTTGGGCAGCGTTACGGAGCGAGTGTTCCCTGTATGATTCGCATCAAACCCAATGTGGCTGCCGGTGGCAACGCCAAAATTATGACGGCGCACGAAGGTTCCAAATTTGGCATTGACATTCGTCAACGCGACGAAATTTTACGGATTGTCAATCAGTACAGTATCAATGTCGTAGGCTTGCATCAGCATACAGGCTCTGACATCAAAGAAGCAGAAGCGTTTGTGCGGGCTGCCGACGTTATTTTTGACTTTGCCCAATCGTTCCCTAATCTCCAAATCATTGATTTGGGAGGAGGGTTTAAGGTAGCTTACAAAAAAGGTGACCATACTACCAATATGCCCGAATTGGGAGCGCAGCTTAGCGATGCTTTTTTGGATTTGAGCAACAAACTTGGCCACGAATTACAGCTTTGGTTTGAGCCAGGGAAGTTTTTGGTGAGTGAATCGGGCGTTTTGTTGGTACAAGCCAACGTCGTAAAACCCGCGCCAGGGCGTACTTTTGTGGGAGTCAATTCGGGACTGAATCACCTTATTCGCCCCATGATGTACGATGCCTACCACCATATTGTCAACGTCTCTAATCCCGAAGCAGCTACTAAGGGAATTTACGATGTGGTGGGTTATATCTGCGAAACCGACACTTTTGCCAAAGACCGTGAACTGAATGAAATCCGCGAAGGTGATGTGTTGGCCTTGCTAAACGCAGGAGCGTATGGTTTTACCATGAGCAGCCATTACAATAGCCGTTTTCGCCCTGCGGAGGTCTTGGTCTATCAAGGAAAAGCACACCTCATTCGCCAACGGGAAACGATGGAAGACATTCTAAAAAATCAGATACTCTTGGAGTTGTAAATATGACATTTTAACAATCACTTATCTAAAATATATGGGACGCGCGTTTGAATACCGAAAAGCAAGTAAACTAAAACGCTGGGGAATGATGGCGAAAGTCTTCACCCGCATCGGAAAAGACATCGTAATGGCCGTAAAAGCAGGCGGCCCCGATCCACAAAACAACTCTCGTTTGCGGGCTATCATCCAAAATGCCAAAGCCGCCAACATGCCCAAAGACAACGTTGAACGGGCCATAAAACGAGCAGTCTCGAAAGAACAGGAGGATTATAAAGAGGTAGTTTACGAAGGAAAAGGCCCCCACGGAATCGCTATTCTGATTGAAGCCACTACCGACAATACTAACCGTACGGTTGCCAATATCAGAAGCTATTTCAACAAATTAGGCGGTAGTTTGGGTATCTCAGGAATGTTGGATTTTTTGTTTGAACGCAAGTGTGTTTTCAAAATCGCCAACGAAGGCGTTGATTTAGAAGAGCTTGAATTTGAATTAATTGATTTTGGAGCGGAAGAAGTATTCTTGGACGAGGAAACCAACGAAATCAATATCTACGGCGAATTTACGGCTTTTGGGGCTATCCAAAAGGTATTAGAAGAAAAAGGGTTTGAGTTGAAAGGAGCGGAGTTTACCCGTATTCCGACTGAAAAGTCAGAAGTCAGAAGTCAGAAGTCAGAAGTCAGAAGTCAGAAGTCAGAAGTCAGAAGTCAGAAGTCAGAAGTCAGAAGTCAGAAGTCAGAAGTCAGAAGTCAGAAGTCAGAAAAGCGAGCTTGCAGCTCACTTTTCTGACCAAATTTCTTTACACTCTGCACTTTTACCTTTACACTTTCTTAGATTTCGATTCCGATTTGTTGCATCAAGGCGGTGGCGTTGAATTCGCGACAAACGCCCGACTGTAAGGTATAGTCAAAATGAAGTTTTCCGTCCCAAAAAGTAGAATAAAAGCTGTAATTGTGGACAAAATCGTCTTTTTCGGCCATTGCGCCCAGTTCGAGGTCGTGGGTAGAAACAAAACCCGACGCTTTCCGTAAGTGCAATTGTCGAATCAGTGCCTCAGCCCCGCGATGACGGTCGGCAGAATTGGTCCCTTTCAGAATTTCGTCTAAAAAATAAAATACGGGCAAGTGCGAGGTTTGCGACAACTGCAATAGGGTTTGCAAACGTTTGAGCTCGGCATAAAACGACGAAGTATTTTCTTCCAAAGAATCTTGGGTACGCATACTGGTAAATACCTGCACAATAGAACACGAAAAAGCTTCGGCACATACTACCGAACCCGCCAAAGCAAGGACCGTATTGATACCAATGGTACGTAAAAATGTACTCTTCCCCGACATATTCGAGCCAGTGATGAGGGCCGTTTGTCCTAAATCCTTGAGTTCAAAATCGTTATTAACCCTTTTTTCATTGGGGAGTAGGGGGTGTCCCGCCTGCGTCGCTTTTAGATAAAAATCTTGGGGCGAAATGTCGGCAAAGGGATAGGAGGGATGCGCGTAAGCAAAGCCTGCCAAACTATTTAAGGCTTCAAATTCTCCCAGAACGTCGAGCCAAATGGTCAGGTCTTGGCGGTGAGTACGCTTCCAAGCCTCCAATTGGAACATCCACTGTAAATCCCATAAAGTAGGCAAGCCAATCGCCAGCATAAAGTAAGGATTGAGCCTAAAATTGAGATTTTCGGTGACAGAAGCCAATCGTTGAATACATTTGGAGGCGTTTTCCGCTGATTTGAGTTGACTTTGTAGTTGGCGCAGTTTCGCCGATGTAAAATCTTGATTCTCAATTTTTTCAAACAAAGAAGCATAGGCTTTGAGGGTATCTACAATCCCCTGTGACTGCTCAGCGTAGTCTTTGACGGAAGGGTTCAATTTGCTCAGAATATAGGCGTGAAAGCCCAGCAGTACTACGACCACTATCCACGGAATCCACCCTAAAAAGGCGACGATAATACTACTCACGCTCAGAATCGGTAACCAGCGAAATTTGCGCCAGCGAACAATGGCTTCATTTTCTCCCGCTTTCAGCCAATGCGTCAAAAAATCAGTTGGTTCGGCAATTTGTTTCTCCAAACGAGCGATGGCCTCTAAGTTTTGTCGCCAGTCAAGTACGGGAGTGAGTTCGGCAATTGCCTGCTGTCGAACGGCGATTTCGATGGGGTCGGCGGGATAAAGTAACCAATCTGCCAAGGTTTTCATCCCTACGCGGGTATGGGCGCGGTTGAGAAGCCGAAACAACGAATGAGAACCGAAAATATCTAAGTCGTTGGAGTAAGCGTGGTTTTTAATGACGAATGAATCGCCCGTTTCGACTCGGGAAAAATGGTGTGAAAGTCGGGCGGTTTCGTCTTGGTTGATGGCGACCAAAACGCGGTATAAATTACGCTGACGCGCGGTTTTTTGGTGCTTACGCAAAACAATCGCAAAAGCAACGAGACCGATACCACCTACCAGAAACGTAAGAGGTACGTGTATTTTTGACAGCCACCCTACCACCGCAATGGCTATTACAAAAATAGAAAGACGTGCGGTGGAGAGTTGATGATAGCGACGTTGAAAGATCGTTACTTGTTGGAGAAAAAGGTCTTGACGGTGGGCAAAAACTTCGGAAGGGGTCACGGCTGCGTTTTTTTCCCAAAGGTAAGCATCTTCCTTTTAGTTCAACGAATACAGCGGTAGTTTTACTGCCGTTGCGGTATTGTGAAACATCAACTCGTGAATGGTAGGATTCATAAAATCAATCAAAGGAAACTCGGCAACAATCCTCATCACTTCAAATTCATTCTCGGCCTTGATGATGCACCAAAGTTTAGAGCGGTCAGTGGCCAGCGAATAAGCGCTTATTTTGCCTTTTTCCATCAACTGATTGATTTTAAGGCGTTGGCGGGGAATTTTTGCAACAAACTCCTCCGTCATTTCGTCGGGGAGCGTAAATTCGACCATAAATTGACTCATATTTCAGTTAAGTTTGGATAGCCAAATAACAGACATTGCCCCGAATTGGTTCGGAAGGTTGCAGATTGCGACTTTAGAATTAATTTTGCCGCAAATTCATTAGATAAAAACCGATGTCGGAAGTAAGAAACAGGAAATAAGAAGAAAGAAAAAGGAAATCAAATCATGCCTCTTCCCAAAAAAGCCAGTGAGTCACACACCATTATGACCGAAATGGTGCTTCCCAACGATACCAATACCCTCAATAACCTCATGGGAGGGCGACTTTTGCATTGGATGGACATTTGTGCGGCCATCACTGCCCAAAAACATGCCCACCGCACGGTTGTGACGGCCTCGGTGGACAATGTATCTTTTGCCGAGCCTATCAAATTGGGCAATATCGTCACGTTTGAAGCCCAAGTAACACGGGCTTTTACCTCTTCGATGGAAGTACACATCAAAGTAAGTGCGCAGAACCTGTCGGCGGGCGAAGCAGCTGTTCATACCAATTCTGCTTTTTATACTTTTGTGGCGGTTGATCAAAGCGGTCGCCCCATTGAAGTCCCCTCTGTGATTGTAGAAACGGAGGAAGAAAAAAAACTTTTCGATAGTGCCTTGCGGCGCCGCCAACTGCGCCTGGTCTTGGCAGGACGCATGCAACCCTCAGACGCTACGGAGTTGAAAGCCCTGTTTGGCGTTTAGCAGATGATAAAATCGCTCGTACTTGATAGGGAGTTAGGCCATGACTTCTGCTGAAATACCGCGTCGGCATATTTCTTGGCGCATCGGGACGAGTTCTTCCCACGAACCATTTTTGACGCGACATTTGCCTTTGTAATGGATGATAATGGTGCATTGCTCAGCTTGTTCGGGCGTATGTTCGCACACATCCATGAGGGTTTCGATAACCCAATCAAACGTATTCACTTCGTCATTGAAAACCACCAAACTGTAAAGTTCAGTCTCAATTACTTTCTCTTCAATTTCCTCTAATACGTCAATTTCGGGCATTTCAAACAGTTGCATTGGGCAAAGATTTGTATAGTTAATGAACGGATATAACAAATTTACGAAAAACCTTATAGGTTTGCAAAATGTAAAAAAGTTTTAACCTTGTTCCCAACCCATGAGTCCCTTTGTCGCCCTTACTATTTTGATCATTTATTTTGCCGTTTTGATTGTGGTATCGTTTTATACCTCCAAAGGAGCTGACACGAATACTTTCTTTACGGCCAACAAACAATCGCCGTGGTTTTTGGTGGCTTTTGCCATGATTGGCACGTCGCTCTCTGGGGTGACGTTCATTTCGGTGCCAGGGGCGGTGAAAATCCAATTCTCTTATTTTCAGGTGGTTTTGGGGTATATTTTGGGTTATCTTTTTATCGGGACGGTGCTGATGCCGCTCTACTATCGGCTCAATCTGGTCTCGATTTATACCTACTTTTAGAACGCTTTGGTTTCAGGTGCGCCCGCAAATCAGATCGGCCTTTGCTTTCGCGTACCCTTGGCTCGGCGGTGCGCTTGTACGTAGCAGGTGTACGCTTCAACAGCTGCATGTACAACGGTACTTTGTATTCCGTTTGAAGTGTCGGTATTGATTACCATTGCGCTCATTGGTATATATACTTTCAAAGGGGGCGTAAAAACCATTATCGTTACGGATACCCTACAAACCACCTTTTTGGTAACGGCGGTAGCATTGACGATTTACTTGGTAGCCAAAGAGTTAGATTTTTCTTTTGGGGGGATGGTATCCGCGATTTCGGACAGTGAATACTCGCGTATTTTCTTCTTCGACGACCCCAAAGACAACAAATACTTCTGGAAACAATTTTTGTCGGGGGCGTTTATTGCCATTACCATGACGGGGATGGACCAAGATTTGATGCAGAAAAACCTTACCTGCAAAAACATTGGCGAAGCCCAAAAAAACATGTTTTGGTTTACCATTACGCTTACGTTTGTCAACCTGATGTTTATGAGCTTGGGGGTATTGCTTTATTTCTACGCCCAAACCAAAAATATTCCCCTCCCTGCCCGTACCGATGAGCTGTACCCAATGCTCGCCCTCAACCATTTTGGAGTGACTGAAGGAACAACGGGGGTCATTGTTGCCATCACATTTTTGATTGGGATTACTGCCGCCACCTACGCGAGTTCAGATTCGGCCCTGACGGCCTTAACTACCTCGTTTTGCATTGATTTTATGAACGTGGCCAACAAACCCGAAGCCGAACGCGCCCGCATCAAACACTGGGTACACATCGGATTTTCGTTGTTGTTTTACGTGGTAATTGTGCTGTTCAACCAGATGAATAACAAGGAGGTAATCACGGCGATTTTTGATATTGCAGGTTATACTTACGGGCCGCTGTTGGGGCTGTTTGCTTTTGGGCTTTATACCAAACGCTCCGTGCGCGACCACTGGACTCCGATTGTCTGCGTGGCAGCGCCCATTATTACCTACATTCTCAACCAAAACTCCGAGGCGTGGTTTGACGGCTACAAGATTGGTTTTGAGCGCCTTATGCTCAACGGAGCTATCGTGTTTGTGGGTTTATGGCTGATTTCTAAGCCGAAAGCAAGCCGTTTGGTCAATTAATAAAAATACACCTACTATTAAGATTTCGATTGGTAATGCAAAGATAGAGCAGGAATTAAACCAGTAAAAAGGCAACTTTTTACTGGTTTTTAATTTGGCGTACACGGGTGGGCTTTTTTAAAATAGTTCGGACTTTTTTTTGTTGAATTAATATTTTGGTAATGTAACTGTGTTTAACTTAGCGACTCTCAAGAATAAATGATTACTTTATCACAACTTGAGCCCAATTGTAACATGCAGGACATTGAAAAAATACCCACCCCATTGTATTTTAACTCAGAAACGTTCATTCCACTAACAACCATAGGTACTATGATTTTGAATTATATCTACTCTTTGCTCAAATACTTACAAACCAATTTTATTCTTCTGTTTTTAACGCTTTTTACGGGTGTTAACACAAGTTGGGGACAATCATTTACCCCAGGCCGCTTAGTGGTTCTGCAGGTAGGAGACGGAAGCGCAACTCTAACAAGTGCGGCTACTCCGATTTTTTTGAAAGAATTTACTACCACAGGCACATCTGGAATAAGTATTGCTATTCCTTCAACGGGGATGACTCCATTAACAGTTAGTGGGACAGCTGAATCTGAAGGACTTATTACTCGCTCGACTAATGGTCAAAGCATTATTGTTCCTGGCTATAGTGCCACTGCTGGTACTGCTGGCATTGCTTCTACATCTACTACTGGTGCTACTCCTGTTGTGCGAGGGATTGGTCAAGTTAATGCGGCTGGAACTTATTCACTGGCGGCCACAACAACGCGTTTCTCGGGTGATAATATACGTGGGGCAACAAGTGACGGGACTAACTTTTGGAGTACTGGTGGAAGTGGAGGAGTTATTTTAACCACTTTGGGAGCTGGGACAGTCATATCTTCTACACCAGCAAGTTTAAGGAGTGTAGGCATTTTTAATGGACAGTTATATGTAACTTCTGCGACAGGCAGCTTCCAAGGAGTTAGCTCCGTAGGAGTTGGAACCCCTACAGCTTCTGGAAATACCCTTAATCTTTTACCCGGCTTTCCTACAACCACTGGTCCAAGTCCATACGCATTTTCTATCAATGCCACTGGAACTATTATCTACGTCGCTGATGAAAGAACTATCGCCAGTGGAGGTGGAATTCAGAAATGGACTTTAAGTGCAGGTACTTGGTCTTTAGCTTACACACTTGGTACTACAACAGGTTCGAATTCAAAAAGTGGTACAAGAGGCCTTACCGTTGATTTTTCAGGCCCAGACCCCATTATTTATGCTACAACCACGGAGACATCAGCCAATCGCCTGATAAAAATCACTGATACTGGAGCTGCATCCACAGCAACATTAGTAACTACTGCTCCCACCAATACTGTTTTTCGCGGGGTAGCTTTTGCACCTATTGCACCCTCTTCCACCCCCAACCTCTCCATCAACGACGTCCCTCAAGTCGAAGGTAATTCGGGTACGACGAACTTTACTTTCACGGTAAGTTTGTCGGCCCCTGCTGGGCCAGGCGGGGTGACTTTTGACATTGCTACCGCTGATAATACAGCTACCCAATCTGGAGATTATACCGCCAAGTCACTCACAAGCCAAACCATCCCAGCGGGCAGTTCTACCTATTCTTTTACCGTGTTGGTGAATGGCGATACTTCTCCTGAAACCAATGAGACCTTTTTTGTCAACGTAACCAATATCACAGGGGCAAATGCGGGAGATACGCAAGGACAAGGAACTATCCAAAACGATGATGTCGCCCTTACGCCCATACACGACATCCAAGGCCCAGGGGCCTCGTCTCCGATTGTGGGGGCATCAGTCACTACACGCGGCATTGTGACGGGGGTCAAGAGCAATGGCTTTTTTATCCAAGAACCCGATGCGTCGGTAGATGCCGACCCTGCTACTTCCGAAGGAATCTTGGTTTTTACCAATAGTGCGCCTCCTGCCGCTGCGGTAGTGGGGGCTTTGGTACAGGTGACGGGTACAGTGGTGGAATTTGTACCCTCGCAAGACCCCTTACAGCCACCACTGACCGAACTTACTTCCCCAACAGTTGTACAAATCTCAACGGGTAATCCCCTCCCCACCGCGATTCCGCTTTCGGCTACTTTTCCCAATCCAGCGGGGCCACACGACCAACTGGAACGAGTAGAAGGAATGAGGGTTTCGGCGGCTTCGCTCACAGTTGTAGGCCCTACAATGGGAAATATTAGTGAGGCGAATGCTACGGCTACGTCAACAGGTGTATTTTACGGAGTCATTACGGGTGTACCTCGGCCTTTCAGAGAAGCAGGTATTCAAGCACCTGACCCTGCTCCATCGGGTGGAGGAACGATTCCTCCCATTCCTCGTTTTGATTCCAATCCCGAACGGATACGGGTGGATAGTGATGGACTGGTAGGTGGGTTAACCGTTGACGTAAGTACAGGATCTGTAGTTTCTAACTTGGTAGGGCCACTTGATTATACTTTTCGGACATATACTATTTTACCTGACCCTACGTCGCCGCCTTCGACTTCGGGAGGAGCAACTGCCACGGCAGTAACAACCCCCACAGCATCAGAATTTACGGTGGCTTCTTACAACTTGCAACGTTTCTTTGATACGGTGAATGACCCAGGAATTGGAGAGCCGACACTTACGGCAGGGGCTTTCAATACTCGCCTCAACAAAGCATCGCTTGGGATTCGAAATTTTCTAAAAACCCCTGATATTATAGGTGTTGTAGAGATAGAAAACCTATCTACATTGCAAGATTTAGCGTCGCGTATCAGTGCCGATGCAGTAGCCGCCAGCCAGCCCGATCCGCAATATGCCGCGTATTTGGTAGACGGAAATGATATTGGTGGAATTGACGTTGGTTTTTTGGTGAAAACGGCTCCCGTATTTGGAGCTACCCCGAGAGTCACTGTCAACGCAGTCGTGCAAGAAAACGCTGGTGAACTTTTTGTAAACCCAGATATGTCTTCCGAGACATTGAATGACCGCCCTCCTTTGCGTCTCAGTGCGGTGGTCAACCATCCCAATGGGTCTTCTTTCCCCGTGACTGTAATCGTGAATCACCTACGTTCATTAAATGGAGTAAACAGTGAAGATCCTGGTTCAAATGGTTGGACCACGGTAGGAGCCAGAATTCGGGCAAAACGTAATAAACAAGCAGAGTCTTTGGCAAATTTGGTGCAAGCACGCCAAGTAGCTACTCCTACCGAACGCATTATTTTAGTGGGAGATTTCAATGCGTTTGAGGTGAACGATGGTTTTGGCCATTCAATGGCAACCATTCAAGGTACTCCCGTGCCCGACAACGAAACGGCGGTGGCAGGAGATGGGGTTGACTTAGTTAACCCAGATTTAGACAATCTATTTGATACAGCTCCTGTTGCTGAACGCTATTCTTACGTTTTTGATGGCAATGCCCAGTCATTAGATCATATTTTAGCCAATACGGCTTTAATCAATACTACTTTGGCACGACGTGTCGAACACCCGCGTATCAATGCAGATTTCCCAGAAATTGACCGTAACGATGGCACTACCGCCCGTCGCTTGTCCGACCACGACCCAGTTGTTTCTTATTATCAAGTTGCTTCTTTTGCCACTGCCGATTTAGCCTTCACCAAGACCGATGGCGTGACAACGGCAGTGCCAGGGGGAAGCGTGACCTATACAATTACAGCCTCGAATGCGGGTCCGAGCAATACCACTGCGACGGTAAATGATGTATTGCCCGCGACTCTGACGGGAACTTGGACATGTGTGGGAGCAGGAGGTGGAACCTGTACGGCTTCTGGTTCGGGTAATATCAACGACATGGTCAATCTACCCTCGGGAGGTAGTGTGACC
>JBGAUP010000217.1:0-10513 GCA_044228585.1 Runella sp. | reverse complement strand
TGCACTGACGGCCGTAGTGTCGTTGGTAGCCCTTACACCAAAGCCCAGCGCGACCAAGTCTGCTGACCCGCGCGAAGATAGCCTTGCCGCCGACCGTGCAAAATATGCAAAAGAAGTCAAGGCAGCTATAGCAGGTAAAGAAAAAATGAATGCCGAAGAGGTGTTTAAAAACATCAAAATCTTCAAAGGACGCCCCGCCGAACAAGTGATTGGTATCATGGAAAATGCTTGGAGCAAAGCCCTTGGTGTAAGCTGCAACCACTGCCACGACGTGAAAGATTGGGCGTCTGAATCAAAAGGCGACCATGCCATTGCTCGTGATATGGTAGCAATGGTTGGCAAAATCAATGATGACCTACTCGCTACGATACCTGCCTATGCGACCAAAGAGCGCAAGCCTCGCATCGGTTGTACGACCTGCCACCGCGGCGAGTCGCACCCTGGCCGTCCTAATACTGCCCGTGCAGGTGGTCCTGGCGGACCTGGTGGGCCTCCACCAAGAAACTAACAATTTGAAAATGAACCAATTGATAATTTAAAAATAAAAAGCCGCGATAGAAAATCTATTGCGGCTTTTCATTTTTAAATTATCACATCGTGCAGGTAATCCCGTTTCAAATTACCGAATTCTACAAACCTAATACCTTACGGTTGAAAGCTTCATCGGCTCCCGTTCCCGCAAAATCATCGAATGCCTTGGCAGTCACTTCGATAATGTGGTCGGCAATAAAAGGCGCACCTTCCGCTGCTCCCTGTACGGGCGATTTAATACAGCACTCCCATTCCAATACCGCCCAACCGTCGTAGTTGTATTGCGATAATTTGGAGAAAATACCACTAAAATCCACTTGTCCGTCGCCCAATGAACGGAAGCGACCCGCGCGGTCGGCCCAGCCTTGGAAACCACTATACACACCCTGTTTGCCCGTTGGGTTAAACTCAGCATCTTTCACGTGATAGGCAAAAATGCGCTCGTGGTAGAAATCTATGAATTGAAGATAATCTAATTGTTGCAATACAAAGTGGCTTGGGTCATAGTTGATACCTGCGCGTGGGTGGTTGCCTACGGCTTCCAAGAACATTTCAAACGTAATGCCATCGTGTAGATCTTCGCCCGGGTGAAGTTCATAGCCTACATTGACACCTGCTTCGTCGAAGGCATCCAAAATAGGCTTCCAACGTTTGCCCAATTCTTTGAAGCCTGTTTCGACCAAGCCTGCTGGACGCTGAGGCCACGGATACAAAAACGACCACAACAAAGCTCCTGAAAACGTCACGTGCGACTTCAATCCCATATTTTGAGAAGCTTTGGCCGCCCACATCAATTGCTGCACGGCCCACTCAGTACGAGCCGCAGGGTTGTTGCGCACTTCAGGAGCGGCAAATCCATCAAACATAGGATCGTAGGCAGGATGAACGGCCACGAGTTGTCCCTGCAAATGAGACGAAAGTTCGGTAACCTCTACCCCAATGTCAGCGAGTTTGCCCTTGTATTCGTCGCAGTAAGTTTTAGATTCTGCAGCGGTTTTGAGGTCAATACAACGGCTATCCCAAGTCGGAATTTGAATGCCTTTATAACCCAAATCGGCCATGTATGCGGCGATGGTATCCAAAGAATTAAAAGGGGCTTCGTCGCCCATGAATTGTGCCAAAAATATGGCCGGTCCTTTGATGGTTTTCATTGATTTGAATAAGTAAAAGACTATAATTTGGTATTTATGCCTGCAATTAAGCGAATCGCTTCCAGCTTTTTGACAAATACGTAAAGTAAAAAAAAAGGTTTTATTACTGTCTATCGAATGGTTATTCTATCACTAAAACGCCCGTAGCTCGACCAAAGGCCGAGCTACGATAAGAAAAATGGTGGGATACTTAAATGATAATAATACTACCAACCAGGGTTTTGAACCAACTTGGGATTGGTAATCATATCGCCCGTTGGAATGATAATAATTTTTATCTGTCCATTTTCTGGGGATATTGTTCAACCATGTCAATTCTCCTGAGGTATCACCTGCCAAAAGCTGCGAATTGGGCTTTCCCCCTACCGTAGGAGATACTTCTACGTAGGTTACCCCTGCTGGTCGTGAGGAGGGCAACGTTTTATAAAACGCCACATCCAAAATCCCGTCTTCGTTCAAGTCCATGGGTGTATTGAGTGTGGGTACATACATGCCATTCCACTCCATTTGCATCAGTTCACCTCTTTTCCAACGAACAATGTCGTCGAAACGGAAGCCTTCCAAACACAGCTCGATTCCTCTTTCACGGCGTACTTCCAAAATGACGGGGTCAGTAATGGCAGGAAAATATTTTGATTGGATATAGGTATCAATCGTAGTGGGTTTGGTAGTAAGCCCCCCCGTAATTCCTGCTCTTTTGCGCAAAGCACCTACTGTCAAAGCCCAATCGGCATCGGTGAGTGTTCCAAGTTCTGCTTTGGCTTCGGCATAAGCCAGTAGCACTTCGGCATAACGGAAAATAGAAACCGAGTTAATATTCAAATCGCGGGTATCGTAGTACATGTCATCCAAGGCCCATTTGATGGGTTGATACCCCGTATAAGTGTAAGAAAAAAGCGGAGGAGAAGGTACTAACACCCCTGCGTTGATTCGTTTGTAGTCACCCACACGAATGGTTTGTTGAAGTCTCAAATCTCGGCCTTTTACTTCATCCTTAAACAACATAGTTTTATAAGCTGGATCGTTGGTAAAAGGAGTCCCATCTCTTTTTAGATAGGTATTAATAAAGGTTCTAATAAAGCTTGCTTTATCTCCGTACGTGCCACTGGTCCAGTACCAGTTGCCATCGTTTAGGTTGTTTAAAGCCAAGTCGCACACTGCCGAAAGCATAACTTCTGTCGCAACTGGGGCGGGATTGATGAATACCTGACGATACGATTTATCTATTCCAGCTCCGTCGTAGAGCTTATAGCCCGCCTCATCAATCACTTTTTTAGCGGCGACGGCTGCCTGATTCAATAAACCAGCAGCAGAAGCCTGTAATCCCAGATTAGTATGATACTTTCTAAAAGTTCCTTCGTGCAGGGCTACTCGTGAATTCAGTATCATTGACATCTAATGGTTTCCCAATCCAAGGTACATCTCCAAACCGTTTGACTTTGTCGAAATAAAACCACGCCCTAAAAAATTTGGCAATTCCAAGGTAATTTTTTCTGACTGCTACGGGAACTTTGGGATCATTGCAGTTTTGAATGAAATAGTTGATATTTCTCAAATCTGTCCACGTCCAGCCCGTACTCACTTGGGCACTATAGTTTCCTTCGGTGATAAACGGTGGGGAATCTCTCCGAGCCAAGTAATCCGACATGGCATCAGCACGGTGAAGATTTTTACCGTTAAACATCGTATAAAACGAATTGGTATAGAGTATCAAGCCACTTTCACTACCAAATATGGGACCTTTTGAAGTAGTCGCTTCTGGAAGTTCCTCCAAATCACAACCTACAAAAAGAACTGAGGCAAGTATAATAAGGATGTATTTAAGTTTCATAGTCGTACTTTTTTTGGTGATTAAAAAGTGATAGACAAACCACAGGTTACACTTTTCATAATTGGGTAATTATAAGCATCGCCTGCGTTACCACCTGGACTAAACACTTGGTCAGAAGCAACCGCACTTTCTACGTCAAAATCACGCGTGTATTTATAGAGGGGCGATAATGACCAAATATTCTCGGCAGAAAGGTAAATTCTCGCTGCGGAGGAGCCAATTTTTGAAGCAATAGAACGGGGTAAGTTATAACCAATTTGAATATTTTTCAGACGCATATAGGCTACATTCTGTAAGTATCGAGTCTGAGCCGCGCTGAGTGTTCCGTTGGCATTACTGGCTATACGAGAAACGTATCTTGGGAAATAGGCATCGGGGTTTTGCTCCGTCCATATATTTCCCAACTGACTTTTCGGAATATCTCCATAAGGGCGGTTATACTGTCCCCAAAATAGGTTTGCTTCTCTACTTGGATACCAATCCTGTTTGCCAACTCCTTGGATAAAAGCTGAAAAGAAGAAATTATTCCAATCGGCTCCCAACATCGCACCATAAGTATAGCGTGGGGTTGAGTTGCCAATGATAGATCTGTCGCCTGGGTTTTCGATTCGATCCGTACCAGGTGTAATGGCACCATCTCCATTGACATCCTTGAACTTAATATCTCCAGGAAACCAAAGCCCATTGGAAGCCGTTCTGAACAAATTCTGGTTTGCGCTATTTTTCACATCATCGGCTGATTTGAAGAAACCGTCGGTTTGGTATCCCCAAATTTCACCCAGTACTTGCCCTTCATAATAATCGCTCAATAGTTTTTGAGGGTTATTGTATTTGGTAATGACTGCCCTATAATCCGCCAAGGTCAATCGGACGTCAAAGTTGAACGGTTTTGAACCCAGTGAAAATTTGTCTCGGTACGATAGCATCGTTTCCCACCCTTTGGTTTCCAAATCAGCATAGTTTCCTTTGGGGGCAGCCGCTCCAAAAACGGCAGGAAGCGTCAAACCTACGGTAAACATATCCGTAGTGGTTCGGATATAGGCATCTGCTATAAACGTCAGCCGATTGGAAAGCATGGATAAATCTATCCCGATATTTTTGGTAGTGGCCGTTTCCCAAGTAAGGCCCTCGGGCAAAACCGTTGGGTTTCTGGTTTGCTGGGGTCGTTGTCCATTCAAAATCATGGATGATTGCGAGATGGAGAATTGCTCCAAATAGGCATACGAACCGATGTTCCCGTTTCCGAGAGAACCATACGATGCCCTCAGTTTCAAGTCCGAAACAATCTGTTCGGACACTCTCCAAAAGGGTTCTTTTGATAGTCTCCAACCCACCGAATAAGAAGGAAAGAAAGCAAATCGCTGATTTGCGGGGAATTTTGATGAACCATCGTACCGGCCATTCACTTCTAACAAATACCGGTCTTTATACGAATAGTTGAGCCTTGCAAATCCACCTTGTATTTTCCATCTTTCCCAGCCTCCTGTGGCGGTAATGGCTTGCCCCAAGGCTAAGTTGATGTCTTGGGCATCTTCAAAGATAAGTCCGTTGCGTTGAGCAGACAATCGCTTAAAGTTTGATTGCTCGTAGTTGTAACCCGCCAAGGCTTTCAAATAATGGTTTTCTTTGAACGTATTTTCATACTCAGTATAAAGGTTGGTGGTCATATAAGACGTTTCCCGATAAACATCATTGATATAATTGGTGGTAGTACCTACATACGCTATTACGCCAGGTTTTACGCTGTAAGGCACGGGTACGGCTTTGATTCTATCGTTGTTGTCGGTATTTTGAATCGTAAAATCGCCTTTAACTCTAAGTTTATCATTAAAGAATTGAGACACAAATCCCGTCGTATTTCTGAAAACCTTTTTATTGTTGTCAATGCCATTTTTGCCGTAGTAAAAGTCACCGATGCTATACGCTGCCGAAAAAGTGAGCGTACCATCGGGGTTCAATAAGGGGGCTAAAGGGTGACCTTCATCGGCAATATTACGCCAAACTCCACCGCCTTCACCTACGTTCAATGGATTGTGGTATTTCATGTCAGAGTATTGCGACATGTTATTGATTTTCAACCAAGGAAATAACTGAACCGAGCCTTTCCCCGTGAAGTTAAATACCCGATAGTCGTCGGAATTGTAGCGAAACAAACCCTCTTGACCGAAATAACGTCCTGTTATTAGATAACTCGCTTTATCGGTACTTCCCGAGATACTTAAATTATGTTCGTTGGAGTTATTGACATCTTTGTATAAATGTCCGTAATAATCTGTGCTACCATAATAAACATATTCACCCGTAACGGGATCTATCTCTATCTCTGGCAGACCTCCTACTTCTGATCTTCTTTTGAGTTCGTTTAAATACGCCTGTGAAAACTTGAGGGTTTTATTGGCATTTTGTGGAAACGTTCCCCCAAAATTGACGAATGATTCCGCAAACATGGAAGCCCAAGTATATCCATCCGTTACCAAATCGGGTCTTGCAATGGGTTTTTTAAACGAATAATTGGTAGAATAGGTAACGTTGGTTTTGCCAGCAGATGGGTTTTTGGTGGTGATAAGTACCACCCCAAACACACCCCTTGCGCCGTAAATAGAAGCCGAAGCCGCATCTTTCAATAAAGTGATAGTGGCAATGTCATTCGGATTTAATAAACTCGGATCGCCCTCCACGTTGTCAATCAAAACCAAGGCGTTGCCCCCTTGCCCAATGGAAGTAGTTCCCCGAATATTGAAACTTGGGGCTTGGTTAGGCTTGCCATCCATCATTTTGATGTTAAGGTTGGGCAATACCCCTTGAAGACCTTGGTTCAGATTGGTCATGGGACGATTATCAAATACTTCACTCGTCACCATATCCACTGCACCCGTCAAATTGGCTTTCTTCTGTACGCCATAACCCACCACGACCACCTCATTGAGGGTTTTTAGGTCGGCTTTGAGCGAAATATTAAAAACAGATTGACCTCCAACAATGACTTCTTGAGGCGAATACCCCACATAACTAAAAATCAATACCGATTTTTCGTCGGGAACAGACAACGAAAACTCCCCATTTGCGTTGGTGGTGGCCCCGCGCTGCGTACCTTTTACCAGTACACTCACGCCAGGTAGCCCTTCCCCTTTTTCATCATTGACCCGCCCTTTTACATTTTTATCAATAAGTTGAGTAGGAACAAAGCTCCTTTTTTCAAGCATCTGCACCTCGGTTTTGGTCAAAATAATGTATTCTCCCGATGCTTCATACGACAGGTTTAGCGGTTTGAGTAATTTTTCAAGGACCACCGAAAGCGGTTGTTTGTTGGCATTGATAGTCACTTTATCGTTTTTTGACACCAATTGGGGCAGATAAGTAAACTTCACGTTTGCTGATTTTTCCAGCACACCCAACGCAACCTTGAGGGGTTTGTTTTCGATTTGCACACTCACATTTCGGGTGAGGGCTTCTTGAGCAAGCCCTTCATGCGCGACGGCTAAACCACTAAGCACGACGCTTATCAAAAACTGTAAACAAGTGATTCGCATAGCTATAAGCAACAGTTTGCGCTTTTTTGGTAAACTTTCCATACATTTGGATTGGTTTTAGTTCAAGTTTTTTTTGAATAAAAACACCCTTCAGCACCCGGCTTTCGGGTATTTGCAGCTAACAAATGAAGGGAGCCAGAACAGAGAGTCGGTAATGGTCGCAACATTGCCGACTTCTTTTTTTGTAGATAGGTAGCTATGGGGACATAGAGTAGGGTTTAAAGGGTTTGTAGATATTTAATTACGGACATCCTCGACCCGAAACCACAATTTCGGTTTCGACGATTTCGTAGCGGGCACCAATGGTTTTACAAATAATGTCAAGTTTCACAAAGAGTGATTCATTGCCCAGCGGGGCAGTTACCGAGCAGTTTTTCATCACTTCGGCATCGTAAATAATATCCACTCCGTATGCTTTTTTAAGCTTCGCAAAAACTTCTTGAATTGGGGTGTTTTCAAAAGTAAAATCGGGAGTTTCGAGAGGCCGAGTAATAACTGCGGGTTTTTCGACCAAGGCTTTGTTGAGTTTCTCCGCTTGCCGTTCAAAAGTAGCTTGTTGATTGGGCGTAAGGTATAGACTCTGAACTTGGTAGTTGGCAATCGTCCTCGATTTTTTGAGTTCCGACAGGGGGAATACCATCACTTTTCCCGTTTTGACAGCTACCACCACTTTCTCATCTTTTGAGTAGGCTTTTACAGTAAAGCTTGTCCCTAATACCCTCGTTACCAAATCATTGGCATAAACAAAGAAGGGTTGGTTGGGATTCCGAACTACGTTAAAAAACGCTTCGCCCGTGAGATATATTTCTCTTTTATCGCCTTCAAATTTTTCCAAAAAACTTACTTTACTGCCCCTCTTGAGCTGGACAGTAGTACCGTCAGGAAGGGTGGTTGTATAGTCTGATTCCGTATTATTTGAAACTTCTACTTGTTTATTTTCCAGCACAGGCGATGTCGCACTCATTTCAGTAGGTACGCCTTGCAGAGAGTCGGCTTGATTTTGCGACCACCATATCCAGCCCAATACCCCTCCTACCAACAGTACTGCTGCTACCTTTGCCCAAACTGGTAAAATCCACCGCATTTTTAGAGGTTGGCTGTTTTCTGCAATCTTTACTATTTTTTCGACTTCGAGGGCAATTTCGTCGTCACTAATGGCCGTGGGTGGATTGTTAAGTGCTAATACCAGTAATTTAGCTTGAGTAATCATTTCGGTCTTCTCGGGGTGGGCCTCCAGCCAAAATTCCCAAAAAGCAGTATGTTCGGGCGAAGTACCACTCACCCAAAGGCGAAAGGATGCGTCCGTTACAAAGTCTTCCGTCTTGAATTTATTGTAATCAATCATAGAAAAAATAGTACTTATTCCTGCTTTTATAAGGTATATCCGAACTTGGGTGGTCTATACTCATAAAAGTCAATTTTTTTTTGTGCAAAGGAGAAGGTATTTCTCAGTAGCGAGAAATTTAAGCTATTAACAAATTGTCAATACTTTGAATGAGTCGGATAATCTACCTAAAATTTGGAGGTATTATCCAATCCACATTGTTAGAAAGAAACTGAGGGTAGTAAGGCAAAAACGGGCTTTGAGAAGGCGTAAGCTATTGTGCAACAAGTTGGCTACCGACTGACGATTGATGTGCATTACTTCCGCAATTTCGTCATTGTTGAGGTCTTCGTAAAATTTAAGAAAAAGTACTTCTTGTTGCCTTTTGGGAAGATTTTTGAGGTGCTGGTTCAACTTGGCGAGAATGCTTTGGGTGGACTCGGTCAAAATAATCTGTGCTTCTTCCGAATCAGTGGCTTCTAATCCATCAAAATAGTCTTCAGAAGCCCTTAGCTGTTGTTTTTGTAATTCTTTGTAAAGACGATTACGAACGATTTTAAGGAGATACAATTTGACGTTTTCGTTTGTATCAATCTGTTCTCTTTTTTGCCAAATCAACAATAATACGTCTTGAATGACATCTTTAATCAATTCGCGGTCTGTGGTGAATTTGCGCCCATAATCAAACAATAGCCGGTAATATCTCGTAGAAACCTGCCCAAAGGCGTTGGTGTCGCCCGCCTTTAATTGCGCCCAAAGCACTTGCTCTTCGATATAGGTTTGAGTAGGTGTCATTCATTGGCAAAAACCATTGTTTCTTAAATTCTACTTAGTACATAAAAGTCAATCACGCAAAGTCGCAAAGGTACGGTACCTCATCAATAGGCCACTTCCCCGCGTCTTTGCGTGAATTATACTGTTATCCCTTAAACTTCACCCATTTTTGCTGGGCTTTTCCAGAGGCAATGACCGTTTCGACAAACTGCATTCCTCGGATACCGTCGTCAATGGTCGGGAAATCTAAGTCAAACTCATTGGGCTCTTCGCCATTCATCCGCTTGCGTACGGTGCGGGCAAAATTACGATAGATATTAGCAAAAGCTTCTAAGTACCCCTCTGGGTGACCAAAAGGAATACGGGTATGGGCATTGGCCGAATCAGACAATTTACCGACTGAAGGTTGATAAATTTGGTATCCTTCGGTTGATTTATGATGAAGATACTGAGGTTTTTCCTGGTGCCACTGCAAGCTTCCCAGCTCGCCATATACTCTGATATTGAGGCCATTCCAGTCTCCGTTGCAAATTTGGCTGCAGTGCAAAATCCCGTTGGCCCCATTGTCAAAATGCAGCAGTACATTGGCGTCATCGTCCAACACTCGCCCTTCCACTACTCGGTTCACATCGGCACATAATTCAGTAATTTTCAATCCAGTGACGTATTCCGCTAAATTTTCGGCGTGTGTACCAATATCGCCTACCGCCCCTGCAATCCCCGAACGTTTGGGATCGGTACGCCATTCAGCTTGCTTAGCTCCCTCTTTTTCAATCGGAAACGACAACCAACCTTGCGGATATTCTACCACTACTTTTCTAATTTTCCCCAAAACTCCACTTTTGATTAAATGGCGGGCTTCCTTAATCATGGGATAACCCGTGTAGTTGTGGGTCAAAGCAAAAGTCAATCCTGTTTTCGCAATGATTTCTTTTAATTTTTTGGCTTCTGAAAGCGAAAAAGTTACGGGTTTATCACAGATGACGTGGAAACCATTTTCGAGAGCCATTTTTGCGGGAGCAAAGTGCATGTGATTGGGCGTTACGATAGAGATGACATCCATGCGGTCTTTGCGGCGTTTCTCTTTTTGAATCATTTCTTTGAAATCACCGTAACAGCGCGTTGGGTCGAGCATAAAATCTTCGCCCGATGCTCTTGATTTTTCGGGAGTAGAGCTAAACGCCCCTCCTACCAATTCTATTTCGCCATCAATCGCAGCGGCGATGCGGTGAACACCACCGATAAATGCCCCACGGCCACCACCTACCATTCCCATTCTAATTTTTCGAGCCATATTACTATAAGTTTTGTGATTTGGTATTTTAGTGAATGATAAGATTAAGTAAATAATTAGCCATAAAGATTAAGATAA
>JBGAUP010000003.1:35868-62791 GCA_044228585.1 Runella sp. | reverse complement strand
TTTTGCTTGGTTAGATACTTATAAAAGAATCCTTGTACGCTTTGAACAGTTAGCTAAAAACTTTAAAGCATGGCTATTAATGGCTTCGGCAATGATTAATTTTAGACATACTTTCAACTAAACAACTTCAATAGCAAAATTGAACCCGAACGCACACCTGATTACGGGGGTAATTTGTGGTTATCGGATTGAAGAAATTGAAAATCAAATTACCAAACAAGTAAGGTATCTTGACAAGTTGGTGGACGAGCTGGCGAAAGGAAAAAAGATGGAGAAGATCTTAAGAGAAGCATAACGATGACGAATGCTCCAATTAGGGCTTACTAAATTGATTTTCTCTCAACCTTACAAATAACTTCACCAATTGATAGGCACTATCGCTTACGCCTTGGTGCGCGTATTCTACGGCCTCTTTAAGCGTAATAGGGCGATTCAGAATCGAAGTGGCATAATCTAATCCAATGCTTTCTACTTCTTGGGGCGATATCGCAAGAGTTCCACACAAAGCCACTATGGGTATATTTTTTTCCCGAGCCGCTTGGGCTATTCCTGCAATGAGTTTTCCTTGAAGCGTTTGGTCGTCAATTTTACCTTCACCCGTAAATACCAAATCAACGCCTTGTAATTGCTCCTCAAAACGTGTTTGCTCCATCACGATTTTCACTCCTTCTTTGAGAGTAGCATTTAAGAAAAAGAGCAGCCCATATCCTAAGCCCCCTGCTGCTCCCGTACCCGCAACCTCCGCCAAATCAACCCCAAAATCGCGCTGAACGACAGTTGCCAAGTGTTTTAAGCCTTTATCTAACTGTACCACCATCCCAGCATCGGCTCCTTTCTGCGGAGCATATACGTAAGCAGCCCCGCGAAGTCCATAAAGAGGGGCGGTAACGTCACAAGCAATTTGTATTTCAATTTGAGGTAAAGAATCTGGCGGAATAATTTTTTGAATTCTAACAAGATTTCCACCAATAGGGGCTAATTCTTGCCCATTTTCGTCCACAAAACGCCAACCCATTGCAGCAGCCATTCCAATTCCCCCGTCAGTAGTAGCACTTCCTCCTATTCCCAAAATAAGGCTTTTAGCTCCCTTGCCAATGGCAGCACTAACCATCTCCCCCGTCCCAAAAGTAGTAGTAAGTAGTGGATTACGTTCGTGTGACCGAAGCAAGCGCAGCCCCGACGCTGCCGCCATTTCGAGATAGGCCGTTTGCCCATCCGCCGACAGCCCGAATTCAGCATTTATTTTCCTACCAGTGGGTCAGATACCACAACCGAGTGCATTGTTCCCCGCGTATTGAGGGTTAGAATTGCCGTTCCCCTCACCACCGTCGGCCATAGAATTGCCAAGATTTCAGCCTGTGGCATGGCCTTCCTAATTCCCTCACTCATGGCGGTACACACTTCAGGTAGGTAGCGACCCCCGAATTTATCGGGGCCAAGAGGATTTTCATTGGTTAGAAAGAAATAGAGTGGTCTTTCTTTTTGTCAAAAAAGGATACTTTCATCATCCGCTACCTTTGGCCGCAAGTACGTGTTAAGGGTATCTATTTTTACGCCCCCGCAGCCAATATTCGCCTCCATCCCATCTGGCTTAAAGAAATCGTGTGCTCTTCTATAAGGCGATTTTTCACTACCCGCCAAATCGGGATCTTCATACACTTTTTGCATGTACATTCCCCAAGCAGGCACGCGCCCCTTGTCCATAGGCCATGGTAGTATGGTGAATGGTACGGTCGTCGCCCCCTACCCACACGCCCGTCACAAGATTGGGAGTCATCCCCATAAACCAGCCATCCGAATAGTTAGAAGTAGTACCTGTTTTGGCGGCAATATCATTGTTGTCTGATAATTTGTACTGCGTCCTCAAACGTTGGGCTGTTCCCCAAGGATCTTCCACCGCCCCTCGCATGATAAAGAGCATCTGATAAGCCACACTCGGACTAATTTCTTCCTTTTCTTGAATGGGGAAATCGGCCAATAAACGTCCATTTCTATCTTCAATGCGCACGACAAAACGGGGATCTACGTGCTTGCCGTTGTTGGCAAACGTAGAATAGGCGTTGACCATCTCAAAAACCGTAACATCGGGTGTTCCAAGGCAAATGGTCACATCTTCGGGAATGGGACTCATAATTCCCAGCTTGTGAGCGTATTCAACCACGGTTTTGGGGCCTACCATTTTCATCAAACGAGCACTGATAGAGTTCACCGATTTTGCCAACGCTTGACGCAAGGTAAGTGATTGTCCAGAATAGCTTCCAGTAGAGTTTCGCGGACACCAATCTCCAATACAAACTTGGCTATCTATGATGGGGTCACAAGGGGTTACAAAATTACGGTCAATAGCAGAGCAATAAACAAAAGGCTTAAAGGTAGAACCTGGCTGACGACGCCCCTGTTTGACGTGATCGTACTTAAAATGCTTGAAATTAATTCCTCCTACCCAAGCTTTTACGTCTCCACTCCGAGGATCCATTGACACCATCCCAATGTGCAAAAATTTCTTGTAGTATTTAATCGAGTCCAAAGGTGACATAATTGTGTCCCGCTCACCTTGGTATGAAAATACCTTCATCTTGACGGGCGTGGTCATCACATTCATAATTTTCTTGGTATCGTCGCCGTACGCCTTTTTCAACTCTATGTATCGCCAACTCTGCTTCATGGCACGCTGGACAAAATTGGGGTCTTCCACGTACCCTCCTCCCGAATTTTTTACCACCCAAGGGTTCATTTTTTGGGCTTTAAAATAATTATAGAAAATCTTCTGTTGTTCGGCCATGTGTTTCAAGGCTGCTGCTTCAGCATAGGCTTGCATTCTGGAATCTATTGTCGTATAGATGCGCAGTCCGTCGGTATAGAGGTCGTAGTCGGTACCATTTTCTTTGTTATACTGTGCCAGCCAAGTCTTCATCCAATCGCGCAAGACTTCTCGAAAATAAGGTGCTGGCCCTGTATTGTGGTTTTCAACATTGAAATTGAGTCCAAGTGGTTTGAGTTTGTTTCTGGCAAAACTTTCAGGGCTCAACAGCCCGTACTTCATCATCTGCCCAAGCACTACATTTCGGCGTTCTAAAGCCCTTTCTTTGAACAAACGAGGATTGTAACGGGAAGGATTTTGTAGCATTCCTACCAACAGTGCCGCTTCGTGGAGTTCTAAATTCCACGGTTCTTTTTTAAAGTAAGTTTTAGAGGCTGTTCTAATTCCTTCCGCATTATTACCAAACGAAACGGTGTTGAGATACATTGTCATAATCTCTTGCTTGGTATAATTACGCTCCAAGCGTACCGACAATATCCACTCTTTGGTTTTAACAATCACCGTTTTAATCAAAGGAAGGTCTCCCAAAGTCCCTTTGTACTTGTCGCTTCGGGTTTGAAAAAGGTTTTTGGCTAATTGCTGCGTCAGTGTACTTCCTCCCCCTGACGTCCCTTGCTCACTGGAAACTAACCCCTTAAAAACCCGAAACATAGAGCGAGGGTCAATCCCAGAATGTTTCACAAAACGGGCATCTTCGGTCGCAATGAGGGCTTTGATGAGATTAGGCGACAGCTGATCAAATTCAATCGGCGTACGATTTTCGATAAAGTATTTAGAAAGCGTTTGTCCATCGGCAGAAATAATCTCCGAAGCTACTTGGCTTTCGGGGTTCTCAATGGTTTTGAGGTCTGGCATTCCCCCAAACAGCCAGAAGAAATTGAAATAAACCGCAGTAAGGTATAAAACGGCACTCCCGATGACCAAAGCGGCTATTCGCCAATATCGAATAATAGATTTGCGGTACTTTCCGTTCAAAAAGGCCATATTGAAGGTTGTATAGATAATACAGACATGAAGCGCAATTATAAGTTTTTATTTAATAACAACGAATAAATCCATCACGGACTTAACCATTTTTCTTGACGGTAGTTGACTGTTGGGCTTCCAATACTTCTCTTACCCGTGGTAGCAAAGAACTCGTAGGATAATCTTTGATAAAGCCATTCAAGGCTTTTAAATAAGCCTCTCTCCCTTGCAATTTACCCACTAAATAAATGCGCAACAAAGCATATTTGTCTTCCATCTTGCTACCTGCATACGTCACAATGGCCATCTCAAGCTGCGCGTATGCCTCCGAAAAATTGTTTACTTGATACAGAGCTA
Source organism: Runella sp. (assembly GCA_044228585.1). GTDB lineage: Bacteria > Bacteroidota > Bacteroidia > Cytophagales > Spirosomataceae > Runella. The sequence continues at coordinate 58,647 of JBGAUP010000003.1, read as the reverse complement.
AGATTTTTTCGTAGTCCTTGAGGGCTTCCAACTCCATGTTCCCCGAAGCCGCCACGGTTCCTGTACTTTTGGTCAGCAAACGGGTATAAGAAGAGTTAGGAAACTCAGCGATTAGTTTTTCTTTCCATCCCGTTTGGTTATTTTTAACATCTGTCAGGTATAACAAATAATAAATTTCGGGTTTGTAATTAGAATTAGGAAAACGCGCCAACGTCTGCTCAAAGGTTTTGACCGCATTGGCGGGTTCTTCGAGGCTAAATTTATAGATTTTTCCCAATTTATAATAAGCATCTTCTATCCGCTGATTGGAGGCTTCTAAGTCCTGTTTCCGCAGCGGGATATTACGATAAAGTGCATCCTTCTTTGCTTTCCATTCTGGCGAATCTTTGGTTAGTTTAGACAAATCACCGCCTATCAAAGGCACATTATCCGCGGTTTTTTGGGTTGGAACGGGCGTAATATTATCCGTTTGAGCCAATAACGTCGCTACCTTGGCACTACGACGCCAATCATCTTCCAGGGTACGGTTGCCCCAGCGTTGCCTAAACTCCATCTTACCCGCGTTGACCGCCACGGCGTCGTACAAAATAAACCGGTCAGCAGGGTTTCCCTCAAAGTTATTGGCCGAGTTGGCACTCAATGATTGCGCCTGGGCCACCAACTTCTCGGCTTCTTTTACTTTCCGTTCTTGTTCGGCAATTTCATTCTCAATAATTCCGTCCAAAAACTTATCAAGCGTACCAGGGTTCATCTGCGACAAACGCTGTAAGCTATCTTCGGTACGGATAGTGGTGAGCTGCTTCACAAATTCGTCTAATACTTCTTTGCGCTCAGTGACTTTCTGAAATTGCACTGAATTGGGCGGCAGCAACACCAATGAACTATCGAAATAAGCTTTGGCCAATTCATAATTTTGAAGTTTGTCATAATACACCTTAGCCATTTCTAAATAGGTATAAGGTACTTGTGACGTATTGGTAGTAGTTTGCTGAACCGACTTCCGAAAAAATTCAATGGCTTTCGGATAGTTCTTCTTACGGGTTTCAATAACCCCCATTGAATAGTACAACCTATCTCGTAAGTCACTGTTTTTTCGGTCGTTAAGCATCTTCTTAAATCCTCCTTCGGTCGAAATAGTGGCGTCAGTCAGGGCTGCATTTTGCAACGAATTCATGTTGGCAAAGAAATTCAAATCGTAAGAAGGGCGATTGCGCGACACCGCTTCATAATGCAGATTAGCCGCTTTGGGTTTTTCCAACAAATCATACATCTGTCCTGCCGCAAAATGAATACGCGCGGTCTCTTCGCTCTTAGGCATCAAGCCAAACGTTTCTTCTAAAATCCCCAATGCAAGCGGATATTCCTGCTTTTGTTGGTGTAAATATGCTTTTACCAGATAGTAGTTGCGGGTATTTTCATCATTCAAAGGCTGGCTACGCAAAAATTCGGCGACGCTCAAAGCACTGTTATAATCTTTGGTTTCTACGTAGGCACGCATGAGCCATATCAGTCCTTCGTGTTTATCATCTTCATCTTTCCCTTTGGCATTGACATAACGGAGGGTTTCGATACCATCCGTAAATTGTCCTTTGTACAAACGTGCCCGCCCTATCAGCACCAGCGCATCATCCACCCATCGGCTGTTTTGGTGACGGTCGGGAATCAATGAAGCTTTCTTGATTACATCTTGTAGCAAATCATCAACGCTTTTAGCCTCTACCGAATCTAAAGGTGATAAAATTGGCAATAGCTGATTGTAGTCTTCCTTACGGTTTTTGCGCAGTGCAATGTCGGCCTCGTACATTTTATCACGGGCTATCACGTACGCATTATACTTGGCCGTAAGGTTATGATAACCCACGCTCAAACGCCTCGTACTATACTGCGAACAGCCCAAAAATATTCCTGAAATCCCCAATAGCAGAAGCATCGGAGGGCAGATTAAAGAGGTTAGGTGCTTTTTGATTTGCATTAAACAACTCACGTTCAAGAGTTTGCCTTAAATTTAAGAGAAAAAATTTCGTAAAAATAACGTTTTATACTTATGAAAAGTATGCAATCTCAATGCCAAATGCCATTTCTACAAAGAATTTCAAGTAAATATGCTTCTTTTAAATCGAAATAAACTTATCTATTCTGTTTCAAACACCCATTCATTCACATTGCTCTGAATACAAAGTAGCAATTTATTGAAATGCAAAATAAACAATCTTTAGTTTTGTGACGTTGAAATAAAAACAACAACCAAAAATTTCTATGATGGTGGAAAATCCAATCAATCCCGACAAAGTAGCCGAAAACCCTGGCCTAATGGCTTATGCCCACTCGGTAGGCGGGGCAGTGATCAAGCCCGAAGACATGGGCAAAGCCAAGGGAAAAGCGGTTTTAGCCATGCGGCAGCAGACAGAGCGGCAGCTCAACCAAATCTATCAGCAAATGGCTACATTGGCGCAACAAGCCAAAGAACTCCGCCAAAGGGTGGATGTATCGGAGCGAATTTATGCAGCGCAGATGAATTTTGAACCCGTTTTGAACGAAACCTATTACGTTTACGAAAAAGAAGACGGGCGCGATGTATTGTCTATGGTAGCACCCCAAGAATGGGGACGTTCTTATAAATTTAGTCGTTATATTGCCAAAGTTACCATGTTGGCCGACCATACTTGGCACGTTGAATACAATGAAAGTGGACAGTAAGCCGTTTGTTGCCCTTCGGGAAACTCACTTATCTTGCTAATATTATACTGGGATTTTTAGGTAGCACAAAGCACAATCATCTGAGGGTGCGCAGCTCTGTCGCACAATGGCTTCATCAGCCCCCTTTTGGGGTTCTTTCTAAGAGATAATTTTCACTTATTAACTTTGAATATTGCAACATTATTCCCCTCTCACTGCGTAAAATCATTTAAAGTCATAAAAAAATTGCCAAATCGCCTAAACTTTTTTATTTTCAACTCCTGTTTGTTATTTTAGGCCGATTAGGAACAAAACGCCCCAGCAGTGATAAAACATTTTTTACGGTTAAGTACCCTACATTTTGCCATTGGCTTCGTGTTTTTCACCTGGCAAGCTTACGCCCAAACTACTTATACGCTTTCGGGACGCGTCACCGACGCCCAAACGGGCGACCCCGTGCCTTTTGCCGCAGTGGCTATCAAAGGTAAAACGGCAGGTGTGACCACCAATTTTGAAGGATTTTACACCCTCAAAACAACCCAAATCGGTGATTCATTGCTGGTTTCTTCCATGGCTTACCGCGTACGAGTCAAACCAATAAAAAAAGATATTTTAGTACAAACCATTGACTTTCAACTGGAAGCTTCCGAGTTTAAACTCCAAGAAGTGAAAATTTACGCAGGCGAAAACCCCGCCTATAACATCCTAAGAAAAGTAGTCAAACAAAAACCAACGCATAATCCCACTCGACTCAACGCCTACGAATACGAAAGCTACAACAAAATTGAGGTGGACGTTGATAACATTTCCAACCGTTTTCGGAAGAGGAAATCCATCCAGCAAATCACGGGAGCTGTGGAGCAATTTGATAAGATTGCGGGAGAAGATGGCCGTCCCGTCATTCCGATTTATCTGTCTGAGTCAATTTCTAATTATTATTTCCGCGAAAATCCCCGTAAGAAGAAAGAACAGATTCTCAAAACCAAAGTTTCTGGCATTGCTGTAACCGACGGAAGTCTCATTTCTCAAATGATTGGCTCATCGTTTCAGCAGTATAATTTTTACCAAAACTGGCTCAATGTCGTCGAAAAAGATTTTCACTCTCCCATTGCCGACGGCTGGAAAAACACCTACGAATATTACTTGATAGACACTACTTTTGTGGGGGGATACTGGTGCTATCAGATTGACTATGAACCGAAACGAGAACAAGATTTGGCTTTTAGTGGCTCTATTTGGGTGGATACACTTTCCCACGCGCTCGTACAAGTGGACGCTTCTGTCGGCAAACGTGCCAATATCAATTTTGTAGAGCGCATCAAAATTCAGCAAGAATACGAGCAAATCGGCGATAGCACTTGGATGCCCGTCAAATCAAGGGTATTGATTGACGTAGCCGAATTGACCGACTCGACGGCGGGAATGTTAATCAAATTTTATACTTCCAACCGTAACGTCGTAGTCAATCAACCTCACCCGCCTAAATTCTACGATTATCCGCTCGAACTCTCCGAAAACTATCGCGATTATCCAGACGATTTCTGGGAAAAGACCCGCCACGAACCTCTCAGCCTTGCTGAACAAACCGCCTATCGCCTCATTGACTCGGTGAAGCAAGTACCCGTGGTGCGTACGTACATGGAAATACTCAATATGGCCATGAACGGCTATAAGCGCATTCCAAAAGTTAATATTGACGCAGGGCCGTTTCTCTATCTTTATTCCAACAATCTCATCGAAGGCCACCGCTTTCGTATCGGAGCCAAAACAAACCCAGATTTTAGCCGCAAATGGATTCTGAGTGGCGCAGCTGCCTACGGTACACTTGACCAAAAGTGGAAGTATAATTTCAGTATAGATTATATATTCAGTCGTAAGCCGTGGACCATTGGCGGCATCAGCCACAGCTATGACTTAGAGCGCATCGGGCTATCGTCCGAAGCCATCGGAAACAACGTGCTTTTTGGCGCCATGACGCGTTGGGGAACGTATCGGCGTGGCTATTTTGAGGGCATCAGTTCGGGTTATCTCAAGCGAGAATTGTTCAGAGGGTTTACCCAAACCGTTGGACTTCGACACCGCACTTTCCATCCCATGTACGCCTTCGCTTTCCGTACGGCCCCCAGTCTCGGCGACCGCTCGCCAATTCAGAGCGATTACCAAACCTCCGAATTGTTTTTTGAAACGCGCTGGGGAAAAGACGAAATTTTTATCTACAACGACAACGAGCGTTTAACGTTAGGTACTCAAAAATGGCCCCTCGTGATGTTTCGGTATCAGTTGGGTGTCAAGAATTTTATGAATAGCGATTTTAGTTATCATCGGTTATCGCTAAATATCAAGCAAAGCTTTCGCGTAGGGATTTGGGGACGTTCTAATTACAATCTTACCCTAGGGTATATTCCTTCTACCCTCCCCTATCCTTTGCTCTACACACCGCTCGGCAACGAGTCCTTGTTTTACGTAGAAAATGCCTTCAATCTCATGAATTATTTTGAGTTTGTGAGCGACCGTTACGCTCAGCTACGCTATGAACATAACTTTGAGGGATTGCTTTTCAACCGAATTCCTGCCATTAAAAAGCTCAAATGGCGCTTTTTGGCTAATGCCAAAGTGCTTTATGGAAGTGTCCGTCAAGCCAATATGGATTTACTCGCTCCCACCAATGCCCAAGGGCAGACAGTGTTGGGTTTCAGCACCTTAGACAAAGCCCCCTACGTAGAAGTAGGCTATGCGATTGACAATATTTTTAAGGTACTCCGTGTAGATGCCATTCACCGCCTTACTTATCGCCAAAACCCCAATATTACTCCCTTTTCAGTGAAGTTTTCGTTTTGGTTTAATATTTAGAAAATGACTAAACAATCCAACAAAATCATCACCTTTTAGAAATGAATGCCAGAAAAGAACATTGGGAACAAGTTTACGCCACAAAACAGGCCCACGAAGTAAGTTGGACGCAGGAACTTCCCAAAACTTCCTTAGATTTCGTGCATAGTTTCAATTTACCAAAAACCGCGAGCATTATAGACATCGGCGGCGGCGACAGCAAATTGGTTGACTATCTTCTTAATGAAGGCTTTGAAAATATTTCAGTGCTTGACATTTCAGAAAACGCTATTGAACGAACTAAAAAGCGTCTTGGCGACAAAGCAGCAAAGGTAAATTGGATTGTTAGCGATATAACAGAGTTTCATCCTTCCTCAACTTATGATTGCTGGCACGACAGAGCCACTTTTCACTTCCTAACTTCTACTGACGACATCCATGCTTACCTTACAACTGCTCGACAAGCTGTCAAAGGATTCATGGCTATTGGAACTTTCTCCGACAATGGTCCAAAGAAATGTAGTATGCTTAACGTTCGGCAATACACCGAAAAAGAACTTCAAAAGCAACTCGAAGAGGGTTTTGACAAACTAAAGTGTATAACAGAAGACCACATAACCCCTTTCAATACAACCCAAAATTTTCTCTTCTGTAGCTTCAAACGAAATGTGAACAGGAATTGAGCAAACAAAAAAACAGCTCCGAAGCGAATGCCTCGGAGCTGTCAGCTCAATCATTGATTATTCAAACCCACCAATATCAGTTTACAGTTGCGGGGCCGCCCTTTAGGTTTGTACTATGGTAAAATTTCAAGATTGAGTATTTTTAACAAACAGTATCAGAATGGGCTTCCCTATGGGGTCGCAGAGTTTTTTACTCTATGCACGGATTCAGGACCCACTCTGTATTGCTTACCAAACCTCCAATAGAAATTAGGGCATCCTGGCCCATTAGTAAGGGTTTGAGGCAAAAGGTAAGTTCTTAGTGCAACTCTCAATAAATTAATGCTCATGGAGACTCAACATTTTATTGGCATTGACATTTCTAAAGCAACTTTAGATTGGGCTGTTTACTCAACTCAAAAGGGAATTATTTATCAAACTCAATCGGCAAATTCAGAAGCAGCGATCAAAGCTACACTCAAAATCATTGAATCATTACCAAGCTTTGAGCGCTCAAAGTCAGTATGCTGCATGGAACACACAGGTATTTACAATGCGCATTTGTTGGCTTATTTGTATCAACTTCATTTTCCCATTTGGTTAGAAAACAGCTTGCAGATTAAACGAGCGGGAGGTTTGCAGCGTGGTAAATCCGACACCATTGATGCCGTTCGCATTGCCGAGTATGCCTTCCGATTTAAAGATAAAACTCGCTTATGGCAGCCTCCTCGTCAGGTTATTCAACAATTGGCAGCTCTGAGTTCGGTTCGCCACAGACTGTTAGTTGCCCGTCAGCAACTGCAACAACCTTTACAGGAACAGCAGGAATTCGTAAGCCCTTCGTTGCAAAAACAGCTTACCAAAACCTGTCAGGCATCACTAAAAGCCATCAATCTTGATATTGAGAAGATTGAAAAACAAATTAAAAATTTGATAGATAAAGACCCGCATTTAAAAGAACTTTTTGAACTTATCACTTCTGTACCGGGAGTAGGTTCAGCTACTGCTTCTGAGGTAATTATCGCCACTAACGAATTTACTGCCATTACTGACCCCAAAAAATTAGCCTGTCATGCAGGGGTTGCTCCTTTTGAATACCAATCGGGCAGTAGCATTAGAGGAAAAACCAAGGTTAACCATCATGCCCGAAAACGGTTAAAGAGCCTTTTTCATTTAGGAGCGATGTCCGCCATTCGAGTCAAAGGTGAAATTCAAGACTATTATTTGAGAAAGGTCGCTGAAGGCAAGAACAAAATGTCCGTTTTGAATGCCGTTCGCAACAAACTCATCCATCGTATCTGCTCGGTGGTGCATCACCGGCAAAAATATGACAAAAATTATACTCGTATGCTTGCATAAACCATAGAAATCCGTGCGGCAGTTTACAGTTTAAAAATTTGCATTTTTCTGCCGACTGTGGACTGTAAAGCGGAACGCCGCCCGCTACTTATTATAAACTAATTCGCTTGTAAACGGGCTAACTTAGAGAAAGCCTGTTCTTTGTATTTTCCCGTCAGTGTTAATGTCACGATACTCCCCACTTTAGGAGCAGCTACCCCAAATTCAGCCCACGTTTTTGTAATAGTAGCTCGTCCTTTGGCATCCGTTGTTAAGTCGGCGATTTTCACCCCTGCACGCGTCGTAAGCGACAGTGCCAAACCCGTAACGGGGATAGAATCTATGCCCTTTTTATAATCCAAAATATTGGTTTTGTCTAACTCCAAAATACGCACACTCACAGTAGCAGAGGGATTTGTCGCTTTTGAAGTAACGGTTGGCTCGGTGGTAAAGCCCCCCCCATCACCGATGGAATTGTCAAACACCAATAATACAGGAGCTACGACCCGATCTACAAACGGATCATCAACTTTACAAGAGGCCGCCGCAAAGGTTGTAAAAACGAAAAGGAATATTTTTGCAGTTTTCATATTAAAATCAGTTTAGTTAGAAATAACTTTATTTTTTGCTTCTACGCTTTTGAGAGGCGAACCACTTTCCGTCCCAAAAATGTAGGTAAAAAGCCCACCACAATCAGAATGATTCCAGTGATGGCAATCGTACTGGTGTGGGCAAAGAACGTACCCGTGGAAAGAATCCCCAAAATGAGCATAGTGGAGAAAGGCAGCGAAAAGGCCATGACTAATACTGCCAGTTCAACGCTAAAAGTCCGTCGTTCTTTGGGTATCTCCTGGGCATCTTCCCGCGAATTGAACGCCGAAATGTGGGCAAAAGGCCAAAAACTTGCAGAACTCAAGGGAATAACCGTCGCTAAAAGAACCATTGTCGGGTCGGTGATGTGCAACAGAGTAATCATTGCCGCACTGAACAACATCGTCAAGCCAGCCCGAAAAATCAGCAAGGAGGCAATCAGTCGTTTTTTGCGCTGCTTGAGTTGTACCGCCACGCCGATAAAAATCAACACCAACGGCGTCATCATCGCACTCGTTTTGTCAAATACATCCTGAATAATCAACGGAAGTGTTTTGAAACTCACCCCAAAACTCAACAAAACAACGGCAGAAATGATGATAATGTTGATGGGTTCTTGTACCAAATTAAGCAGGAGGCTTTTGATTTTATCCCCCATTTTTGTCTCTTCCGTCTTGGTGTTTTTGAGAAACATATTCATCGCTACTACGTAAAGAAAAATGAGTACAAAAAATTTATTACCCACATCTCCTAAAGCCGCCATAGCAACACTCTTTTCACCCAAAAATTCGGCAATAAATGGAAAACACGAAAGCCCAGGTGCCAATGAAGGCAATAGCATCACCAGCGTACGCCCCATCGGTGTATCTTTTTCAATCCCAAAAAATGGGAATGCCAACGGAGCTGCGAAATACATAAAAAAGTTAAAAACCAAAGTCAATGCAGGCACAATAATGAGCTTCGCATCTACGTCTATTTTCATCAAAGCTATGAAGATGGTAGCGGGCAAAGCTACCGAAAGTACCATCTCTTTGATTCCGTTGGTTTGTTCTTTGTGTTTAAACTTCGAACGCAATATCAGTCCTAACCCAATTAATGCCAAAAGGGTTATTGCTTTTTGTAAAGCTTCGCTCATAATTTTAGGGGAAGAAGTGAGGAGTCAGAAGTGAGCAGTGAGAAGTCAGAAGTGAGGAATGGAATGCTTTTCATCATTCTCACCGCACGGGCGGACCCGTCCTGACTACTCACTTCTCGCTACTAATTAGCTTATTGATTCAAGTGCACTTACGAACTGTTTGATTTCATCCATCGTACCCATACTCACCCGACACCAAGGTTTGCCCTGAATCTCATAGCCACGAACCATGATTCCTTTGGCCATCATTTTCTGGAGCATTTCTTTGCCAGGCATATTGATAGGGAAAATCACGAAATTGGTATAGGATGTTACGTACTTATATCCCATACGGTCCAAGTTTTTGCAGAGGTATGTTTTCACCTCATGGTTAAGTTTACGGGTCATATCCTGAAACTCGGCATCGTCCATACTCGCTACCGCAGCCGCGATTGAAGTTTGTGTGATACCCATTCCACCACGGGTAATTTTTTGGATTTGGTCGAGCGTAGAGGGTAATGCCGCAATATAACCTACGCGCAAGCCTGCCATACCCATGATTTTGGAGAATGTGCGGGCAATAATGACGTTTTTCTTTTGGGTCAACAACGACACCATACTTTGGGTATCGGCCCCTACGGCCAATTCAAGGTAAGCTTCGTCCACAAAAATGGGCACTTTCTCCGAAACACGTGAGCAGAAGTCAAGCAATTCCTTACCCGATGTGATACTTCCCATAGGGTTATTAGGATTGCAGATATAGACCAGTTTGGTATCTTTGTCAATGGCCGCTTCCATTGCTTTCAAGTCGTGTGACCAATCTCCTTTGCAAGGCACAGCCTTCCAAGTAGCCCCTGTTGCTTCGGCCACTTTCACCAACGACATGTAGGTTGGGTCAGCCGACACAACGTTTCCACCTTTTTGGAACAAAACAATCGCTACTTTTTCCAACAAATCTGACGAGCCTGGCCCCATCATGATATGGTCGGGGGCTACCCCTTCTTTCTTCGCTATTTTTCCTATCAAGTTTTCCAGCTCTTTCCACGAATAGCGGCTTCCCGTCGCTACCGACTCTGCCACCGCCTTGCGAGCGGTCATTGGCGGGCCGTATGGATTCTCATTGGCATTGATACGAATCATCGTAGGAGGCGTTTTAGGCGGGTTTTCCAAGAACGTCTCTCTCAATAAGGGGCTATGGAAGATATTACCATTGGCATCCAAGCGAGAAGGTGTATTGGCAAAGGCACCGATTGCAGGCGCAGCAGCCATACCTCCGAGGGTCATTAAACCAGATTTTAGCAAACTGCGACGGTTGATAATCTGCGTCATTACTTTAGTGTTTTTATGATTATTGGTTTATTTTAACCGATTTTAGGGTACTAAATTAGTCATTTTACATTTATTAACCTTGTTTTTTGCTGAAAAACTAAATAAAAAACGAAAAAATGACAAAAAATAGTTTTTAATACTTATTAATTATACTTACTTCTCTACCCACCATAATTTGGTTTTCATGTTGTCGGCGCCACCATTGAGAGCGATTCCTTTGTCTAAGCTTGCCTTATTGAGCGAATATTCACTTCCTGGATACGGTAAACGAGTAGGCAATACGCCATCATTTTCAAAAACGGCACGTGGATCTTTAGGTGGCAATACTGGGAAACCCGTACGACGATACTCTGTCCATGCCTCTATTCCTACCCCGAAAAGGGCAATCCATTTCTGATCCAACACTTTCTCACGAGTTACTGCACCAAGAGTAGCAAAATAGGTAGCGGGTACAGTCAGTCCATATTGTTCAAAAGAGGCAGTGATTCCTGCCTCAAAATACCCCTTGGCAGTTCCAGTCGTAATGTCACCATCAAGTACGGCTTCGGCCAAAATCAAGTTTACCTCAGCAGCCGTCATGAGTACGCTTGGGGCATCAATGCGGGTAAAGGCAGAACCAACGTTCGAACTGGTAGCCAAATAGGTTGTTGCAATAGCATCGGGCAAACCATTGGGATGGCCTACGTATTTGCCTCCCACTGGGTTAGCATAAACAGTGATACGAGTATCGTTAAGGCCATTCATTTTATCAGCAAGTGTACTGCTGATATTCCAGTCGGTACGGCTTTCCTGAATCAACACTTGATGCCATTCGTTATTGCTTGGCAAAACGGAAGTACTGCGTAAAACGGCATTGTCAGCATTGGCCGTGATAATAGGGTATTTTGTAGGGTCGCTGAGAATCTCACGCATAATTGCCCGCGACTCTGCTGGTTTTTTGGCGGCCTGCCGGTTAGCCAAACGTAACCTCAATGAGTTAGCAAAACGTTTCCAACGCAGGATGTTTCCGTTGTGTACTATGTCCCCAGAGATAGCTGGCCCAGCAGGGTTTAACTTCTCGTTGGCAATTTTCAAATCATTCAACAAGGCTTCATAGATTTTCTCCTGCGAGTCATAAGCGGGAGTATAAATCGCTTCAATTGCCGTACCTTTGAGCGCATCATTGTAAGGTATTGCCCCCCAAAGGTCAGTCATCACCGAAAACAACCACGAACGCATGACTAAAGCCACCCCTTCATAATTTGTGTTAGGGGCACTCCCCTGAGGCCCAGTTTCGGTAATAATTCGTTGAAAGTTCACCAATCCATCGTTAAAAAATGCTTGCCAGTTGTTGTTCTGCATAGCAGGTGAAATACCATAATTATCCCCTTCATTGGAATAGATATTCCGCGAAAGGTACTGCATCCAAAGCATGGCACCGTCGAGGTTAAGACGCTCAAAACGGGTTCTCCCACCCCAATAACGATCAATGGAACGCTCAAGGGCATAGGGTAACAGATACTGAGCACTAATTTTGGTGGGGTTGTTGGGATCCACATTCATCTCGTCGAACTCACTCGTACAAGACGTGGCCGTAAGAATCATGGCCAAAGAGAGTAATATGTATTTTTTCATAGTGTAAATCTGTTTGATTAAAACTTGATGGCAAGGGTTGCACTACCATCAAGTAATTTAGAATCCAAAGGTCAAATTGAAGCCTAAGCTACGAGAACTTGGCAACTCTCCGTAGGCAAAACCCTGACGGTTTCCTCCAAAGCGGTCAACTTCTGGGTCAATATGGGGGTGGTTGCTGAACAAAATAGCTAAGTTGCGACCAACTACCGAGAATTTAACGGTACGAATCATGTATTTTTTCAACAATGCCTCAGGAATGCTGTAGCCCAAAGTCAGCTCGCGCAATTTTGCATAGCTTCCGTCATAGATAACGGCTTCGTGATAGCGGCGAGGGTTGTTGTAACCATACAATTGGTTGGCGGCTACGATGATGTCGTTGGGCGCATACACTGCCGAACCATCAGCATTTGTGCTTACTACTTTCACGCCTTTTCCAATGATACCCTCTTCACGACCCACGGCGGTTTCTTCGTACTGACCCGTCCAGCGTGCCGTACCAGTACCTTCGTCGAAGAAATCCCCGCCAATGCGTACATCCACCAAAGCCGAAAGTGAAACACCTTTGTAAGTAAAGGTATTGCTCAAACCACCTGTCCATTTAGGCTGAATATTACCCAAAATACGTGGCGTAGTAGATACAACAGGCAAGCCATCTTTGTAAATAATCTGACCATCGGGGCTACGTTCAAATCCAATACCGAATAGGGTTCCGTAAGCCTCTCCCACGCGTGCCTCGGAGTTAAGTCCACGTTGTTGGTGCAAAATCAAGGTGGTTAATCCATCAGCTAAGGCAATCACTTTATTTCGATTGCGTGCGTAGTTTACCGCTACGTCCCACGTAAATCCATTAGCTGCTCTAAAAGGCGTGCCGCTCAAGACAATTTCTACTCCTTTATTTTCAATTTCACCCGCGTTTAAGATACGGTTGTTGTATCCACTTGCTTTAGAAATTTCCACGCCGAGGATTTGGTTGCGTGAAGTTTGGTTATAATAAGTAAGATCCAAACCCACTTTGCCGCGCAAAAAGCGCAAATCCATCCCAAATTCAATACCTGTCGTAATTTCAGGCTTCAGGCCTGAATTGGGGATAGTTGTATTCTCAAAATACTGCGGGGTAGATCCACTCCAAGCCCCCCCTGAGCGATACACTTGGTTCAATTGATAAGGACGAGCGTCGTTTCCTACTTGCGCCCAGCTGGCGCGTACCTTGCCAAAGGTCAAGATAGAACTCTGAATATTAAGCAAATCGGTAAATACCGCACTGACCGAAGCCGAAGGATAGAAGTATGAACGAGCATCGGAAGGCAACGTACTTGACCAGTCGTTGCGGGCCGTCAAATCCAAAAATAAGGCATTACGCCAGCCCACTTGAAATGTCCCGAAAAGAGACTGCATTTCGGTTTGCTCAATACGGCTTTCAACGGTGTTGATGCTTGGTACAGAGTTTGAGAGGTTGTAAAGACCGTCAACCACCAACTCTCCCACCCGAGTAAAGTTACGCTTATAGTAGTTTTGGCGAAGAATACCGCCAAATTGAGACGTAATAGAAATATCTTCTGTGAACGATTTGTTGAAAGTCAAGATAGCGTCGGAGTTGGTTTCCTGCGCCCGCAATACTTCTTCCGAATACTGACCTGGCGTACGGTTTCCGTTACGAACCCGCTCAAAGTTGATAATATTAATCCGCGTATCCGACCAAAAATCAGTCCCCGAACGCGCCATCAGACTCAAATAAGGCGTAATTTTATAGTTCAAAGCAATGTTTCCTACCAAGCGATCTTTTACGTTACTCAATGGAAGATTATCATTGATGAAGAATGGATTGGTAAAGAATGTATGCTGCCAGTTTGGCGGATCGCTATCTGGCAAACGGCCAGGGAGTGCGCGTTGAATATGGGTAGCGGTATAATCTTCGTAGTTTTTGTGTTGCTCCCACGAAATGTGGCGGTGCGACCAAATAAACTGCTGTCCTTCTTGATAGCCCCGGTTTTTAGAACCCGATTTGATGTATTCAGCCGAAAGCGTTACGTTAAGTTTTGGCGTAAAGTTATAGCCAGTATTTAACTTAAAGTTGTTACGATAGAAATCATTGCTTTTCATGATACCATCCTGTCCCATCCGACCAATCGAAAGGCGAAAATTACCTTTGTCGTTCCCACCCGAAACTGCTACGTTATTAGTTCGCGTTTGACCCGTCTCCCAATACTCTTCCCAGTTGTTGGGTTGTGGAGTAAGCGGCGCAACCTGCGTACCCGACCACCAATGACGAACCAAACGGCCATCCAAAGGTGCCCCCCAGCTTTCGTCCGTTCCATCCGTTCCAAACAACGGGGCATTAGGGCCGTAAGCAGCGCGGTACTGGGGAATTGCATCGCCCGTGATGGCCCCCGACCAACCATCAGAATACCAAGTGCGATAGCCATTACCACCGCCGTACATATCTTGGAAATCAGGCTTTACCAATGGGCGCTCAAACGTAACATTAGAGTTTACTTCTACCCCGATGCCCTTGGTACCAGCCCCGTTTTTAGTGGTAATCAAAATAACCCCGTTGGCCGCCCGCGAACCATACAAAGCGGCGGCGTTTGGTCCTTTCAATACACTAATATCCTTGATGTTGTCAGGGCTTATTTCCGACAAACCACCACCAAATTGTTTTTCACCACTGGTCATTGAGTTAGAAGTACTTTGGTCAATGGGTACACCATCAATAACTACAAGCGGTTGGTTATTGCCCGATACCGAAGAGGCACCCCGAATCTGTACCGTTGAACCGCTCCCTGGCCCACCGTTACTCTGAACACGCACACCAGCTACCCGACCAGCCAAGTTATTGACCACGTTGTTGGAACGTGCCTCCACGATTTGTGAGCCTTTTACTTCCTGAACTGTGTATCCAAGCGCTTTCTTCTCTTTTTCAATCCCAAAAGCAGTTACAACCACTTCTTGTAACGCTTTTACGTCGGGCAACAGCTCAACGTTGATTGTAGAGCGATTTCCAACTGGGATTTCTTGAACGCTGTATCCAATAAAACTGAACACCAATACGGCGTTGTCGTCGGGAACGCTTATTTTATAACTACCTGTTCCATCCGCAGCGACTCCCGTTCTGGAACCTTTTAGTAGTATGTTCACTCCTGGCAAAATACCCTCATCCTTGGAAGTTATCGTACCTGTGACGAACCGCTGCGCATATCCTGCCCAAGCGGTCATCAACAATGCTGATAGTAATAGAAATTTTTTCATCTGGTAATAGTTTGGTTCTTAAATGTATGTTTGGAAACATTCACGCTACGCACCGACTGTGCAAAATCATTGAACACAGGCCGCATAAGTGCCAACAACCGTCACAGTCGGGCGAGCGTGGCCAAGCAAGAGGACATTTCCTCCTTTGTCGTCTCAGGAAAATTATAAACCTATCTTGTACACAGATACGTTTTTCCTGTTTTACCTTTTACAATAGTGATTTGTATGTAAGTTTTTGTTTAACGTACCAACTCTTCCAAGCAAAAAGCGCCGATACAGTTGCGAGAATACAGGTTATTTATGCCTTAATTCTCGATGTTGATAAGCCTCTACAAGTGCGGCCAAAGAAGTTTATCAACGAGTAGCAAATTGTACTTTTTCGTAATTATGAATCGAAAGTATGCTGTTAAAATTGAATAATCAAATTTATTGGCAATAATTTTTAAATTTTTTATGTTTTTATACAAAAAATACAACTAATTCTTTGTTTAAAAAAATTATATTCTTTTAAAATCTTCAAAACCCATATTTTATTCAAAAAACACTAAAATATCAATTAGTTTATTTTATGAGTAATTTTACAGAGTAATTTGATTATTTTATTTTTTTTAGTTTGTTTTTATAAATAAAATATACAAAATATTGATTTTTTGCATTTTTTTAGTTTTTTATATTTAACAAAAAACTTGGACTTAAATTATCTTTTTCTAATTTTGCACATGAAAGCTATTTCGTAAATCTTCGTAATTATATAGCCATAAGCTCTACTTAGATTTCGAGATACCTTTTTTCGCCGCCAAGCGAGGGTTTTATATTTTTCTTCTGGAAATCAAACAGAAACCTTTATTACTAAGTCATTATGTCATCTATCCTCAATCGTCGTGATTGGTTGAAGTCAGGCTTGCTTGCTTCGACTGGAATTGCTTTGGGTCAATCTCACCAAGCCATTGCTTCGCCTCCAAATTCGTTTGGTATTTTGGACGTGTATGCCGAACGTGAAATGGAGTTGATGCAAGAAGCTTTATTGGCGGCGGCGCCTCAAATCAAAGCCCGACTATCGTCCAACGAAAATCCGTGGGGGCCAGCTCCCTCGGCCATTAAAGCCATTTATGATGCTGCCCCCAAAGCATTTTTGTACGCAGGCCCTGTTACGGTGGAACTTCGCAAAACCATTGCCGAAATGCACGGAGTATCGCCCGACCAAGTACTTTTAGGCGCGGGTTCGTCGGAATTGTTGATGGGAAGTTTGATGATGGCAGCCACCAAAGGCAAAGTAATGATTGCCGAAACTTGCTATATATCAGGACGTGACGCCCGCGAAGATGGCGCCACCATGCAACTTGACAAAGTGCCCTTGACCAAAGATTATCAATATGATTTGGATGCCATGGCTACCCGGGTAAGCACCGACACCAGTATGATTTATGTGTGCAATCCAAACAATCCCACGGGGGTTATGCTTCCCGCCGAAAAACTCCGTTCGTTTTGCGAAGCCGTTTCGCCGAAATCAACCGTACTGGTAGATGAAGCCTACATAGATTATGCCGCCAATCCAGCTACCGATAGCATGACAGATTGTATTCGCAAGGGACAAAACGTACTGATTTTGAGAACGCTCTCTAAACTTCACGGATTTGCAGGCTTGAGAATTGGCTACGCGCTTGGACAACCTGCCTTATTGAAAGAATTACGCAAATACTGCTCAGGTGGGTTTACGGTTTCGGCTACTTCAGCGGCGGCAGCTATTGCCAGTTTTAAGGACAAAGCCTTTCAAGAAATGGTACTAAAAAACACGCTTGAGTCGAAGAAGTTTCTTTGTGATACGCTCAAAGCGATGGATTATACCTATTTACCTTCATCAGCAAACTTTGTTTTGTTTCCAATTAAAATGAAAGGGCAAATGCTTCTCCAAAAAATGATGGCCGAGGGGGTCAGTGTGAAGAGTTGGTTTTTTGACCAGCAGCACTGGTGCCGCGTCAGCATAGGGACCATGGACGAAATGAAAGCGTTCAAAGAAGCATTTGCCAAATCTGTCAGTTAACATTCACTCCATGCGGTTCATTTTATTTTTCTTATGTACGATTGGTTTGTGCGTCCACGCACAAACCAATCAACGAGGCATTACGTTGGCAGAGTACGCCAAGGTAAAAACGGTGACTATCAAAAATGTTGAAAAAAAGACGTACGTGCGGGAGCAAGGGTTTGTTTTCGACCGCCCCGAAGATAAGCCTTTTTATCCCTTCAATTTGAGCGATGGTATCGAACGCAAGATTTATCTGTACCAAATCTTGGAAGGTGCAAACCCCAAAAACATCGGTTCTTTGGCCGTGTTTACCATGCAAGGCAAACAAATAAACTTGGTAATTCCCAACAAGTTGGCTTCCAACGAAGTATGGACGCAATACCTCAACGACCTTAAAAACAACAATAAAGTAGCCAATGGATTTGCGGTCTGTGTAGCGCACATGTTGTCACAGTTAGGGGTAGAGCATACCAAAGCCCCCCCCTCAGAAGCCGTCGAAGACCCAAATGATTTATGTTTTCCCGCGGAGACATTCATCAACTTGGCCGATGGCAGCGAAAAGCCCATTGCCGAGATGAAAATCGGAGACACCGTAACTGGCCTCACCTCCAGCAAGGTAGTTAGGGTAGATTTCCACGAAGGTTCTTTCAAACTAAGTCGAATTTTGATTCGGCCCAATGGCCAAGCGTGGGTAAGTACGCACCTCAAAGGAGGACTGATTGCCCTCGAAGCTACTCCTAACCACCCCATTCTGACCTTGCTGGGCAAACGAAAGGTGCAAGAACTCCAAAAAGGAGATTGGCTTTTTGTACGAGATGCGGTATCGGGACGCTACCTAACTGCCGAAATCATGGCCATTGAACCAAACGCCCGCACAGTATCTCAAGTGTTTAATTTAAAGACGGAAAATGGCACTTACGAAGCCGAAAGTGTAGTAGTAATGGATAAAAATTAAATTTCTAAACCCTGTTTTCGCGCCTAAAAAATCTATCATTACTCCAAAGCCTCCTTGATACTTATCAATTTGATATTCCGTTCGGCTATCACTTTTTTGACAGCAGCGCTCGTAAATGCCCGCGTTACTCCCTCACGGTCGTAGGCCACGTTTTCATAACCCACGTGGCCTACCCCTTTCATATCGCCACGGTCATAGCCTGGATGTTCAACCAAAAAATGAGTACCTGGGGTTAGGTTTTTCAAAATCGTGACCAAATCTTGTTCTTTTTGTTCGGGAGATTTGGTTGCCCCTCCAAATCCTTGGATTCTCAATATCTCTTTGGGCATTTGAATGGGCAATCGGTACTCTGCGGCAAGTCGCTCGACCATTGCTTTGACCTCAGCGTTGGCATTGGTACAACCCATGTGGGCTGAAAGATGACTTGCCCAAGGTAAGTGCTTTTTGACCAATTCAATTTGCGCTCTAAATTCACGCTCTACTTCCGCTACGCTGATGTTTTTTTGGAGTAAATAAGCACTGTTTTTGAGGCTTTTGTTCTCCCAAATAAACTGCGGGAAATAGCCGTCTGCGTCAGTAAGCGTTGGCGCAGAAGTTAGAGGTCGCCATTTGAGATTTTCCCACTCGCTTGTCAAACACAGGTGAACGCCTACGTCGTAATGGGGTTGGGTTTTTAATAATTTCACGGCTTCCATAAACCAAGGGGCCGTGGCCAAAATCTCCACCGACCGACTAATTCCCTCGGTATATACCTTCATACAAGCTTCATTGGCAGTGTGGCAAAAGCCAATGTCGTCGGAACGAATGATAAGACGGATTTCATTCGCTTGTTGGGCTACAGCTATATTGACAATAAAAAACGAGAGAAAAAGGAGGTGTTTCATGTGTTTTAGATAAAGTCAAACGTAATCTTGTGCTTATTTTCGAGATAGGCAAGCTCTTAACTATAAAGATGGTATATGCTTATTTTTAACGCTTCCGAAGTGCGGAGATAAGACGAAAAAACCGATGTTGAAAATATTTATTTTGCCTAATTTCAGGCAATTAGCAATTTTTAAGCTAATATTACTGTTGTCATTATTAATAAACTACCCATAGTTACCTATTATTTTCTTGTAAACGTCTGGTTACCCGATTGTTGTAAGTAATTAATCTAAGTCGTTAAATTTAGTCATTGGGTATCTTTACTTAATTTTTCAATCCCAAATTCATTTTCACTAACACATTTAACGATTAAGAACCACAAAATATGGCCAGTTCCCAAGAAACATTCAGTAAAAAAGAAAGAGAAAAGAAACGACTAAAGAAGAAGAAGGACAAAGAGGAAAAGAAAGAGGAACGTCAGGCCAACGCCAAAAAAGGCATGAGCTTAGACGAAATGTTTGCCTACGTTGACGAAAATGGGAATATTACTTCTACCCCTCCCGACCCCAAAAAGAAAAAAACGATCAACAGCGAGGATATTCAACTTGGCGTTGCTAAACAAGAAGAAACCGACCCAGCCGACCTCATTCGGGAAGGAGTGGTTACCTTTTTTAACGAACAAAAGGGCTATGGTTTTATCAGAGACCTCAAGACGCAGGAAAGTATCTTCGTTCATATCAATGAATTGAGTGATCCCATCAAAGAAAACGATAAAGTAACTTTTGAAATAGAAGTACGTCAAAAGGGACCAAGTGCGGTAGCAGTCAAAAAAACATAGTTGCGATCCAAGCCAACGAAAAAGCCTCAAAACTGCGCGTTTTGGGGCTTTTTCGTTCAAGTCAAATAAGGCTAATCTTCGTCTTCTTCCTCCTCCGCTTTTCCCGCAAATTTTTTCGGGTATTTCTCCTTTCCTTTGGCTGCAAACCACAAAATTCGATTCATTACGTCATCTTGTCCACTATCTATAAAATCAAATTCGGGACGGAGCGATAATTCGGCGTAGTGTTTCTCTCGGCTGTTTAACATCGAAAGTTTCGGGTTCATTTTATCAAGTGGGATGTTGTTTTTCTCCGCCACATACTGATAATCTGAGGGTTGATTCACAAAACAATCAAACATCGGCAAGGCTGTGGCATCAATCACATTCATCGGGGGAAGTCCCAAAATCTGCTCAATCGTTCGCACCATGGAGGTTTGGTTGTAGTTGGTCGAGACCGTTTTTTGCAAACGGCTATACGGACTAATCACCTGACCCGTAGTACGATAGGCCGACACGTGATCCCATCCCGCTTGGGAATCGTCTTCCGTCACAAAGATGACCGTGTTTTTCCAAAACTTACTTTTGGCAATGGCTTCTACGATACGCCCAAGTGCCAAGTCATTGTCGGCCACCATGGCTTCGGGACGGGGAAAGTCGGGCCGCGTACCCACCGTATGATCTACTGATAAAGCCATGATACACAGCTCAGGAAACTGGTCGCCCTCCATTTTTTCGTACGCTTCCAATTCTTTGATGAAAGCCGACGCCCTGATTTGGTCAGGAATTTTCATATCGTCCGACCCTGGAAAAGTGGGCGACAACATGGGCAATACGCTCGAAATAGTAGTTGTATTATGAAACTCAAAAGGCTTGTTGGCCAAGTAATTGTTGTAGTGGTCTATCCAGCTAATTTTAGTATCGTAATGGGGTTCACAGGCTTCGCCGTAAATCCGTACCGTTTTTCCGTGGTTTCGGGCATTGTCCCACAAAAAACCGTTTTTATGATACACCAACGCATCTTCTTGCACGTGGGGATAACTCCGAAACCAACTACGAACATTTTTTTCCACGTAGTCGCTCACCATCGCAGCATCTGTCCACTGATGTCCTTCTGCCGAGCATTTTCCAGACACGTAATAATTATCCATCAATACAAAATCGCTGGCCAATTTATGCTGATTGGGCGTTACTTCCTGCCCAAAAATACACAGCGATTTATCTCCTTTTCCTGCCAGTATATCTCCAAATACTTGGTCATAGGTTCGGTTTTCTTTGATGATATACACTACATGTTTAAACACCGAAGGCTCGCCAATACGCTCAGGAACCGGGACAGGTGCTATTTTTTTTCGGGGAAGCAAACGGGCTATTTCAGCCCTAAAGGTCAAATTTTGTTCCTTTACCTGCTGCGTATAAGTAGCCAATGTAGCATCAGTAGGCAACGGAATAATAGACAGCGTAGCCCGCTGCCGATGCGAGTTATAAGCTCCTTTTTCATTTTGTTTTTGTTCTCCCCCTATTTCATTGCTATTCACTCGTGCGCCTTCTCCTTCTAAATTGCTAACGTACAAAGCCCCTTCGTCCAGCTCAATACCTGCAGGATAGGCTTCGGTGGGAATAAACCCCGTGATGGTACTGCTTCCTTTGCCATTTTTAGAGGCTTTTTCTCCTAATTTTATTACCGCAAGTGCATTGTCTAAGCCATTGGCCACGTACAAAACTGTCCCATCCTTCTTTATCGCTAAAGCATTGGGGGTATCGCCCAGAAATCCCAAATCCCCCGAAATTAACTGCACCGATAGGGTTTCTTTGACGCCGTAATCTTGCGTTGAAATCACCGAGATATTGTCGCTGTTACCATTGGCCACATATACAAAGTCTTCGTTTGCATCCGTAATGAGGTCATTGGGGTGCAAACCCACCGCTATTTCTTTCAGTAGTTTTCCGTTGGTCAATTCATAGACATTGACCGTACCTTCATTAGTGGCTCCCGTTTTCGGGTCAACAAATGCTTTTCCGTAAGGTACTCCCGCCGTTTCTTTCGTAGTGACAGCGGCAGGAATTGCCCCTCCCCAATTGCTCACGAAAGCTTTGCCTTTGGCCAGTGTAACACCGTAGGGAGCTACGCCCGTAGGTACCTTCCAAACGTTTTGTTTGGTTTGCAAATCAATTTTCACGAATTGGTTATTCCCATTAAGCACTACGTAGAGGTAGTCTTTTCCTTGCTCGGTCTGAATAGCGACTTCGTTGGGAAGTGCCAACGGAGATTCACCTTCGGGCGCAAACGAGTAGGAATTGAGTACTTTTATTTTGCTACCATCCCAACTCGCTTCCAGCACGACTGATGCCTTTTTACCCGTATGGGCTGCACTCCAAAAAAAACGCGTTTGGTTGTCTTTTTGAAAAACTTGAATACCCGAATAAGTGCTCGTAAATCCTCGATAATCAACGAGCTGTTTATAAGCCCAACGGTCTAAAATCTTTTGTTTTTCGGTATCCAATACCACAATTCCGTAACGGTCTTCGACCACCAACCATTTTGTATTTGGAATTTTTTTGAGGTCTAAGGTATGATTTTCTAAATCTAAATCACCGTAACGAACCACCGTACCCGCGGGGTCAATGATGCGGTTGTAGGGCATCATCAGGGGGAGCGTACTCTTGGTCAAGGTACTATCATCGTACGCAATTCGCGGGTTGACGATGGCGACGTTTTGG
>JBGAUP010000003.1:0-35863 GCA_044228585.1 Runella sp. | reverse complement strand
AAAATTACAAGGACAAAAAAAGTAAATCGAAGATTGTTACTGACTATCATAGCATAGAAGTTGAAGTGGAATACTTACGAAGATATAAGGTTTATTCCAAGTTCAATATGTCTTCCATAAAATTTACGTAATTCTTTAGCTTTATGCTCGTACTCGGGACTGCCCGTGTGGTAAGAGATAGGGTTTAGGCCATTTTTTAGCACGGAGCGAGTTGCCCCCAAAGAGATTCCCGTTGAGAGGTCATTTAGTCAATTCCTTTGTACTTTTCTGAAAAAAAGTATTATTTTGCCAACTTACAAAACCTATGATGAACTTATCTATTTCTTCTACTTCACTGACGCGCACGGCGTACGTGCAGGAATGGCGTAGCACCTTCCATCATTTTCTAACTGAGTATGAGCGTACTCACGTTTCGTTTGTACCTCAATTACTCCCCGAATTTGCCACAAAATTCGATGCTTTTCAAATCCTTGACATCCTGCAAAAAAGGTTAGGTTCAGAAACCCTGAGCCGTGCCCTCAACCCAAACGAGACCATTACCTCGCCGCAAGCTTTCCAATCAGACGGCCAATGGCTCAAAAAATCAACCCGGGTAGGGGTAAATGTCCGTCCAATTGGGAACTTTTGGAATGTAGTAGGATATGCTCTTACCCTTCCTAAATTTCACGACTCTATCCACTTATTACCTATTTGGGAGCCTGGCGTAGTAGGAAGTTTGTACGGCAAAGTAAGCTGGAATATCAACGGGGAGTTTTACAGTTGGCAACTCCAACGCGCCGTACCTTGGTTAGACAACGTCGAGAAACAACTCAAAGTAGTGGTCAACTTACTCCACGCCCTTGGCAAAACAGTAGGATTGGACGTAATTCCGCACACCGACCGTTTTTCGGAGATTGTGTTGATGCACCCCCGCTTGTTTGAATGGGTTCGGCGTGACGGCGGGCGACTCGTTGACCATTCCGAAAATGTTTGGCAACAGGTAGAAGATAGCATTTGGCAATACCTACACCACCACGGTACTGCCGATGGTAGTTGGTTGACTTTTGGCAAAGAGGTACTTTTTGATTCGGAAATTCCGCTTCTTAGTGATAAAAAACGCCAAGAAATTATTTTTGGTTTTGACCAACAACAGCGCCTACGTAGAAGGTTAGAACTGATGCAAACACTCGTACATCAGGGCTTTGAGACGCTACCAATGACCATGGCCCCGCCTTATCGGGGACTGCATATCAATCCCGACGTTTTTGTACTCGATGAGCGGGGCACCCCTTGGTATCAGTACGAATTTGACCATCCCCAAGCCATGTCGCGGGTGTTTGGGCCGTTGACTCGCTACCGTTTTTATCATTCCAAAAATGACAATCAACAGTGGGAACTTGACTTTGACCGCCCTAATTTGGCCGCTTGGAAGTATTTTACCCGAAAGTACCACGAATGTCAGCAAGAGTTTAATTTTGATTTCATGCGTGGCGATATGGCGCACGTGCAAATGCGCCCCGACGGTGTCCCCGCCCTGACCAATGCCTTTTACGATCCATTGTGTGCCGTAAAAAAATACGTCCAACACCACAGCAGTCCGCATTTTGCATTTTATGCCGAAACTTTCATTGCCCCACCCAATGTGATGGGCTACGGCGACGAATTAGATCACTTAGAAGCCATAGAAGCCGATGCAACCTTGGGCGATTTGCAAGCCTCGGTGGTTGGTTCAGAGGAGTTTATGCAACGATTTTCGGAATACGACGTGTTACTTCGTACACGGCAGTTTGCTCCCAGTTTTACGGTGATTACTGCTGACAAAGATGACCCCCGATTCGATGGATTTTACCAAACGGGCAACATTGTGCGCTATTTTTTGGGGTTATTCTTAACCGATATGCCGAGTTATTACAGCTTGGGTTTTGAGGTACGAAACCTGCACCAAGAACGCGGACAAAACGAAGAATATACTAAACTGTACGTATTTCAAATCCACGATGATGCTGAAACCGATAAAGTGACCCACGGGCCTTTTGTGTGGGGAGAGAATATTCAGCAGTTTATCCAACTTACCCACTTGCGCCTCTTTGCGGAAATGATTTGGGATAAAATTGCCGATCAAGCAATACGGTGGATAGTACCCCCAGATGCTACGGCTCAGCATAAACTTGTCGCGTGGACGCTGGCCAATGATCCTACCTACATTTTTGTGGCCAACTTAGACAATGAACATGAAGTAGAACTCAAAAAAATACCCCTCAAAGGCTATCAGCTTGTGTTTCAAACAGCTCAAATGTTAAAAGACAAAACGCACATGGCTCCCAGTAGCGGGCGGGTTTACAAACTCAAAGGCTAAAGAAACGCCCATGTAGGAATGGTAGGAGTGGTCTGACCCTTGTATTCATTTACAGGTCAGACCACTCTTTCGACCACTCATCCATTTATTTCAGCAACGCTTTTGCTTTACCCCAAAGTGCTTCTACCGTTTGATTGGCATCTTCCGAAATTCTCAACCCCAAAACCCCTCCGACAAAGACCGCCACGATGACCAACGATTTGATAACAATCCCAATCAAGGCCATTTCAAGGTCATCGGCAGACGTGGGAATCAGGCTGGTAATACCAAAAGTACCTATCAGCAAGGCAATGACTTTGAGCGTATTAGGCGTAAAAGGTTGTAAGCCAAACTTGGAGTAGATAAACCAGAATTTAGTACAATTGTACAAAGTCAGGGCTACCAGCATCGCCAAAGCCGCACCGTTGAATCCATAGAGCGGAATCAAAACAGCATTGGCAATGATCAGCATCACGGTCTGAAACATATAAAAAACAAGGTCATAACGATAATATTTTGAGCCAATCAGAAGCTCGGAGTTCAAGCCTGTTGCCATGTCAACTACCCTTCCCAATCCCACAAAAAGCACAACCCATTTCCCTTGTTCATACACCGCCGATTTAGGGATGATTTTAAAAATGCTATCAATATTACACCAAATCCCCAAAAACAATACCCCCCCGATAATCAATAAGTTAAGGGAAGATTTTTTGTAAATTTCGTCAATGTGCGCCATGTCGTTGCGCTGCCAAGACTCGTTCAAAAGCGGCGTACTGATGGAGGCAAGGGCATTTCGGGGAATGGCAATAATGAGGGCTATTTTGGAAGCAATGTCAAAAATCGCGGTATTGGTCATCCCATTCTGGTAGGCCGCCAAGAAAAATTTCTCAATATTCATTGCCAGCGTGACACTTACTCCACCCATAATTACCCATAGTCCGTACTGCCACATTTCTTTAAAAACGGGCTTGCGGACAAAGCTAAAATCAACTCTCCAATAGAGCCTTCCGAGCCATTGCAGATAGCCCAACAAAGCCAAGACCGCAAAGAAATGCACCAATACCAATGCCGCAATTAATTGGTCAAAACGAATCCAATGCATGGCAAATGCGATGGCCAAGGCCGAGTTGGTTAGCTTAATTCCCAGCTCACGAATCATCGCAGGCACTACAATACGCAGGTGGACGCGTGCATACGACTCCAGAACTGTCATATAGACTAAAGAGATCGTCAATGGAAGCAGATAGTAATAGTATTCTACCAACAGAGGCGAACCATCTTCGTATATCCACCGAAACAGATCACTCCCAAAGAGGTACAACAAACTAAAAATAAAGCACCCCAACAAAGGCGCCACCAGCAAAAACACAAAAAAACCATTGTGCTGTTTCAGTTCGTCGTTGAAACGATTGAAAAAACGAACAGCAATCAAGGGAATCCCTAACTGCGTAAAAGACGCAAAAACCATCGGAAAGCTGGTCATAGCACTGTACAGCCCCATTTGGTCGGTGGACAAAAAGGCATTGTAAAGATAAAGGACGTTGATGGTCCCTATCATCACTCCCACATACGTTACAATGGAACTTTTAAGGCTTTGCCGAACGATAATACCCATGAATAAATTAGCAATGGCTATAGTTTAATCGCAATACGCCCAGTATAATCAATTCGATTGAGTAAAATAGGCAGTTTCTGTTCCGCAAAATATTGGTCAACAGCTTTGCGAGCTCCTTGCCAATGACCATAATCATCAATAATTAGAACGCCTCCTTTTGTTAGTTTAGGAAACAGGTGTACTAATTCGTGATAGGTAGATTCATACCAATCTGTGTCTAAACGCAACAGAGCAATTTTATCTGGAACTGTTTGAGGAATCGTTTCTTCTACTTTTCCTTGGACAAAGTGTATTTTTGAAAACGGATAGTTTGTACGCTTCATATTGGTCTGAACATCGTTTAAATCGGCTTCGCATTTATCTCTATCTTGCCAAGTATTTTCTGCCAAATCCCCAACCATACTTACATCTTTTTCGGTAGGTTTACTCATCCCCTCAAAGGTATCATAAAGATATAAGTCGCGTGAAGTATCCTTGTTTTCTAATAAAGAAAGCGCACTCATCATAGAACTCCCTCCTCTCCATACGCCACATTCTACAAAATCTCCTTCAATATTATTTTTTGAAAGATAATTTACAGCTTGATTGAGGGCAAATAATCGCTGAAGAGAAGTCATAGTGTAAGGACGGCATTGAGCGGCTAACCTTACAAAATCATTTTCATTTTCTATGTCAATATTTGTAAAACGAGTAGTACCTGCTTTAACAACTTCGTATCCCATTTTTTCAATGAGCGCAAGAATAGCTTTTTTCATTTAATCAATTTTTTACAAAAACGTTAATTCCCACTTTTTAAATTTGAACCTCAGCATATCATTCTATTCCATATACCGATTACCAACGATAAATTCTATCTAAGAATTTCTAACAATTTTTTGGTCTGCAACTCAATTTCATACTCATTCATCATTTTATGGCGAGCCGCTTGACCCATTTTACCCGCTAAAGCAGCATCTTCCAAAAGGATTGATATATACTCTGCCATACGTTCGTAGTCACCTTCTTCCACCAAAAAACCCGTCTCGCCATGTTCTACTGCTTCTTTAATACCTGCATGACGCGTACTTACAATGGGCAATCCTGCTGCTGATGCCTCCAAAATGGTATTGGGAGTCCCTTCGGAATCTCCGTTTTCGGGATTTACAACGGAATGTTGGACAAATACGCGGGCTTTCCGTTGCCACTCGGCCACTTCATTAGGCGATTTTACTCCTAACATCCTTACCGCGTGTTTCATCCCTAATTCGTCCACCAATTTCTGAGACGAAGCCAACAGCTCTCCCCCACCAATCATCACTAACTTAGCATCAGGATGTTTTTCAAGCACTTTATCAAATGCCTTTATCGTCAAGTGTGGGGCTTTTTTTCCCGTAAAACGCCCCACTGCCAATACAACTTTCTCAGCTTGCTGAGGATTAGCTCCATAGAACTTTCCAGTCTCGACTCCATAAGGATTATTAATCACTTTAGATGAGGAAGCACCCAACCCAATTAATTGTTCCGCCATGTCATTAGAAACTACAACAATTTTATTGGCTATGTCAAAAAGACGCTTGTATTCCTTTTGGTACTGTTCAATAGTAGGTCTGTGCGAAGCATCAAAACCATGAAAATGAACTACTAAACGGGTATTGGTCTTTCGGCAAGCTTCCATGACACCTACACCTGTAATTCCATATTCTGCTAATACCACGTCTGGTTTTTCTTTTTGCAAATACTTGGTGAGAAAATAGGTGTAAAAACGTGGATACCACCCCGATAAAACACGCTTAATACCTACTCGCAACAACTCCCCCGCGGGAGCTGTAATAATACTTTCATTTTCTTTGGTCAAATAAGGCCGCCATCCGCCCGATAACGTAATTTCAGGCTGCAAATAAGCCAAGTGATTGTGAATGAACGTTTCGGAATAATTATTTCGATTCGGATAAGCTATGCACAATTTCATGGTTACTTCTTCGCCTTTGCCACTACCAAGTACGTACAGCCGTCGGTATCGGTAGCTTGTTGTGAACTGATTTTATCAAAAAGTGCAATGAGGGCCTGCATCGGAATCGTCAAAACAGGACGCAAGAAAGAAGGAATTTTAAACAAAATCCCATCTTGAAATAACTGCAAACCCATGGCCGAACGCCCAATAATCCCCCGAAAAGCCACCACCTCAAAACCGTTTCGCTCTACGACTTTACGCAAACCCGTGGAAGTCCACCGCCAATAGTCCGTCGGGTCGGGGTGGTACATCCAATAACCGTGGGTGGTAAGCAGTAGCGTTCCGTTGGGTTTCAAGATTCGCTGTGCTTCTTGCAAATACCCTTCGGGATCTTCTACGTGTTCGAGTACTTGCGTGGAGAGCACGACATCTATTTGGTTATCAGGATATTGAATCACACTATCAGAACCTACAATAATCTCGGCGTGGGGATTCCAAGCCAAGTCTATGCCCAAGTATTCAATTTTTTCGTCGGCAAAAATCGAAATATAAGGTTTCGTACCACACCCATAATCTGCCAATTTGATACGTTCCTGCCCAAGTTGTTTCCGAACGTAATTATCCCGCCCCCATTCGACCAATTGGCGCAGTTTTTTGAGGTAATACCACCTTGGATGCCCAAAAGGGGGCTTAATACGATAATGCTCGTCTGGATTATCGGGAAGTGCTTCCGCTCGAATGGGTTGAGGCATAAGAAAATGGTAAACGGTGAATGGTAAAACTGTGAACTGCCGACTATGGACTGTCAACCCCTTTCCACTAAAACATCCGCAATGCGCTCGGCAGCGTGGCCGTCCCAAAGCGGCGGAATGATACCTTTTTTGGTGCGGCCTTCCAAAATTTCCACCACTTTTTCGTGAACCGTCACAGGATTCAAGTCCGCCAAGAGTTGATTTGTTCCCAATTCCACCGTCACGGGCCGCTCGGTGCTGTCACGGAAAGTCAGGCAAGGCACTTGCAAATAAGTCGTTTCTTCCTGAATTCCGCCCGAATCGGTTACGACCATTACCGAATTTTCCATCAAGTTTAAAAACTCCAAATATCCCTGTGGTTCGGTCAGTATCAGCCCTTGGATGCTGTCCAATTGGGGTTTTAATCCAAACTTTTCAATGTTGTTTCGGGTGCGGGGGTGAATTGGGAAAAGCACTTTTTTGTAACGGGTCGTATCTTCCACAATCTGCAAAATGCTCGTTAGCCCTTCGGGAGTATCTACATTGGCGGGGCGGTGCATCGTCATCAACACAAAGTTGCCTTTTTCTACGCCTAACCCACTCATTACGTCGAGTTGTTGGGCTTTTTGGCGATAATGTACCAAAGAATCAATCATGCAGTTGCCGACCATAAACACTTTTTCATCGGGTACGCCTTCGCGCTTGAGGTTGTCTATGCCCGCTTGTTCGGTCACAAACAGCAAATCTGAAATGCTATCGGTCAAAATACGGTTGATTTCCTCGGGCATACGGCGATCGCCACTGCGCAAGCCCGCCTCTACGTGCGCGATGGGTACGTGCATTTTGCTCGCCACCAGTGCACACGCAATGGTTGAAGTGACATCGCCTACCACCAACACCAAATCAGGCTGCTCGACCTCCATCACTTTCTCAAATTCGAGCATGATTTTAGCGGTTTGTTGGGCGTGAGAGCCCCCGCCAATGCCCAAAAAATAATGGGGCTGCGGAAGTTCAAGTTGGTTGAAAAACACATCCGACATTTTAGCATCGTAATGCTGCCCCGTGTGGACGATTTTTGATTCAATTTCGCTTCTTTTCTGAAATGCCCGATGCAGCGGGGCTACTTTCATAAAATTGGGCCTTGCCCCTACAATGTTTAATATCTTCATGTTATGTGTAGCCCCCTTCCCGCGCGGCGTTCCGTCCCAATGGGGGTTCTATTTGTAAGTTTAAACTTATGGCAATTTCATTACAAACTCAAAGGCATTTTTATAGCCTTCGATGACAGTGTGTATATTGATTTCGTTTTTTATAATCGCCAATGAACGCTCTCCAAATGTACGAAGGCGTTGGGAATCAGCCAGCAACAACTCCAAAACACGTGCCAAATCGTCGGCATCGCCATTGTTGAAATAATAGCCATTGTAACCTTCCCGCACGAGTCGTTTTTCGGTACCATCGGCTACCGAACAAACCACAGGCTTGGCAAAACACATGGCATCGTTGATAGAAAGTCCGCCCATCCCTCCCAACACATACACCGCCGACTCGTGCAAATATTGCCCCAAACTAACAGAATCATACACCCCCCCCACAAACCGAACTGCATCAGTCAAATCCAAACGCGTCGTTTGTTCCTTCAGCGGCTCCAGTTCGGGGCCAAAACCTACCACCACCAACTCTATCTGGGGAAATTGAGGACGTAATTTTTGCACCGCTTCGATAATCAAATCTACCCGTTTCCACTTCACCAATCGCCCTACGTGAATCAGGCGGTAAGGATTGGTAGGTAAGATAGTAGGCTGTTTTTTAACGGTTTCGTAAGCCGCTAACAACTCGTCGGTATCGGGCGAGTTGGAAATGACGTGTATTTTTTCGTCAGGCACGCCATAGCTACCAATGATTTGGTGGGCTTCGTCAATGTAGTTGATGTGGGCATCGGCCAAGGGCAAATTCAACCGACGCAAAAAAGACGCTATCCAAAAAAGCAGGAACCCTTTCCACGACTTCTTTTTATTCTGAAGGTTTTCAGTAAGAAATTTGTCTGAATAATAAAACTCTTTCACTTTGCCCCAAATAGCGTAGTTGAATGGAATGTCACGCGCAATGAGTTTTGCACCTGTTTTGCGTAATCGCCAATAAAACAACGGATTGAGGGTCAGATACAGAAAATAAGGCCAAGTAGTGATGACGATGATATCGGGACGAAATTCATACAAAGTAGGCAATAGATTCTTGAAAAAGGGTTTTCCATACCACGTACGGTATTCTTCCAACTCCAACACCCGAAACAAGGTATTGTCGGTAGTTTCCTTGACTGCCGCCCCCGTAGCCTGCCCTTTTTGAGCAGGTTTTATCATCAAAATCTCATAGCCCGTCGCTTCTACAAGCTTATTGAGAATGAGCTTGAAATAGTGCGGCAAAGCTGGCATTACAAAACAAACACGCATCTTATAAAGAAAGACTTTTTGCCCTCACCCTTGCAGGAGAGAAGCAGGGACGGTCACGGCAGTCCGCTGCAGGCCACTGCCGTGAGGTTAAATTGAGGCGCAAAGGTACGTATTTCTATTGAGGCTTTAATGTCAAAGTTCGGTCAGAAACTGCTTTGATTTTCTCTTTGGAAAAATAGACAGGAAAGTAGCCGTCTTTGGCCCACAGCTCAAACAAATCTTTATAGTGCGGATCATCGGGGTTTCCTGACTGACCTGGGCTATTGATTCCGAGGGTTTTATCCCAGTTTTCGGTATCTACGATGATTCGAAATGACGCGCCATGTTCCTGATTGAGCATACTGCCCGTATTGCCCACGGTTTCGCCGTAGCCTCCACGGGGTAACGGCCCAAGATTAATTTTGGCCCGTTGTTCCTCACTTACCCAATCGCTCAAAGCGTGTTTGAGCGAAATGTGCTTGTTTTTGGGCTGACCGTACTGCCACTTCGTCATGTCGCTGCCGAGTCGTTTGGTCAATACTTCCAAGGCTTTCCCCAAGCTATTGACCAGTAACTCGTCCCTTGCCGCCACTGGGTCGGAACCAAAAGCGGAGATGGGAGTCACCAATCCATCTACCAAACGCTTGGTGGGCAAAGTTTTAAAATAAGACCTGATTTTTTCGGGTACGATCAACTGATAAACCGCTTGTTTCAATTGGCTTTCCCACGCCACGTAAATCGCCGCTTCCACCGAATTAGGCGTCAATTGAAAATCCCAGTTCAGGAGCATTTCTTTGGCTTTTTGTACGTTAGGGTCTTTTACTTCTAACGTCCTGTTTTTTAATATCCCCACCAATGTCCGCGCCGTTCCTGACAAATAATCGGTTTGTAAAGCCGCAAAATCTTGCAGATTCATCCGCTTGCCCGATGTCAGTACTTCCTCGATACGGTGCGCTCGCACGGGATTGGCCCAAATCCACCCAATGGCATCTCGGTGGACAAAGTCCACAGGTGTCAAATTATTGTTGGCCGTCACGACGTAGCCTTCGACGGGGTCTATTTTGTGCGGCAGTTGTACAATGGGCAAATACCCCGCCCACTCGTAGCGACCGTCGCCCGCTACGGGCACCAAACCCGTCCAATTTTTGCGAATGGGCGAAATCCCCACGGCTTGCCAGCCAATGTGACCTTGCTTGTCGGCATAAATCATATTTTCGCCCGGAATGCGGCTATAAGTACAAGCCATCCGAAACTCCTCCCACGTTTTGGCCTGATTCATGCGCAAACTCGCCAAGTAAGGCGCACACCCCACTTCCTGCCAACCTGCTCGCACAGCGTAGAGTTTCTGGTGCGGCCCATCTTCAAAGACCACGGGGCCGTGGCGGGTATATTTCAACGTCACGATTTCGGGGGATTTATTCGCTATCTTAATGGTATCTTGGATGAGTTTCAAGTTTTCCCATTTGCCCTGGTATTTATATTGGTTGGGATTACGGGGATTCGTTTCATACACGTACAAATCTTCGTTATCGGTTTCAAAGATGGTCAGCCCCCAAGCGGCGTGTTCGTTGTGTCCAATCGAAACCCCTGGAAGCGACGGTTCGCCCGCGCCAATGACGTTCCAGCCGGGAGCATTCAGGTGAATCCAATAGCGCAATCCAGGCACAGACTGCGCACGGTGTGGGTCGTTGGCTAGCATCGGGTAGCCACTTTGTGAGCGATTTCCGCTGATAACCCAGTTGTTGGAACCTACATTCATTTTTTCTTCCTCGTACCAGTTATCAAAGTCAAACGGTTGGCTCAAGCCCATTCTTTTGTCTTCTTTGACAAACTTCATCGGTGCTCTAAACGCTTCGTAAAGCTCCAAAATTGGCTGAAAGAGTTCTTCTCCTTCGATGGTTTTATCCAACGTCAGATTGGGGTCTTGGGAGGTGCGAGCAGGATGAAACCACTGCAATTCCCGCAATTTTTCGGCTCCTACCAAGTGGACAATGCGGGCGTTGTTGAGTTCATCTTTGACATTGCTCAACAAGCCTTGGTGACGGCTGATGACGATTTCTGGTGTCCAGTAATCGGGGAGCGTATTCAGCGTTTTAAATTCGAAGGGAAGTTTTTCGGGCTGCTGCCGCATTTCACGTACGTAGGCGTTGATACCCTCCACAAAAGCCTTGATAATCTGCGCACTACGGGGATGATAGTGATTGAGTTCGGCGGTAAGATTCCCGCGAAACTTAAATAATCGTGTTCCAATATCTCGTTTCAGTTCTTTTTCACCAAGGAGTTCTGCAACGGTTCCCGTGGCTTGTCTGCGCCACATTTCGAGCTGAAAAAGGCGGTCGGAAGCAGCTACGTAGCCCTGCGCCATAAACAAATCATGTTCGTTTTGGGCGTAAATGTGCGATACTCCCCAGCGGTCACGAATCACTTCCGCGGGCTGTTGAAGCCCTTTTATGTTGAGGGTTTGGGCACAAGAAATGGTGGTTGAGAGTCCACCATAAATGCAAAAAAGCAGTAAAAGGCGTTTCACAAAAACAGTTAGGTTGATGGGAGTTTAGTATTAAAAATTTTTGGAGGATTCTACAAATCAAATGATAAAGTATAAACCTCTCAAACCCTACCTTTAATGTTCGTTTTCTGAGGAATTTTACTTCTGGATGCACTGAGGTAACAAGCACTTTAAATTCGACGACGACGAGTTTTACGCGTTTTGTTGGGAAAACGAGTCATTGCGTTTTGAGCGCGATGCCCAAAAGAATATACTTATTAGGCCAAACACAGAAGAAAAGACTGGGCGGCTTAGTTCAAAGTTAGCTGCCAAATTTGGAATGAAAAAAACAATTAGAGAAATTTTCCGACTTTTCTACCCTTCAATTGGAAGGCTTCGAGCTGGATTTATCCCCACTGAAAATGTAGGTTTTCGAGTTTTTGGTTTACGGGAACATCTTGGGGCAAGGCTTCAAATCGAAATCCCAAGTTTGAGTAATACTCCAACATGCGAGGCAACACATAACTCATATTGCGCCAAGCTTTCAGACTATCGTGCAGCACTACAATGGAGCCTGCTTGGGTGTATTTGAGGGTTTTTTCAAGACAACGCTCGGGAGAAAGATATTTTTCAAAATCGCCCGTCAAAACGTCCCACATCACAACATGAAAATCTTTAAGTAGCGGTTTGGCTTGGCTTATTTTAATGCGTCCGTAGGGTGGGCGAAACAAGTTGGTGGCTACGGGTAAAATGTCTTGACATTGGCTAATGTTATCCCAATAAGTTTCGTTGTCGGTATTCCATCCTTTGAGATGGTTGAAGGTATGATTGCCAATGCTGTGCCCTTGAACAATCAGCTGCGCAAATATATCAGGGTATTTCTGAACGTTGTCGCCAATACAGAAGAATGTCGCTTTGGCATTGTATGCTTTTAACTGCTCAAGCACCCATTCCGTAATATCTGGAATGGGGCCATCGTCGAAAGTTAAATAAATAACCTGGTCTTCGGTGGGAATATTCCAAATAAAAGGAGTATAAAACGCCTTTAACAATTGAGGGGATTTATGAACAAACAAAGGAATCATAACTGCGAAATGTTAAAATACGCCAGATTAAGATACGGGACGCTCATCGTAATTTCCTCCCTTTCCATTCATACCCTTTACGCTGAGCAGCCATTCCAAATACTAAAACATAAATCGGATAAATAAGTTGCACAAAAAGAATACAACTTACCCATCTATGTTTACCCAAAAATCTGATAATCAAAGTTAAAAACAAAAATTCTGGCAAAAATTTAATTATTAAAATTGTATTAAATCCAATATTTAACATTCTTTCCCGAAAGGATGCAATTATGAGAAGCATCGTAAGCAAATTGATTAAAAACACAAAAACCGCTACAATCATCGTTGCCACGCGTTTATTCACGGCCCATTTGCTCGCCCAGCGGACTCTCTGCTGATAAAATGCGCGCCAATTTTTTTGTGGTTGCGTCCGTACAATGGCTTCCTGACTTTTCAAGAAGTAAACTCCTCCCCCAAACCTTTGATGAATTTTTTGCAGTAAAAACTCATCATCGCCCGAAGCGATTTGATCTACGCCTGCGTAGCCGCCCACTTCCTCAAAAGCCGCCCGTTCGTAGGCAAGATTGGCTCCGTTGCACATCGTGGGATGCCCCACTTCGAGCAAACATGCCCCCGTGCCAATCAAACTCGCAAACTCAATCGTTTGGAAAACATCAAAACTATTTTTCTCTTCCAAAAACGTCACGGGGCCGCTCATCATTTTTGCCCCCGTTTCAAAGTATGTTTGTGCTATCGTTTCCAACCATCGCTCCCCTACTCTACAGTCGCCATCGGTTGTGACAATTAGCTGTCCTTGAGCCATTTTTAGTGCTTCTGTAATAGCCCTTTTTTTGGGAGAGCTGACGCAAACATCGGCCAAAGAAATCAGTTTTAAGTCAATCTGATTGCGTTCTATGTAGCGAATGACGATTTCAGCCGTTGAATCCGTGGAAGAATCGTCCACCACAATTACCTCAAAATGCTTTTTCTCCAAAGATTGCTTCCACAAATCATCTAACAATACGCCAATGTTAGCCGCTTCGTTGCGCACGGGAATGATAAGCGAAAGTTTGAAATCGGTAGGAACATAAAAAGTCTGAATAGGCCGCTGTGGAATACGTAACCACTGCCAACACAGCCATAAACAAGCAACGGCATAAAGCGAAATAATAAACCCAAGGGCGTAAATCATACCTTACACTTTTAGGGCGGTTTCGTGCTTGATTTCACTCATCACAAAAATACTGTGTGTGTTACCAATACTATCCAAAGCCCCCAATTTCTCCATCAAAAAACGCTGATATTCAGGCATATCGTTTACGACTACTTTCAGCATAAAATCATATTCTCCCGAAATATTATAACATTCCATGACTTCCTCAAAAGTCATCACTGCCGATACAAATTTTTCCCCATTGGCTCGACTATGCTCTTTGAGCGAAACATTGCAGAAAGCAATAAGATTTCGACCAATTTTCTCCCGATTGATGAGCGCCACGTATTTTTTGATGACCCCTTCTTTCTCCAATTTGCGTACTCGTTCATACACAGGCGTATATGACAAATTGAGTTGGGTAGCCAGTTCTTTCGTGGTCAGAAGGGCATTTTGCTGGAGATAACGCAAAATCCCGCGGTCGGTGGTGTCTAATTTAATCATAGTAGTATTTTAAGCAGAAACAAAGCATAGACATTTTATCTATTTCAAGTACATTGACTTTACACCTTTAGGATATTTTATAGATATTACACGTTTAAAAATACAAAATAAATCTAATTTTATGCTTTTATCTCCAACAATCGTCTAAAAAGTCAGGCAATCTGTACAAATTGCTCTATTTTTGTACATTCCTAAGATGTAGTATTTACGTCTTATCGAATCTAAGCCAAACACAAACACCTTAGGGTGAACGTGAAAGATTAAAAGTATGTTTTTGACTAAATAAATTCTGTAACAATGGAAGAGTTAATTTTAAAATACAATCTTTTAGATTCATTTGGCCAGCAAGAGTTGATGGACTTTTTGGAGTTTTTGGTGCAGAAAAAACAAAACCAAGCCTCTACAAGCGCATCTAACTACAAAAAACAATTGTTGCAAGTCTCAACTTGGACGGATGAGGATTTAGCTGAAATACAATCAAAATCAAGCAAATTCAACTTTGAAGGTTCAGAATGGTAATGTTAGATACCTCTATCTTTATTGAATATTTACGTGCTTCTAATAAATCACGTACTATACTGTACAAACTAGCCGACACTCCTGGATTATCGTTATCATCCGTGACCTACTATGAACTTTTAATGGGTGCTACCAATGAACAAAAAAAGAAAGACGTAAATCTACTTACACAGCACCTAACCATATTGCCCTTCAATGATATCGTTGCAGAAAAGGCATCAGGCATTTATCATGCTCTCAAACAAGAGAATAAGTTAATTGAATTTAGAGATATTTTCATTGCAGCCACTGCAATCGCCTATAAAACCCCTCTTAAAACACTTAATGTGAAGCACTTTAAGAGAATTAAAGAATTGATACTAGTATAACAAATGCAACAACCACCTATCCAAGAAATCCTCAAATCTCGAATCCTTGTGCTGGATGGCGCAATGGGTTCGATGATTCAGCGTTATAAACTGACCGATGTAGATTACCGCGGCGAGCGTTTCAAAGACTTTCCGCACGAAGTAAAAGGCAACAACGACTTGCTGTCGTTGACCCGACCCGACGTGATTCAGGAAATCCACGAAGCCTACCTCGAAGCAGGGGCCGACATCATCGAAACCAACACGTTTAGCAGTACAACCATCGCCATGGCCGATTACCACATGGAGGATTTGGTGTATGAACTCAACTACGAATCGGCGCGTTTGGCGCGGGCTGCCTGCGATAAATACACCGCTTTAAATCCCGATAAACCCCGCTATGTGGCAGGTTCTATTGGCCCCACCAACCGTACGGCCTCTCTTTCTCCCGACGTCAATGACCCTGGCTACCGTGCCGTCACGTTTGATGAGTTGGTGGATGCTTACTATGAACAAGTTCAGGCGCTTGCCGACGGTGGCGTCGATATTCTGTTGGTAGAAACCATTTTTGATACACTCAATGCCAAAGCGGCGTTGTTTGCGATTGATTTATACTTCTCAGACGTAAAAAAAGGAACGGTTCGCCCGATTTTGGGGGCTTTTCAACCCAAAACCACCAATCACAAGCCTGAACTTCCCATCATGGTGTCAGGAACCATTACGGATGCTTCGGGAAGAACTTTGTCGGGACAAACGACAGAAGCGTTTTTGACTTCGGTTTCGCACATGCCTTTGTTGTCTGTGGGTCTTAATTGCGCTTTAGGAGCCGATTTGATGCGTCCGTATGTACAAACACTGGCCCAACAAGCACCTTTCTTTACCTCAGCTCACCCCAACGCAGGATTGCCCAACGAAATGGGCGAATACGATCAGTCGCCCGCAGAAATGGCGGGCATTGTAGAAGGCTTTTTGAAGGATAATTTTATCAATATCATTGGTGGCTGCTGCGGCACTACTCCTCCGCACATCAAGGCCATCGCCGAAGTGGCCGCCAAATATGAGCCCCGTGACGTTCCCGAAGACGATCACCTCCAAAAACTTTCTGGACTTGAGCCGCTCAAAATCACGAAAGAAACCAATTTTGTGAACATCGGCGAGCGTTGTAACGTAACGGGTTCTAAGAAATTTGCCCGTTTGGTTCGGGAAAGTAAATATGATGAAGCCATTTCGGTAGCGCGTGAGCAGGTGGAAACGGGAGCCCAGGTCCTTGATATCAACATGGATGAAGGGATGATTGACGGAGTGCAAGCCATGGCAAAATTCTGTAATCTTCTCATGGCTGAACCCGACATCGCTCGAGTACCCTTCATGGTTGACTCCTCAAAATGGGAAGTGATTGAAGCGGGTTTGAAGTGTTTGCAAGGAAAAGCCATT
Source organism: Runella sp. (assembly GCA_044228585.1). GTDB lineage: Bacteria > Bacteroidota > Bacteroidia > Cytophagales > Spirosomataceae > Runella. The sequence goes on along the minus strand of JBGAUP010000003.1, from coordinate 19,335 downwards.
GTTAACTCTATTTCACTCAAAGAAGGCGAAGAGAAGTTTATCGAATACGCCGAAAAAGTGAAACGCTACGGGGCGTCGGTGGTAGTCATGGCCTTTGACGAAGTGGGCCAAGCCGACAACTACGAACGTCGTATCGAAATCTGTGAGCGTGCCTACTGGATTTTGGTCAACAAAGTAGGTTTCCCACCCCAAGATATCATTTTTGACCCCAATATCCTTACCGTTGGTACGGGTATCGAAGAACACAACAACTACGCAGTTGACTTCATCAACGCCACCCGTTGGATCAAAGAACACCTTCCGTATGCCAAGGTAAGTGGTGGGGTTTCTAACGTTTCTTTCTCGTTCCGCGGAAATGAACCCGTACGTGAAGCGATTCATACTGTTTTCTTATACCATGCCATCAAAGCGGGAATGGATATGGGTATTGTGAATGCGGGGCAATTGGGTGTTTATGACGACTTGCCCAAAGACATGCTCGAACACTGCGAAGACCTGATTCTCAATCGTCGCCCCGATGCCACAGAACGGATGCTGGCCTTTGCAGAAACCGTAAAATCAAAAGGAAAAGAAATCGTTGTTGACAATACTTGGCGCGAACAATCGGTCTCAAAACGACTGGAACACGCTCTTATCAAGGGGCTTACCGAATTTATTGACGCCGACATTGAAGAAGCTCGTCAAGAGTCGAGTCGTCCGTTGGATGTGATTGAAGGGCCTTTGATGGACGGAATGAACGTAGTTGGAGATTTGTTTGGCGAAGGAAAAATGTTCTTGCCGCAGGTCGTAAAATCGGCTCGGGTAATGAAAAAAGCCGTGGCGTATCTCACCCCTTACATCGAAGCCGAAAAAGCAGGCGGCGCAGCCGCCGCTGGGAAAATCCTGCTCGCAACGGTCAAAGGCGACGTTCACGACATTGGTAAAAACATTGTGGGCGTAGTACTTGGCTGTAACAATTACGAAATCATTGACCTTGGGGTCATGGTGCCTACCGACAAAATTTTAGCGGCGGCCAAAGAACATAACGTGGACATCATCGGACTGTCAGGTTTAATCACCCCTTCACTGGACGAGATGGTAGGGGTAGCCAAAGAAATGGAGCGGCAAGGCTTTACGATTCCGCTATTGATTGGAGGAGCAACCACCTCTCGTATTCACACGGCGGTAAAGATTGACCCACATTATTCAGGCCCTGTTATTCACGTGTTAGATGCCAGCCGCGCGGTACCTGTGGCTGGAAAACTGACCCAAAACGAGCAAACGTACGCCGAAACATTGGCCGACATCAAAAAAGAATACGCCAAACTTCGCGAAGACCACGCCAAACGCCAACAGGCCAAAGAAGCTTTATCGCTTGCGGCTGCGAGAGCGAATAAAACCAAAATTGATTGGGCAACTTTTGAACCCGTGAAACCCAAATTCCTGGGCAACAAGTACTTCCACGATTATCCGTTGGAAGAAATTGCGAAATACATAGATTGGACACCATTCTTCCAAACTTGGCAGTTGCACGGAAAATATCCAAAGATTTTTGAAGATGCGACAGTGGGGACGGAAGCCAAAAAATTATACGATGATGCCAATGCCATGTTGGCCAACATCATCAAAAATAAATCGCTCAAAGCCAATGCCGTCATAGGGTTTTACCCTGCGTATTCAATAGAAGATGACATCGTTCTAACGCAGCCAACTGCGTCTCGCAGAGGAAGTGTAGCGACCCCTGACGAGCGAATGGGAGTTTGGCCAGCGGTTTTACAACAAAACGAAACACTTCGACTTCATCATTTGCGTCAGCAAAATCAGAAAGCGGCCAATTTACCTAACCTTTGTTTGAGTGATTTTATCGCCCCAAGCGGAGGCAAGGGGAGCGATTACATAGGGGCTTTTGCCGTAACGGCGGGGATTGGTATCGAAGCCCTATTGGAAAAATACGATGCCGACCACGACGATTACAACAGCATCATGCTCAAAGCCGTCGCCGACCGTTTGGCAGAAGCCTTTACGGAATTGATGCACGAACGCGTACGTAAAGAATATTGGGGTTATGCCCAAAACGAAACGTTCAGCAACGAAGAGTTGATTGCTGAAAAATACCAAGGGATTCGTCCAGCGCCAGGGTATCCTGCTTGCCCTGACCATACCGAAAAGCGGATGTTATTTGAGTTGTTGGATGCCGAAGCACAGGTAGGGATTCAATTAACGGAAAGTTTTGCGATGTACCCTGCCAGTTCGGTCAGTGGTTGGTATTTTGCCCATCCTGATAGCAAATACTTTGCCCTCGGCAAAATCGCCAAAGACCAAGTGGAAGACTATGCCATTCGTAAAGGGATGTCGCTCGAAGAAGTTGAAAAATGGCTATCGCCTGTACTGAACTACGATTAGTAGTAAGATTACCTCTAAACATGCTGTATGTACTAAAATTTACAGGATGTTTAGAGGTAAAAATTTAGAATCCTCCTATAAACTTTACTGAATGTATCATTGAGTAAAGCCAAGTTGAACTGCTCTTAGAAAAAGCTCTACACTACCTGTGAGCAACAAAAAATAAAGTGCCGTTTCCATAATTTTTAAGCATTTAAAAGTTAATAATCTATTGAACGACACAAAGTTAGGCAGTGATTGTACTCTAATACATCAGTAAGTTTACGTAAACACGCTACGTGCATTTGCGTACTTTAGGGAGCTATTTGTAAAGCAATGAAATAACTATCTGTTTTGAAGATAGTCAATAAACTCTTCAGCACTTATATTTATCAAAAAGCCCTAATTTATACAATCCTTCATAATACATGTAAGAACGCATGATGGTTTATTTCCGTTCTTGTCGCTGAATGTGGTATTTCATTTGAAAAATATTATTGGCGCGATTACTCTCTGTGTAAAGATGATGAGGGTCAATTTCAATTTCCAGCCAGTAGTCGCCAGAGGGTAAATTTTTGGGTAAATCAATAAACTGCCCTTCATACAACATTCCATACGTATCAAACCCACCTACACCAATCCCCTGCTTGTCAGAATCACAGGTTTGATAACTTCCCAGTCCAAAATTAGGCATCGTCTCTCCGTAGTTTTTTCCATCTATATTGCACAGACCATCGTTATTGTAGCAGCTGCCTGTGGTATATAAACAATAACTCACTTTTTTACCTTTAGCGATTATCTGTCTTTGTTGATTTTGAACTTTTACCAATCGAAATTCAACCCAGTCATCTACGTGATAGTGATTATGTCCAGGGGTATCGTCCATGTATATTGTTCCTGCTTCTTCCTCTCGGCTCGAAAGTTCATTCTCCTTTTTTGAATAAATCCGCTGTTTAATCTTAAGTCGGCTCTTTTTACCATCGGGACACACTTGGGATGAATCCACTTTTTGATTTCCACATAACCACTCTTTAGTACCTATAATTTCCAGCGGGCCGTACCCAATGTTAGCGATGGAAGCGGCAAAACGCAGTTGCCCCGGATAGGTTTTATGATTCCAAGCATACTCCTGAATTTGGTTGTACGTAAAGGTTGGAAAAATCACTAAATCGGGCAGCAATTCACAGGCAGAACTACCATTAGGGCAGTCACACCCACTAATATTTTCCAATGTACATTTTTTCGATTGTAAAAGATACGCTGGCTTTTTACTAAAAATAAGCCGTACAAAATCCAGTTTCCCACTCACCCCCGACTTTAAATCTTCCACAATCACTTTCCAGACACCATTTGGATTTTGTCCATTATTAACAAACTCCAAACGCCCGTCAGGCACAAAATCGCCCCGAAAAGGAGCCTTGGCTGCACTGATTTGACCATCTTTCCCAAACTGAGAAAAACGAGTTTGAAGGTAATGTTTTCCATTTTCTTTTCCATTTCGGTTGGTCAACCACACACGAGTTCCATCGGGTGCTTCGAGTGTCACTTTGATGTCGCTCACCCGCTGATGATGCAAGGTGAGCACCACCGCCTCTAAGCCAAAAATACTGTCTGCTCTGACAGGCAAGCCTTCTATTTTTTGAGAAAATTTCTGAGTAGCATAAACGCCTTGATAATCATTGATTTCTCCGCCCGCAATCGTATAGGTTTGGGCAAAAATAATTTTACAATAACCCAGGAAACATACCAATAGCCAACTTATTTTTTGTCGCATGAGTCTTTATTTTAAAAGGCTAAACATCAGTAAAAACTCCAAATATTAAGCCTCTTTTCGTAAATTTGTTTCCTCTGTACCACAAAAATATTCTATGATTGCAGTTATCCAACGCGTGACGGAAGCATCCGTCACCATCAACGGTCAAGTAAAAGGTCAAATCGGTTTAGGTTTTTTAATTTTATTAGGCATTACTCACACCGACACGCAAGAAGACATAGAATGGCTGTCGAAGAAAATCATCGGGATGCGAATATTCGGCGATGAAGAGGGAAAGATGAACCTTGACCTCAAAACAGTGGGAGGAAATATTCTGATTATCAGTCAATTTACCCTTCATGCTAATACAAAAAAAGGCAACCGTCCTTCGTTCATTGAAGCCGCTCGCCCCGAAGTAGCCATTCCGTTGTATGAGAAAATGATTCAACAGCTTTCGCAGGAGTTGGGACACCCCATTCAAACGGGTGAATTTGGTGCCGACATGAAAGTAGCCCTGCTCAACGATGGCCCCGTCACGATTGTGATTGATTCTAAAAACCGAGGGTAAACTGATTCCTATTCGGCATAAGTAACGTAAGAAATTTATGTACCTAACTATAAAAATCACTAATATTAAATTTTAATTTGGTTTAGTGATTTTTATAAAATAATTTCACTTTTGTAAACCCTTTACTATTATTCATCTTATGGAAAGACGCGCGTTTATCAGTACTTCAGTTGTGGCGGCATTGGCTGCTATAACAAAACCATCAATTCTCTACGCGCGCCCATCTTCACACCCCAGTTTGTTAGAAAACTTTATCGGTCAATTCAACTTTAAGCCCACAACCTCTTATGAATCTGACCCACTTTTTACCCTACTTCACCAAAAAACGTCCCAATGCCTCCAAAGAGTTGGTTATCAATCCTCAAAGAAGGGGATTTACTCTCTTCCTCCATCCAACTTGGTGCTGGTACCTTGGGAATTGAATACCGCCGACTTGGGATGCCTCGATACTTGTTTTCTTTTTTTTGAAAAACTCCCAGACAATCAATGGCAATACCTCAAAACCCTCAATCAATACGAAATTAATACCATTTTACAAGTAGTTAGTAGCATTTCACCCCAATACAATACCAACAACTACTTAGCAGATTCTCTTTTGCCTCACTACTCCAAAGCGCATTGGCCTCACGGCTATAGTACACAACAAGGCCATGTAGAAATGATAGTAAAAGTTGATAATGAAGGGGTACAGTCAAAAGTATGGGTATGGAACAAAAGTGAATTGATTTGCCAAAAAAATTGCAATTTATCGGTTCATTCGCCCTCTCAACTGATGGTTTAATCATTTTGAAAGCACAAAAACAATATACTTTGTTATTAGACCAAAGTTGAATTGTATCCCAAAGAATTATCGTAAAGTCAGTATTTCGATTGTAAAATAGGTATTTCTACCTGTATTTAAGGTCAATAAAATATACATTTTTGCATTTATTCTTTACTCAACCGTTTAACCAATTTACAACTATGGCAGAACCCTTCTTATCAGAGATTCGTCTCATGTCTTTTAATTATGCCCCCAAGGGATGGGCCTTAACCGATGGGCAACTCCTCCCCATCAACCAAAACCAAGCCCTTTTTTCGCTTTTGGGTACCACTTTTGGCGGCGATGGGCGTGTTAATTTTGCACTACCCGATTTCCGAGGCCGTACCCCTATCCACGTAGGAAGTGGGCATACATGGGGCGAACGCGGCGGCGAACAGGACCATACGCTGAGTATTAGCGAGATACCTACGCATACGCACGTACAGAACAGCGTTGTACCCAACGACGTTCTAACCAATGTCAACGACCCCTCCACCAGGTACTTTTCTGTCAGTACTCCCGCTTTACTGTATAATTCGTCAGGCACAAATTTGGTAGCTTTAGCCGCTAACACACTCTCCACTGTAGGAGGAAGCCAAGCTCACCTTAATATGCAACCCTTTCTGACAATAAGCTTTTGCATTGCACTCCAAGGCATTTTTCCGTCTCAAAGTTAATTCACTCAACGTTTAAACAGATAACAAATCATGGCACAACCTTACGTTGGAGAAATCAGAATGTTTGCGGGCAATTTCGCCCCTAACGGCTGGCAGTTCTGCGATGGACAGCAACTGCTCCCCATCTCCGAAAAAATGGAACCTTGTTTAATCTCAGGTACGACTTACGGCGCAACGGGACAACCACTTTTGGTCTCCTGATTTACGCGACGATTGCCCATTCATCAAGGTAACGGCTTCACTCTTGCCGAAACGGGAGGAGCAGAAGAAATAACCCTGACGGTAAGTCAAATCCCTGCTCATACCCATCCAGTAATTGCATCAGCAAGTTCATCGAACGAAACCTCTCCAGTCAATAATTTTATTGGATTTTCGTCAAACGTTGACACTTTTTTCAACATAACGCCAAATCGAACCATGGTGCCATCAAGCATTTTACATCGGTAGGTGGCAGTCAGCCGCACACTAATTTTCAGCCCTACCTCTGCGTGAACTTTATCATTTCGTTGTTTGGCATTTCATCCCTTTGCCCACTTAGTGGGAATGAGAATAAGTACATAAGTACAATAGTTCCATTTAAACATCCCAAAGACTTTCGGAATATAAAATATTTCCATGATTCATTTGTATTGAAACGCATGTTTCCATTCACCACTTAAAGGTTGGGCGTGGTGTGACGGACAAATCCTCCCTCTTTCCCAAAATACGGCGTTATTTTCCCTATTAGGAACTACTTACGGAGGTAATGGCAAGTCCACCTTTGGCTTACCCGATTTACAAGTACAAAATGCACTCCATTATTCTGGCTACATACCAATATCATCCCGCATTATGGCGAAACAGGCGGCAGTGAAACAGTGTCTCTATTGGAATCAGAAATTCCTTCCCATTCGCATACATTTAATACTGCCAATTTTTTGGGCAACAACAATCAGCCCCAAGGCAGTAACGTAGCTAAATCAAAAAATGGTGCCGTGTTTAACACAAATAGTAATGGAACTACTCATTATATGAACCCTGCGGTTTTGAGTCCCGCAGGGGGAGACCAACCTCATAACAATATGATGCCTTACTTGACGGTTCATTTTCCTGCATTGCCTGCAGGGATTTTCCGCCAAGACAGTAGGTTTGATATATCACCTAACAATGACAAATGAGGCAACTAAAAGTCACCAACACATCCATTCGTCTTCGCCGCATTGGCGAAGACGATATGGACGTGTTGTGCCAAGTATATGCCAGTACCCGTACCGAAGAAATGCAACGAGTACCCCAATGGTCAGCTGAAATGAAGGAAGCTTTTCTAAAAAGTCAATCGCAGAATAGCACGAGTACTATCAGTAACCATGTAGGAGGGGATTTTTGGGTCATCGAAAAAGCGGGGACAAGTATTGGGCGTTTGTATGTTCATCAAAATTTCCAAAATCGTGGCGTAAGAATCATTGACATTGCCCTACTACCCACTTGGCGCAACCAAGGAATCGGTCGGGGGATTTTGAGGGATATAATGAGAGAGACTACTGCCCTCAACCGACCTTTGACTATCCACGTCGAGTCTTCAATCCCGCTATGCGGCTTTATCAAAGATTGGGTTTTCAAAAAATAAGCGAAACCAACGGTGTTTATCATTTATTGGAATGGAAACCCACCGTTGGTGAAGCCGTTTCTAATAGTATCTAAACCTCAAGAAAACCATGACACAAGATTTACAAACACTCACCATAAACGACTTTCTTCCGCTACTGAATCAAAAACTTTGGGTTCGTTTTACCCCTCAAGTACGGCTCAGTGCCGAATTGATATCGGCAACGCCTTTTCACCATTATTCGCCCCTCGAACGCACCCCCTTTTCAATGGTACTGCGTACAGAACAAAAAAACGAATATTATCAACAAGCTACCTTTGTGATTGAACACCCTACCAAGGGAGATTTACCCCTTTTTTTAGTCCCAATCGGTTCTGACCCTCAAGGAATGAAGTACGAAGCTATTCTTTCATAAGTTAGTTATTCCCTTACTAACCTACTCTTTTGCCTTTATTTTATGAAAAATCTTTCTATTCTCTTATCAAGTATCATTGTGGCAAGCATGTGGTTTCCTTTCATGGCCCCCACCGATACTACTACCGTAGGCTACCAGAAAACGGGCGGCACAAAGCCTGCTTCTAAGCCTTCTAAAATGACAAATTGGCTCAATATCCCCAATAAATCCCACCTATCCTCGGCCCATACCCTTCCTCCTGCCCTTGGAGTTACGGCAACTAAAACAGTAGCTATTACCAATGATACAGGTCCTACGGGCGCCACGAGTGGAGATGAACTCGAATACACTATTCTGATAAGTAGTAGCGGGAGTAACGCAAGTGGAGTAATATTTACTGACGCAATAGACCCCAATACTACCTTAGTAGCCAATTCCCTAAAAGTATCTCCTATTGCCGTTGAAGACAGCTATAATTCCATTGGAAACGTAGGGATTGATGTACCCCAAGCAAGTGGGCTATTAAATAATGACATTAGCCCAAACGGGGCTACTTTGAGTATCGTAAGCCCTACTCCAACCACTACCACGGGGGGCGGAACACTTAATATCAATCCCACTACTGGTGCTTTCACCTACTTACCCGCTGCGGGCTATGAAGGTTCGGACACTTTTACTTATACCTTACAAAATGGCTCCGGCCTAACCTCTACGGCAACCGTGACCATCACCGTTAGCGAAGTCGTTTGGTTCATTGATAATAATGCCAGTAATGGCGATGGACGGTTAGGAACGCCTTTTAGTTCCATAGCCAATTTCAATATGTCTGCTGCCGATGAGGCGGGGGATATTATCTTTTTGTACCGAAATACCGCCACGGATTATACAGACCCGCTGACCTTACTAAACGACCAAAAACTTATTGGAGCAGGAGCCAGTGCCTCTATCGCCACAATAGCGGGTATTGTAGTACCTACCCATAGTAACTCACTACCCAATACGGGAGGCACGAACCCTAACCTAACCAGCGGGGCAACTACCCTTACCTTAGGACAAAATAACCTACTTCGGGGCTTTAGCATGGGAAATAGTACCCTCGACATCAGTGGTACCAGCTTTGGAACTCTGATTGCCAGTGAAGTAGCTTTGAATGGTACAGGCGCAGCCCTCAGTTTATCTACGGGAGCCGTAAGAGGACCTAATAGCGCCAGCGATCCCGCTACTTTTACCGCCATTTCATCAACAGACGCATCAAGCAGTGCTATCATTCTTAACACCGTTACGGGTAATTTGACCAGCTCAGGAGGAACCACTGTTACGAACCCCACAGGTTCGGGAATCAGTCTCACAGATTGTACCAGCGGAACATTTAATTTTGGCAATACAACCCTTAACCAATCCAGCAATACAGCCCTCAACATTTCGGGGGGAAACAATAACGTTACTTTTGGGAGTTTAGATATTGCCCCCGATGCAAACGCAAAAGGGATTGTCTCTTCGGGCTATACTACTGGTACACTTACTACGACTAATGGTACCATTACAGCTGTTAATAATTCGGCCATTGACATCAATGGGGCGAAACTGGCAATGGTGCTCACCAGCATCACGGCAACTAACTCCGCCGCTACGGGTATTATTCTTAATGCCGTTACAGGCAATTTGACCAGCTCAGGAGGAACCACTGTCACTAACCCCACAGGTTCGGGAATCAGTCTCACAAACTGTACCAGCGGAACATTTAATTTTGGCAATACAACCCTCAATCAATCCAGTGGAACAGCCCTCAACATTTCGGGAGGAAGTAATAACGTTACTTTTGGGAGTTTAGATATTGCCCCCGATGCGGGCGCAAAAGGGATTGTCTCTTCGGGCTATACTACTGGTACCCTTACTACGACTAATGGCACCATTACGGCTGTTAATAATTCGGCCATTGACATCAATGGGGCGAAACTGGCAATGGTACTCACCAAAGTCTCTTCCAGCAACACTACGAAAGGGCTTATTTTAACCAATTTGAATAACTCCTCTACATTTACTATAAACGGGTCTGGTACAACCAATGGTTCTGGGGGTGTCATCTCAACTATTAGTCAAAGAGGTATAGAAATTACAGGTTCGCCTAATATTACACTCAAAAACATGGAGTTGACCAGTGCTAATACATCTGATGGCAGTGGTACTCCAACCGATTATACAAACTACTATGGTGCCTTATATTTAAATAATGTCAGTACGATAACCTTAGACAATATAGATATCAGCGGTACTACTACCCAGCGAGGGATTAGTGGGAAAGATGTCAGCAATTTTACATTGACCAATAGTACCATCTCCAATTGCGGTGACGAGACCGACGAAGGCTGTGTATTTATACAAAATCTTTCTGGGACATGTTCTATTACAAACTCTTCTCTTACGTTTGCCAGTTCCAATATTCTGAGAGTCCTCAATACCAGTAAAACGCTCAACCTCACCGTCAATAACTCTACGTTAAATAATACTCAGGCAAACGCCAATGGTTCAGTAGGCATTCACCTCGAAAGCAGAGGAACTTCCAACACCACTGGAATTATCAAAAACAATACCCTTAATAATATCAAATCTTACGGGATTTTCTGCCTTACCGCTGGTACAAGCACTTCCAATATAGACATCACCAACAACACCATTGATGCAACTGCCGGGGGTTCAAACGATGTCGGCGTAGGCGTAAGTGTCGTAAGTGAAGAAAACTCCATCACTAAGTTTAACGTAATTGGTAATCCTTTAATAAAAGGAAAAGGCACTTCCCTGATTAATATAAGGGCACAGGGAAATGCCAGCATGGAAGGAAGAGTCAATTCCAACACCGTTCAACATACTGGACCATTTGGCGGAGGTGGTGCCAATGGAAGTTCGGGAAATGGACTTTCCGCTTACATTGAAGGCAATTCAGCTTTGAGTCAGTTTGCGGCCAACATGAAAATAGAAATAGATGGTAATACTATTTCGGGGGTTCCAGAAGAATATGGAATAGATGCCTTATCCCGCAACGGGACTGGACGCTTAGACGCCATCATCAATAATAATACCGTAACCCTCAATCAAGTTTTCGGCACTACTGGTTCTGGCTCAAATATAGCCGTTACAGCTGGAGTGAACAATACAAGCACCAATACTACTTGTGCCAAAATTACTAATAACAAAACCTCAACCGCAATGCCTGCAACTATAGCAGGCGCTGGAGCCAATGGCAATTTATTGATTTATGCATTCTATACGAATAACCAAATGCTGCTCCAAGGCTCAACCGCTGGAGGATTGACCACCCATGAAAACCTTTGGAACAACAATACTAATACGCCTACAGCCCCAACTGCACAGTTTGCTGTAGCTGGTACTTTTGGCAGTGCCACCTGTAACGTTCCTACTAATCCACTCCCTGCGGCCAGAATTGCCGCCATTCCTCTCGAACAGACAGAAAGCCCTTCTGCTTCAGATATAGCTAAAAATACCTCGTCTGAGGCTGTTGTTCCCCCTCTAAACGAAAACCCAACCGTACTTGTCCAAAATGAAGACAAAGCTATTGTAGGAGGTGAGGAAAGCGATGAAAAACAAGTAGTAGCAAAAGACATTACGAGTACAACCAATGAAAAACCCTACAATCAAAGCGATGAAGCAGCTCGGATAGCCAATACCCAAGCAGGCGAAACCGTTCGGGTAGATGGTACAGTTGGCGCCACGGCGGGCAGCGGTTTTACAATTCCGTCGGGAAAATCTACGACCATTAAATTTAGGGTTACTATCAACAATAATTTGCCCAACAACACCTGCACTATTTCCAATCAGGGAACGGTTTCGAGCAGTACCAACAGTTTCCCTAATGTTTTGACCGATGACCCAGGCGTGGGCGGCTCAACGGACCCTACGGTTATCCAATTGACAAAATTTAATGTTGGCAATCTGGTCTTCAATGATGTAAACCGCAATGGCATTTTTGACGCAGGCGATGCACCCCTAAGTGGCGTATCGCTCAACCTATATGCCGATGCCGACGGTAACAATGGGTTGACAGGGGCCGACGGAGCCGCTTTAGCTACGACCACCACCAATGGCAGCGGAATTTATAACTTCAACGTCTGTCCAGGGGTTTACATTGTAGCAATAGCACCGTCCAACTTCCAAGTTGGGGGAGCATTATACAATTCGGGTAGCCCTTACGTAAGCAGTCCCGTAGGAGGAGCAGGGGATCCAGATACTGATACCGATGACAACGATGACAACGGCGACCCCGTATCAAGCTTTGGCATTGCTACCAGTGCTTTCACGGTAAATAACGATAATGCGACGATAGATTTTGGTCTCAAAGTTCCCACGACTGTGACGATTAATGACCTAACCCTCAACGAAGGTACAAGTGGTAGTACGACCTCTTTTTCCTTCACCGTCACCCGAAGCAATACTTCAGAAGCTTTCAATTTAGCCGTCAACACAACGAACGGCAGTGCCGCCTCAAGCAGCGACTATACGGCTATTTCAGGCGGTACGGTTTCCTTCACCGCAGGTGGCTCTCTGACCCAAACTGTGACGGTTTTAGTCAACCACGACAACATCGTCGAAAACAATGAAACCTTCAATGTCGTACTTTCGGGTGCTCCCGCCGAGGTAGTGATTACTGACGCTACGGGCGAAGGCACCATCGACAACGACGATACGGCGACGCTCACCTTCAGCGGCGGCAATGCCGAAAGCGAATCACAAACCTCTCGCACCTTTACCGCTACCTTGAGTGCCCCCGTCCAAGGCGGTTTCAAAGCAAATTACTACATCGCTAATGGTTCGGCAACTTCCACCGATGATTATACGGGCAGCAACGGCGCACTGACTTTTGTCGGAACAGCCAATGAACCACAGAGCCTTACGGTGACCATCACCAACGACAACAAGGTAGAATTAAACGAAGACTTCTCCGTTTCACTCGCCCCTGTCAGTGCCGATATTACCATGACTTCCCCTGAGCAGCAGTCTTCTATTTCTGTGAGCAATGCTTCTCAGACCGAAACCATCATTAACGACGATGCCGCGGTGGTAAACATCATCCCCGTGAGCCAAGCTGAAAACCTTACGCCCCAAGTTTTTTCCGTCACACTCTGCAACCCTGTGGACGTGCCTGTCAACATTACGGCCAACACAACCGATGGCACGGCCACCACGACCGACAACGATTACAACGCCGTCTCCAATGGGAGTGTGGCGTTTCCGATCAATTCCACCACGGCGCAGACGGTGAATGTCACCATCAACAACGACAACAAAGTAGAAGCCAATGAGGTATTCAACCTGGTTTTGAGTGCCCTCAGTGCCACTGGTCGAAATGTAACTTTCTCAGGGGGAAATCCTACCCTTTCTACCACAGGTACTATCACCAATGACGATGCCGCCATCGTGACCCTATCCGCCACGGCTTCTCCTTTGCAACTCCCCGAAGGTAATACGAGTACCACGAACTTTGGCTTCACCGCTACCCTCAATAACCCCGTACAGGGCGGATTTACAGTGGCCTATACCACCAGCGACGGCCTTGCTCTCACTCCAGAAGATTACCAAGATAACGATGGCTCACTCACCTTCGCGGGTACAACAGGCGAGACAAAAAACATCACCGTATTGGTCAACGGCGATTTGAAGGTAGAAGCCAATGAGAGCTTTTTTGTCAACTTGGGCGCAATTTCAGGCGCTCCTGCGGGGGTCACTACGGCAGGTTCACCCCAACAGGGCCTGATTGTCAACGACGAATTGGATTGGGGCGATGCCCCTGATACTTACAATACCCTATCGGCCAGCAACGGGGCCCGCCACAATACCTCCCTTGCTTTCCATTTGGGAGCTACCGTGGACGGCAATTTGGATGGACAACCCACTGGAACCGCCAACGGCGATGATACCGATGCAGAAGGAGACGATGACGACGGTATCACCCTCCCCGCGGCTTTTATCACTGGCACCACGGCCAATGTTACCGTCAATGCCTCAGGCGCAGGTCGTCTAAATGCCTGGGTGGACTTCAACAACGATGGCGATTGGGGGGATATGGGCGAACAAATCTTTGACAACGTCCCAGTGATGACGGGCAACAATGCCCTGAGTTTTGCCGTACCTGCGGGGGCTACCCCCTCAACCACCTTTGCCCGTTTCCGATACACCACCGCTTCGGTCATGACGCCAGCCTTCACGGGCTTACAAACCACGGGAGAAGTGGAAGATTATCAGGTCACGATTATCAACAACCAATACAACATTAGTAGTCCTACCGTAGCCGAAGGCAACGCTGGCCCAACCAACCTCACCTTTGCCGTCAGCCGCACCAATGGCACTGGCACTGGCTCAGTAGATTATTCCGTTCCTACTGGTACGGCTACTTCAGGAACTGACTACAACGCTCTGGCCGCTGGTACGGTCAATTTTGCCAACGGGGAAACCTCCAAAAATGTGACCGTTACCGTCAACGGTGATTTGGTTGTCGAAGACAACGAAACGGTGATTCTTACCCTGTCTAACCCCGTCAACGGAGCTATCGCAACGGGTACGGGTACGGGTATTATCACCAACGACGACAACGCCACGCTGACCCTCTCAGGAGGCAGTTCCCAAAATGAAGGCAACGCAGGCTCTACTGTCTATACCTTCACGGCGACTTTGAGTGCACCTGTGCAGGGTGGTTTCCAAATCAACTACACCACAGGCGAAGGTACGGCCACCGCTGGCACAGACTACACCGACAACGACGGTACCCTGACTTTCGCGGGTACCATGGGCGAAACCCAATCTTGGACTGTCAACGGCAGCGGTGACAACACCGTCGAATTAAATGAGACCTTCGAGGGGACCCTCGGTAGCATCACCATGACCTCCGCCGTGCAGGCACTGGCCATTTCCAAATCCGGATTGCCGCAAACGAGTACGATTGCCAATGATGACCAGTGCGTGATTTCATTCCTTGCCCCTTTTTCAACAAGTGAAGGCAATAGTGGCACAAAAAGTTATGCTTTGACCATTAACATGAGCAACAAGATAGATGTGCCGATAGTTGTTGCTTTCGCCCATTCAAATGGGACAGCAACCTTCGAGGACAACGACTATGTTCTTACAGTAGGGTCAACATCTATTGGCCTCTTGCAACCCCTTACCGTTACCATTGGTAACCCGCCTATTATTTTGGGCGACCTCAAAGTGGAAGGGGATGAATTCTTCTATGTGACATTGTCAGAGAATGATTTCCAAGGTAGAAACATAGTCTTTGCCGGCGGTGGCACAACTCTCGCCAACACCGTTACCCTCACCAACGACGATAATGCCACCGTGACGTTCACGGGCGGCAGCTCCGCCAACGAGGGAAATAGCGGTACAAACAACCGTACCTTTACCGCTACTTTGGACAACCCCGTACAGGGTGGCTTCACGGTGGCTTATACCACCAATAACGGTACAGCTACTACCGCCGACAACGACTACGTGGACAATGACGGGACGCTTACCTTTACGGGGACGGCCAACGAACCTCAAACCATTACCGTACAAGTAAAGGGTGACCTCAACATCGAAGCCGACGAGACCTTTACCGTACAATTGGGGGCCATTACTGCCGCTACCCCGATTCAAACCAATGCCATTTCTATTGGAGGCACCAATCCCCAAACGGCCATCCTCCTCAACGATGAACTCGACTGGGGCGACGCTCCCGATTCGTATTTGACCTTGCTCTCCAGCAATGGGCCACGCCACGCCACTGTCCCCAATGGATTACGCCTCGGTGCTACCATTGATGCTGACCTTGATGGCCAACCCAACGCCAACGCCACGGGCGACGGGGCCGACGAAGATGGTGTCACACTGCCTCCTGTTTTGGTCCTCAATACCACCGCCAACCTCACCGTCAATGCTTCCGCCACGGGGAAACTCGACGCTTGGGTGGACTTTAACAACAACGGAAGTTTTGCCGATGCGGGCGAAAAAGTATTCAACAATGTAGCCTTAGTCGCTGGCGATAATGCCTTGAACTTTGCCGTTCCCAACGGCGCGACGCCCAGCAATTCCTTTGCTCGTTTTCGTCTCAGTACGGCAGGGGGACTTTCTCCAACGGGACTGGCTGCCGACGGTGAGGTGGAAGATTATGCCATTCAGATTGTCAATACCCAATTCTCAATTAACGATGTGTCTATCACCGAAGGGAATGCTGGAACGACCAACCTAACCTTCACCATCAGTCGCACCGTCAACGCCAACGCTTGCTCAGTCAACTACGCCATCACGGGAGGAACCGCTACCTCAGGCGCAGATTATCAGCCATTTACCAACGGCACAGTCAATTTCACCGCGGGGGGGGCACTCTCCCAAACCGTCACCGTCGTCATTAACGGTGACAACACCGTCGAACTCAACGAAACCGTCCTTATGACCCTTTCGATGCCTGTGAATGGGGCTATCCTCGACGGGGCGGGTACTGGAACCATTACCAACGACGATGCCGCAGTAATTTCCATAAGTAATCCTTCGGTTTCGGAGGGCACATCGGGCACGGCCAACCTCACTTTTGACATCACTATGACCAACCCTGCGGATGCCAACGTGGTGGTTAATTATACCACTGTGGACGGCACCGCTACTACTGCCGACAATGATTATCAAGTCAATAGCGCCAGTCTTACCTTCACGCCAGGGCAAACTACCAAGCAAGTTACCGTAACGGTCAATGGCGACTGTAAGATAGAAGCCAACGAAACGTTGTTACTGCGGTTAAGTGGTCTTAACAACAATGGCCGAAACGTGTCTTTGAGCGGTGGGGGAGCTACCCTCGACGGAACGGGTACCATTATCAATACACCTCTGCCAACCGCCACCATTTTGGGCACCACGGCGGTTTGCCAAAATGCACCTTCGCCTAATATCACTTTCACGGGTAGTAGTGGTACAGCCCCTTACACCTTTACCTACAAAATCAATGGGGGGCCTGATTTGACAGTCTCCACCTCCTCCATGAGCAACACCGTGACGGTGCCTCACAATACAAACATGGCGGGAGGGTTCAGCTATACGTTGGTAAGTGTCAGTGATAGTTATTGCAGTCAAAATCAAAGTGGAAGTGCGACCATCACGGTCAATCCTTTACCCACGGCCAGTATCAGTGGTACGACTCAAGTGTGCCAAAACGCGCCTTTCCCCACCATCACCTTCACGGGCAGCAACGGCATGGCTCCTTATACATTTACTTATAAAATCAACGGTGGAGCCGATTTAACCATCACTACTACCAGCGGCAACAGCGTCAGCCTCAACCAAACCACCGCCGCCGCAGGAACTTTTGTCTATAGCCTCGTCAGCGTCAAAGATGCCTCCTCGACTCAGTGTAGTCAAAGCCAGAGCGGTTCGGCCACCATCACGGTTAATCCGCTGCCCCTCTTGAGCTTCACTGGCCCCAACCCCGTTTGCCAAGGGTTGAATTCCGCCCTTTCGGCCAATCTACCTGGCGCTTGGACGGCCAACGACCCTTCCAAAGCAACCATCGCCCCCGACGGAACCATCACTACCTTGACCGCAGGAACTGCCACCTTTACTTTCACCGTCGCAGGTACAGGTTGTCAAGCCACCACCTCACCACTCACCATCAAACCCACACCTACTTCGGCCCTGACGGCTTCCAAATACGACGTCTGTCCCAATACCCCCGTCACCTTGAATCCTAATTGCTCGATTCCAACAGCGACCGTTAACTGGAACCCAGGAGGACCTACCGTCACGCCCGATGCCGCTACCGTTCCCTACATTTACAAAGCCCGTTGCGTGGCCGATGGCTGTGTGGGCAACGAAACCAGCGTCGAAGTGCGCACTCACCGTATTTTGGTGGACATGAAGGATTTGGACGTGGGTGCTCTGCCGCTACCTATCGTCCGCTCGGTCATTGACAACATGGCCCCCACCAACCAAGTCAATGCCCCCGTATTCCCCCGTCGTTGGACGTTCATCGCCAATGGCTGTGAGGCTTCCGAATCGGCGGTGTTCAAACTATTAGGTCCCGTCAATTTCAATGCCATTGACAATGCGGGTGTGTATGCCATGTTTGCCAATGATAGCCCTGGGGGAAATCTGTTCTACTCCATTGACCACCCCAACTACGGAAACGGGGGTAGTTTCCCCAACGGTACTTACACCCTCACCATTGATTTGAGAAGTCAAGACGGCGTGGGTGGGCCTTTCCCCAAAAACCGCGTGGCAGTGGGTAGTTTGTTGGCTACCAGAACGTTGCAGTTTACGGTTGGAAGTCCTGCGGCGCGACAGGCGGTGGGTAGTGAACTGTGGGCAGTGGGCAGTGGGCAATTTGCAGAGGTTGCCCCTAATCCAGTTTCCAATATCATGCGCTTGAAAGTAACGGATGCCAAGGGGCAAAAAGTGAACGTAAGTTTGCTTGACGCCTCGGGGCGTACGATGCTCAAACGTGATTTTGTGCCCGAGACCCATCAGCACCAAGAGGAGTTTAACGTTGGGGACATCACCAACGGAATGTATTTCTTACGAGTGAATACCGCTGATAAAAACGCCACTTTGAAGGTGGTGAAGGTAGAGTAAATCACATCTAAAAAGTCCTGCTACTCTTGGTCAATAGCGGGACTTTTTAGATGTTTGGGGGCTATGGAGCACCCCGATAAAGTATTTATTGAAAAATTAGTCCAATTAATCACTGAACACCTCAGCGATGCCAATTACTCGGTAGAAGATGTCTGTCAAGAAGTGGATTTTAGTGTGACCCGCCGTACCCGACATCATCGTAGAAAACCAACCCGATTGGATTGCCAAAGGTACCGACGATCAACTCAAAGCCGCGGTAGATGAATTGTTGAAAGAAATTAACGCTAAAAAATAATTCAGACGATAGCCATAATTAAGGTTATTTTGGAACGATATTGTTAGCAAAGGCAGGCGTTGAAGCAAGGTCTGCCCATGCTTGCCCAACGGCGGTCAGTTTAAAATCGGCGGTCGTGGGTGGTGTTGGACTGGGGAAAAAATAAGAATACCGCTCTACATAAGGCTGAGAATTGAGCCATTCAGAAGACAATTTCATAAAGAAGATGTGTACTTCTGGAGATCTGGCTGGATTGGCATTGTATTCGGTAAACCAAAGTTGTTTGTCTGGGTAAAGTGTGCGAATTTTACTAACG
>JBGAUP010000216.1:0-10557 GCA_044228585.1 Runella sp. | reverse complement strand
TTCGTTTCCCAAGCATCAGGCATTCCGTCTTTATCGGTATCGACATAAGGAGTTCCTTTGTAGTCAGGATACCCACCTACTTGCGCAATGTCCGTAATGATACCTTGTTTGTACGAATCAATGGGCAAACGACGGTGCTTAAACTGCGTCTCAGGAAGTTTTACGCCTTCTAAATACGTAATTTTTCCCGTACGAACTTGCTCCACAATGCGCGTGTCCACGGGGTCACGTTTTGGCAACGTAGCTCCTGCATTGGCCAATACATAATCGTGGGCTTTGGCGGTGGGTAGAATCGTCATTTCAGGCATCGGAAGTGGTGCATTCACTTTGATGTCTGGCATGTATTTATCGGCATTTTTGAAATTTTCGACTTGTACGCCACCGTTCCAGTTGTCTTTCGTCACCACGTCGTTTCCTTCCACTACGTTGCCGTCCACGTAGGCACGCCCAAACGTCAAATACCCCAGTTTACTTCTGCCTGATTCGGGTTTCAAAATACGGTATCCGATGGGTGAATCTTTGGGGGTCAATGGCCCTGGCTTAAAGTAATTGTTGACAATATTGTACATGGCGCGGTAATCGCCGCCGTCCACCGAGCGATGTACCCAGTTAAAGACTACGTTATTGACAAAATTGAAAACTCCAAACCAACCAATCGAGGGGTTACGCCCTGCGTTGTCGGCCCAAAGGTTACGCATAAACGTACAGTTTTCGCCCCCCAAGGTACTGCCAAAGGCGTGATTCCACGTATCGAGTGCTTCTGAAAAAATCGAATTTTGAATGGTGATGTTAACGGTCGGAAGTTTTTGTTCGATAGCTCCCGTGCTATCGTTGTACATGTGACGGTACATCGACATATTTTCGTCTAAACCCCAACTGGCCGAAACGTGGTCGATGATGATATTACCAATGGGATTTCCCCCAATGGAATCATCGCGACGACCAACAAAAGTTTCTCCCCGACGAAAACGCATGTACCGAATCACGACGTCGTGCGTATTAATCCAGACTGACTCACCCGCCACACAAACACCATCGCCTGGGGCTGTCTGCCCTGCAATCGTAATGTAAGGTGCACGAATAATCAGGGGCGTTTTGAGGCGAATGATACCTGCGACATTAAACACAATGATACGCGCCCCGCCTTGTTCGCACGCTTCCCGCAATGTGCCTGGGCCATTGTCTTCTAAACTCGTAACGACATAGACTTTTCCCCCACGACCGCCAAACGAAAAAGCTCCTCCTCCTTCAGCTCCTGGAAAAGCAGGAATCGAAGCTTGCGGTAAGTCCACGGGGCGTGCAGCCCACGGAATGTACGGTTTTCCCTCGCGGGATTCTTTTTGAATGATGGGTAATGCCTTTTGCCAAGCAATATTCGACTGGTGCATCGCTTCTTTGAGCATATCGTCGCTGGCTTTTTGCACGTCAGGAGGAATCTGCGGGTATTGTGCTGAAACGGGCTGTTGTGTTGCCCAAAGGGTAGCAGCGATTAAGAGTGGTGTAAGGATATTCTTTTTCATAGATTTGGTTATTTAACCTCACCCCCTGCCTCCCCCCTTTCCTTTCAGGAAGAGGGGAGTAAAGCCCTCGCCTGAAAGGCCGCGACGGCGTACCGTGAGGGTTAGGATGAGGTGATTTTTTACTTCAAAGGATCAAAGCCGCCGCCCCACGTATTGTTTTGAATAATCTTAGGGTTATTGTCAATGGCCGACTGCGGAATAGCAAAGAAATAATATTCTGGCTTCCAGTTGATTGCGTATTTAGTATCCAATTGTTTAGTCACAATCGTGAAATAATTGGTATAAGCTACGTCCAAATCAACGTTATCGCGGTTGGTTGTAAAATCAGCAGGCACGCCCGTTGTTTTAAGGTTAATAGTGACGCCCGTTCTTCTTTTTCCGTTCAACGTCTTCTCAATAAGTTTCCAACGGCGCAAATCCCAAAAACGCTTTCCTTCAAAAGCAAACTCAATCTGACGCTCAAACAAAATGGCATCAAACATTTCGGTGCGCGTCATATTAGCTTTTAGGCCGTACATTCCGTCTGTTCCTGCTTCAATTCCCGCTCTTTTACGAATGGCTTTAAGATGGGTATAAGCTTCGTCAAGGCTGTTTATACCGCAGGCACTTTCGGCTAAGTTGAGCAATACTTCCGCAAAACGAATCTCAATCCAATCGGTTCCAGAAAACTGTACATCACTTACACCGACGGTTGGGTTAATCGCCTTTCGTGTATAAAAGCCCGTGTTTGAAGCCTTTACTTCTACTGTTTTGTTACTCACAAAATACGTCCAAAGTTTATAAGAAGTATTTCCGTTTAAAGGCCAGTTGACGCCGTTATACGCGATGGTTTTATCAAAACGAGGGTCACGGTTTTTGTAGAAAAGCTGGTCAGAATACGTGTATTTGGTTGATTCCCCCGCTTTTTTCCCATCTTTCATTGGAAACGCTTTGACCATTTCCCATGAAGGCTGGTTGGAACCTCCCGCTGTGCCTGCGTAAGACGGACGAGTGGAGTTATCATAGCCGTTGTTTTTCTTCGTTTGGTCACCCGTTGAGGTATTGAACCCTGTCAAAAACACCGCTTCGGGGTTATTCACTTCCTGAAACCACAATTGGTCAAACGACGAGTGAAGGCCATATCCGTTTGCTACCAATAAGTCATACGCTTGTTTGTTGGCCGCATACGAGGCTTGCCATTTTGCTGCATCGTCCGTTGGGTTAAACTGCGGACTGGCAGCGTATAACAATGCACGGCCTTTCAAAGCTGCGGCACCTCCTTTGGTGATGCGGCCCCAATCAGAAGAACCCCATTTTCCTGGTAAGAACAACATTGCCGAATCTAAATCGCTTACGATTTGCTTGTAGGTTTCGGTAGTGGTATTCCGTGGTAAAAACGCCAAATCACGCGCTTCTACGCCTACTGCTTGGAGAGGCTTTGTGACCAAAGGTACTCCTCCGTACAAACGTGCCAAATCGAAATAACGCCACGCTCTAAAGAAATAGGCTTGCGCATTCAGACGATTTTTAGTGGTTTGTGCAATCGTCCCTGCGTTCACATCATTGATAAACATGTTGATAACGCGGATTTTTCCGTAGTTGTTGGTGGCATTCAGTGCCGTTCCAAAATCAGCCACATCGTTGACTAATAGCGTTCCTTCAAAATATTTACTCTCTCCAAATGATTCGTCCGAAAGGTCGGGGCGAGTTCCCCACGTCCCTCCCCATGATGCGGGTAGGTTTTGGTCGTAGATGTAGTCCAAGTTCATCCGAGCAAGAACTGAATCTTTAAAAATTAGGCTTCCGTTGACCGAGCCTAAATCGGTTTTGTCGAGTACTGTCTGACAGCTTGCCAAAGCCAGCAAAGCCAAAATACTCAGTATAGAAAAATGGTTACGTTTCATTGTTGTCGTTTGTTAATCGTTGTTTGCTATCAGTTAACTGTTATCCGCTTATCGTTAATTGTTGACATTCAGCAGTTTGTATCCATATCTAACTAACAGATGGCCGATACACGGATAACTACTCTTTTTAAACTACAATCCAAGATTTAAGCCCAGCGAGAAAGAGCGCAAGGTAGGATACGCATCGTAGCTTCCAGAATAGACTTTGTAGCTGTATGGGTTGTAGAAATTGAACGGATTGACTGCTACCAAATACACTTTAAGCGTATTCATACCCAGTTTTTTCGCCGCTTTAGCAGGTAAACCGTACGAAACATTGAAGTTGCGCATTCCTGCCGAGAGTGAATTGGCAAACCAGAAATCAGACACAACTTGATACGTATCTTTGTAATACGGACTTGGATAAGAGGCTGTGGTGTTGTCAGGTGTCCAGTGATCAGACCAGAATTGAGGGCGGTTGGCAGTGAGAGTAGCTTGATTACGTGCTGCTGACTCTATCACGGCTTGCCCCCCAAACGATGCTCCCATGACCGCCGATACGGTAAGATTTTTGTAAGTGGTACTGAAATTCAATCCCACTCCATAATGATTGTTGGCTTTTTTGGTCAAAAATAACTGGTCATCGGTGGTGATTTTACCATCGGGAGCAGTATATTGTCCTGCGGCATTTTTGGGGCCTCTAATGTCCTGATAATAAAGCATTCCAGGTTTAGGTGCTGCGCCAAAAATGGTGTAGCCAGGGTTTTTCTCCAACCAGCTATCTACATCTTGTTGCGTACGAAACATTCCCACATATTGATAGCCTTGTACGCCCATGTCGGTAGATTGTCCGATCGGGTCTTCGTACGTTCCGATTTTACCTTTGTCAACATCTACAATTAATTGTTTGTTGTCGTTCCATGACAAGAAGGCGTTTACTTTATACGTCCAATCGTTGGTGATTTTGTCGGTCCAGCCCAACGAAACTTCATACCCAAAACCATCTACCGAAGCATAGTTTTCAGAAGGTAGGGTAGCCCCTACTAACAAGGGCACCGACGACGTAAGAGCCGTTAGCATGTTGTAACGATGATCGTAGAAGGCATCAAGGCTAAACGACAGGCGATTTTTTAAGAATTGAGCGTCTATCCCAAAATTGTATTTGGTGTTGTTGTCCCAGCGAGCATTACGGTTTGCCATGGTATTGGCAGGGGAAATAATCAACGGACGGTCGGTATTACCACCAAAAACAGCCCCTTTCCCTGTCTGAATCGAATAGCTTGTCAACCAGTTATAAGCTTTGGTAGCATCTCCGCCCATAAAGCCCAACGACCCACGGAGTTTTAAGAAATCAACGAAAGAAATATTGTTTTTGAAAAAATTCTCATCCGAAATCACCCAACCAGCTGAAATTGACGGAAAGAAACCCCAGCGATACTCAGGTGCGAAGTTGGTAGAAGCATCATAACGAGCTGCTAACTCTACCAAATATTTGTTGCCGTAGTTGTAGTTGATACGACCTGCATACGACAAGTTGCCTGACTCTGATTGGCTTTCCGACGCTGTTTGAGTTCCTGTGGCGTAACGCATGTTGGGCAACCCACCAATGATAACTCCTTCGGCCATGGCGGCTACGTTATCGTAGTTGGTTTCAGATTGTTCAAAGAAGGCAATAGCCGACACTTGATGTCTTCCAAACTGACGGTCGTAGTTTAGATATCCGTTTAGTTGATAAGTATCGTTGAAACTTGGATTTATCCGTACACGGTCGCCATTGTTCATGCTTACTGTTCTCAAAATATCGCCACCATAGATATGTTTGTTTTGGCCTAACATACTGAAGGCATAGACATTGTATTTGGTACCGTACTGCTTTCCAAAGCTGTTATCAAGCGTTTTGGCAAACAAAACACGTGCTTTCAAGCCTTTGATAAAAGGTACTTCGTAGTCAATATTGGCCGTTACGTTCAAGCCAGTATTGCGGGTACGAGTGAAGTTATCAGAATTTTGAACCTCAAAAAAGTGGAAGGCATCTACGGTATTTACGTTGCTGGAGTTAGAAAGTAATACAGGCAAGCCATTTACGTAGGGAGGATTAAATTGAGGCGTATAAAGCAATGACTTCATGTCGTTTTCGGGATTTTCGCCTCCTTGTTTGAGGTAGTACATGCGTTTGTCATACAAATCGCCGCTTAATGATAAACCTGTTTTTAAGCCTTTGGCTACCACAATATCTGCACTGGCACGGAATGTCCATTTGTTGGCGTTGATGTTGTCGAAGTTAGCGTTTTGGGCGTTGTAACTAATTCCCGCGAAATAGGTAGCACGCTCAGTTCCACCGCTCACATTGAGTGCATGACGCATTACTGACGAGGGTTGCCAGGCCATTTTCAACCAGTCGTAATTGTTTTGTTTGAAATGGTCGAGTTCATCTTGGGTATAAATTAATGGATCCGTAGCTGTTTTTCCACCCGCAAAATTAAGGTCGTTCATGTAGGTAGCATGTTCAAAACCATTCATCATTTTGGGCAACATGGCCGCATCCGAAACTCCCACCGAACCACTATAACTAAACTTAGGCGCGCCTGCTTTTCCGCGTTTGGTACTTACTACGACAACCCCTTGGTTTGAACGCGCTCCGTAAATAGCAGCAGCGGCGTCTTTCAACACAGAAATAGCCTCTACTTCCGACACGTCTAACAGGTTAAAATCCTCTTCGCTTCTTACTACGTTGTCAATCACGTACAATGGACGAAGTGTACCGCCATCTTTTGACAAAATAATGGGATTCCGTACCGTAATTTGAGCATTTTCACCAGGGCGGCTTGTTCCACCCGAAACACTTACTCCAGGCATTTGACCTTGCAATGCCGCCGATAAGCTTCCCACAGGCAATTCCTGAATGGCTTTCATGTCCACTGCCGCTACGGCTCCCGTTAAACTTACTTTTTTCTGGGTGCCATATCCTACTACAACTACCTCGCTAATGGAAGCGACATCGTCGTCGAGGGTTAGGTTGAGATTGGTTTGTCCGTTCACAGCTACTTCGAGGGTTTTGTAGCCTACTGAGCTGATAACCAGCGTTTCGTTGCCTTTAGGTAAGTCAATTTTGAAATTTCCTTCACCATTGGTAAACGTCCCGATTTTGGTTCCTTTGATGATGACGTTGGCACCTGGCAAAGGCTGACCAGCAGCGTCTTTGACGTTACCGTTCACAGTAATAGCCGTGGCTTTCGTTGTCATTTTGAGCGAATTTCCGTTGCGTTTTTCTGCATGAGAAACACTCACCACAAAGAGCGCCACCACCAAAGACAGGCAGGTCTTGAGCAGACCTCTATCCAGCGATAGTTTTGTTTGTAAAAAAGCATTCATAGGAGTTTATTGGATTAGTTTTGAACTGAGTTTGAGATTTGGTAATCAATAGATAGTTGGTTTATTTTTTTGCTGCTTGTGCTTCCTTGATGCGTTTGTCCCACTCTTGCCCCGCTTTTTTCATGTCAATACCTTGGGCCGATAGGTAATTGTTGATTTTACCTTTGTATTTGCCAAACCACGCGTGTTTCTTTTCTGACGATTCGGCGTCCATGGCGTGTTCACGGGCTTCGGTCAGCCAAGCGAGGATTTGAGTTTTTTGGGGTTCGGTCAAATCGGGTAGCATTTCTTGGTAGGCACGATAGGTTTTGGGCAACACGCCGTACGTCATGCCATCTTTTATTTGGTCAATTTGGGCTGGAGTGAGGTCTTTGGAAAGGTCGGCAAGGTAATTAGCATGGAGTTGCGCGAGTTGGGCGTTGGCATCGGCCTCCAATTGTTTTACTTTTTCTTCCGACGGTGCGGTCAGCGCTTTTTTAGCCGTTTTCAATGCTTCGTGGATGGTATTCAGTCCCAAGTACTGCTGAGCAACTCTACCGCTCACCCGCGTGAACTGGATTGAATCAGGTAGTTGCAACGCCGCTACAATCTTTTGGGCGCGCTGCATCACTACTTGTTCGTACGACGCCTCTTTGTCGTTGGTTTGTCCCATTGCCGTATTAGCAACTAACATAAAAACAAACAATAATCTTTTCATTACCAGTTGATTATATTTACTTAAACTCTTTTAATTCAATCACTTGCCCTTTCTTCATGGCCAACTTAGTCACTTTTTCCGCGTAGCGAATAGCGCACGAATTCCCCGCCGTTGAGAGCACTTTAAGGCTTTTTAGCTTACCTTGTTCCCAGCTAAAATCCAGTTCAAAACCACCGCGTGCTTTGATACCCCGCACAGTTCCTTCCGATAACTCAGCGGGCAAAGCAGGGAGAATATCAATAAACTGCGTGTGACTTTGTAGCAACATCTCAACGATTCCAGCCGAACCGCCAAAATTCCCGTCAATCTGAAATGGCGGGTGTGCATCAAATAAGTTGGCATACGAACCACCTGCTCCCGAGGCGGGACGCAACAGCATTTTCACCATTTTTTGGGCGTGTTCACCATCTTTGAAACGTGCCCAAAAGTTGATTTTCCACGCCAAACTCCAGCCCGTTCCTTCGTCGCCACGATAAAGCAGCGATTGGCGGGCAGCCTTCGTCAGCTCAGGTGTTTCGTCCCAATTGATTTCGTTGCCCGGGTGTAGCCCCCACAAGTGCGATACGTGGCGGTGTTTGTTGGTGGTATCGTCTTTGTCTTCGAGCCATTCTTGCAACTGCCCGTATTTTCCTATTTGATTGGGAGCGATTTGGGCATACGTCTGTTGCAGTGTTTTTCGCCAATCTTCATCTATCCTCAAGACTTCCGACGCCGCTATACAGCTCTTGAGCAATCCTCGAATGATTTGGTGATCCATTGTTGGCCCCGCTACCAGCCCGCCATTTTCGGGTGAGTTGGAGGGAGTACTGATTAACCAACCCGTTTTGGGGTCTTTCACCAAAAAATCCACAAAAAAGGCCGAAGCCTCCTTCATGATTGGGTAAGCTGTTTTTTGCAGGTATTCCCGATTCTGGGTAAAAAGATAATGTTCCCATAAGTGCTGGCAAAGCCAAGCCGCCCCCGTTACCCAAATGCCATGATTAGAAGCATTAATCGGGGTCGTGTTTCTCCATACATCAGTGTTATGATGGAGTACCCAGCCACGCGCGTTGTAGTACGTACGCGCCGTTTCACGCCCCGCCACCGACAGCTCCTTAATCATTTCTAACAACGGACTATGCAATGCCGAAAGGTTAAGCACTTCGGCCCCCCAATAGTTCATTTCGGCGTTGATATTGGTGGTATATTTACTTCCCCAAGGTGGGGCTAATAAGTCGTTCCAAATTCCTTGCAAATTGGCTGAGTGCGTATGTGGGCGTGAACTGGAAATCAGCAAGTAACGACCATATTGTACGTAAAGCGCCATTAAAGCAGGGTCTGATGTCCGGCCAAACTGCGCAAGACGCTGATTCGTAGGAAGGTCGTCGGCTTGGGTTTTCCCCAGATGAATCGAGAACGTTTGGTAGTACGATTGGTATTCTTTCAGGTGAGTCGTTCGTATTTCTTCGTACGTTTTTTTCCCAATAGCCGCGATTGTTTTTTCGCAAAGCAGCGTAGGGTTTGCCGAAATGTCTTGATAATTAACGTAGTTGGTCGCCGCTGCCAGATAAAACGTAACATGGTCGGCACGGTCAATTTCAACCCCTTTGTCGGTAACTTTGACAGTTCCATTTTGTACCTGTACCGTCAAGTAACTTTCGCCTTTTAAAGCTCCATTTTTTACGTTTACCGACAGCGCCAACGTATGCTCATCCACCCGACGGAGCTGGTAATTTTTGTGAGGACTGCTTAACGTCGCGGTCAAGGTCAAACTCGCTTTACGGTCGGCATCTAATCGTACAACCATCAACTGCTGGGGTTGACTTACAAAATAAGTACGGGTAAAACGCGTGCCGTTGGCGCTGAAACTGGTTTTACAAAGTGCTTCCGATAAACTGAGTTCGCGGCGATAGTTGCTAATTTCTCCCAAATCCGAAAACGACAATACTAAGTCCCCAAACGGCTGATAATCGGCCTGGTATTTTGGAGTTACGGGCGGATTATCATCTTGAATTTTATATTTCCAAGGTTTTACCAACGAAATCAACGCACTCGGTTCACCCTCAGGATAGAGCCCAATGGGCCGCGAAGTATCTTTATAACCTCCGATGCCCCCTTTATCCACGTAGTTAAGTACCTGAATCGCAATCACATTTCGTCCCGTTCGGAGTACATTGGCAGGAATTCGATATTTGCGAGGTTCCATGCTATTGGTGGTTCCAACCAACTGCCCGTTGACGTACGTCAGATCGTAATCACGAACGCGGTTTAAGTCTAGCATTATGTTTTTTCCTTGCCAGTTGGCGGGAATGTCAACCGTGGTACGAAACCAAACGGCTCCGTCAAGTCCTTCAAAACCTACGGCTTCCCAGCCTTCGTAGGAAGGCACGGGCATTGTTTCCCAGCGGGAGTCATCAAAGTCAGTCAACGCAGGATTTCCCTCTAAGCCCTTCAACGCCAGCACCCCCGCCGTCCATTGTTCTCTGTTGCCTTCTTGGGTTTTTAGCCCCATAAAATGGGTTTCGGCCAGTTGTTCCGCCGCTTTTTGTTTCCCTTCGGCCAATAATTGACGAATTTCAGCCAAGTAATTTGCGGCATTGGGGCGGTTAGGATTACGCGGCTCGCCCGTCCACAGGGTTTCTTCATTGAACTGAATACGGTCTTTGTTGATCCCTCCAAACACCATCGCTCCTACTCTGCCGTTCCCAATCGGCAACGCTTCTGTCCACTTTTCGGCAGGCGCAGTGTACCACAGCTTGTAGTCTTGCGCATAACCCAAGAAAGGGAATAAAAGAATATGAAGAAGCAGTTTTTTCATCCGTTTAAGAGGTCTGAAAAATAGACTTGATGTATTGGGTATTAGCTCCAAAATTTTTCTTGACGTTGTGAGGCTCTTTGGCATCTCGTGAACGCTCGATAACCAGCCAGCCGTCCCACTTCATTTCGTCGAGCGTTTCTTTTACTTTTTTAAGGTCGAGGCGGGTATTATGCTCAAGCCAAACCCCGTCTTCATCGGTGCAATGAATTTGGCAAATACGCTTGCTACCCAGTATTTTAAGTTCTTTCAGCAAGTCTCGCCCTGCCTTGAGCGGATTAGAAAAATTGAAATAGATTTGAATGTGCTTAG
>JBGAUP010000215.1:0-10866 GCA_044228585.1 Runella sp. | reverse complement strand
TGATGAGCAAATTGCCACTTTTCATGCCACACTCAAAGCCTCTAATGTGACGGGCTATGCCGTAGGGCCTATTTACATGAAAACCGTGGAAGAAGTAGATAAAGGCTTTGAATACGCCAAAAGAGTAGGTGTAAAACTCATTGTGGGCGTTCCTAACGAAGAATTGTTGCCTCACGTTGACAAAAAAGTGAAGGAGTATGACATGCGCTACGCCATTCACATCCACGGCCCTGATATTAAACTCTGGCCGAGTGCGACGTCGGTGATTGAGGCGGTAAAAAACTTGGATGCGCGTATTGGACTCTGTTTTGACATGGGACACGATAAACGTAATGGCGAAGACCCCATTACTGATTTGAAAAAATACGCCGACCGTATCTTTGATATTCACCTCAAAAACGTAACGGCGGCTTCTAAAGAAGGCAAAACCTGCGAGTTGGGCAGGGGAATTATTGACATTCCCGCTTTTGTGGCAATGCTCCGAAAAGTAAAATACGCAGGTTCTTGCAGCCTCGAATACGAAAAGGACATGAAAGACCCTTTGGCGGGTATTGCAGAATCAGTGGGGTACTTCAAAGGGGTGTGCGAAGCGACGAGAAAGTAGTACAAAAAAGCATTTATTATTTCAACTAATACCCCAAAATATTCCCTCATAATCAAAGACTTATGAACACGTCAAGAAGAACATTTATTAAAGCAGCAGGCTTGACCGCAGGAGGATTAGCCACGGGCATGTCGGCCAAGAGTTACGCCAAAATCATCGGTGCTAACGAGCGCATCAACGTAGCTATTTTAGGTTTAGGCCGACGTTTGGGTGCTTACTACGAACCTATCGGGCGAAAAGACAGCAACGTGGAGCTAATCTACCTCTGCGATGTTATGAAAAAACAACGTGAGTCGGGGGCACAAAAGTTTTCTAAGCACATCTCCTATGCTCCTAAGTTAGAAAACGACTTCCGTAAAGTTTTTGCCGACAAACAAGTAGATGCTATTTTTAACGCTACGCCCGACCACTGGCACGCCCCAGGGACTTGGATGGCAGTGCAAGCAGGCAAACACGTTTATGTAGAAAAACCGTGTAGCCACAATCCCCGCGAAGGTGAAATTTTGGGCGAATGTCAGCGTAAATACGGAAAAGTGATTCAGATGGGCAATCAGCAACGTTCAGCCATTGAGTCTATTGACATCATCAGTCAGATTCATAATGGTGCGATTGGAACAGCCTATAAAGCCGTAGCGTTTTATGCCGCCAACCGAGGTGAGGTTCCTGTAGCCAAAAAAGCCCCCGTACCCGATGGTTTGGATTGGGAGTTGTTTCAAGGGCCAGCTCCTCGTATGCCTTATATGCACGATACGTGGGACTACAACTGGCACTGGTATGGCTGGAACTACGGCACAGCCGAAAGTGGCAACAACGCTACGCACGAATTGGACGTAGCCCGCTGGGCATTACAAGGTGACTTTCCCGAATTTGTTTCGGTAGAGGGCGCCAAACGCCACTTTTTGGAAGACGGTTGGACAATGTACGATACCATGGACGCTACTTTCCGCTTCCCAGGCGATAAGATTATCAAGTGGGATGGCAAAAGCCGAAACGGACACAAAACGTACAGTTCGGACCGAGGAACGGTTATTTATGGTACCAACGGTAGTGTTTATGTGGACCGCGATGGATATAAATTGTTTGACCGTGGCGGGAAAGTGATAAAAGAACGCAAAGCCTCTGGTTCTGAGGCAGGTACGGCTTTAGGTGGTGGCGGTGACATGACTACCTTACACGTAGTGAACTTCTTTGAGGCGATTCGTGGAAAAGCCAAACAGGCTTCCCCCATTGAAGAAGGAGCAAAAAGTACGTTGTTATCCCATTTGATTAATATTGCATATCGTACCAAGAAAGACTTAAAAATAGACCCTACCAATGGCCATATTCTCGACAAAGAGGCCATGAAACTGTGGAGTCGGGAGTACGAAAAAGGCTGGGAACCAAAGATTTAATAATCAAGCCTGTTGCGCTAACGCTGACAGGGTTTTAAAACCCTGTCAGCGTTGATGTTGTCAACGCAATAAAAGCACTTGTCCTCGATAAACGTGACCCTGAGATTCCGTACGAATCGTATAACTATACGTTCCTGAAGGCAAAGGTTCTCCCCTGCTTGTTCCGTCAAATAGACTTTGAGAATTTGCTTTCCCAAAAAATACCACTTCTCCCCAACGGTTAAAAATAGTCACTTCGGCCTCTGGATAATCTTCTATGCCTTTCAATTTCCACGTATCATTGTGTCCGTCGGCATTGGGCGTAAAAACATCTGGTATATAAATTTTCGTAAATACGTGTATCGTAATGCTATCTTGGGCAATACACCCAGAAGGTCCCGTAGCCACAACGCGGTAAGTCGTAGTACGCTCAGGATTAAAAGAAGGTTGGGGACTCTTATCATTACTAATACCGAGAGAAGGCGTCCACTGATAGGTATAACCTGCGCCCAAATCAGCATTCAAAGACAAAGAAGCTCCTTTGATAAGCTGACGATCGGCTCCTAAATCAAGCGTCGGGGGCGGAGAAACGACAATGGTTCTATTTGCTTCTCCATTCATACAATCTAAGTTACCTCTGACCGTGTAGGTAACGGTGTGCTGTCCTACCCCTGCCAACTGAGGGTCGAAAGTAGCCCCTACTACCCCCGTTCCTGAATAAACGCCTCCCGACGGAGTACCTTTCAAAGCCACTGCCGCCGAAGTAGTACCACAAAAATCTCTGATAGGAGCTAAGGTTACCGTAATTTTAGACACCATTTCAAGCCGAAACGCTTCCGAAGTCGCTATACACCTATTGGTATCTTTTACCGTCACTGTATAGTTTCCTGCTTGCGAAGCACTAAAAGTGCTACTATTGGCTCACGTTATTTTTTGGCCATCGCGCTTCCAATCGAATGTTTTTAGGTCTTTGCCATTGGCGGTCAATACCATGGTAGCTCCTGGACATAGTTGATTGCCCATTGCACTAATTGAGATAGCAGGGTCATCGTATTGCACGACCGAAACCTGCGCGGATTCGGTCGTGCAGGCATTGGGAGCCGTAATTTTGACGCTGTATATACCTGCCTGAGTGACCCATATCGAATCTCTTGCGCCATTAATTGGCTGACCATTTCTTAGCCACTGATAAAGATAGGTACGACCCGCAGTAGCTTTAAGCGTCACTTTTTCTCCCTTGCAAAACCCTCCCCTTGAAGCATTTAGGTCAGCTTTAGGAGGTGTATTTGTGATGACAGTCAAAGCCCCCGACAAGCCCGCACACCCGTTAAAATCCGTTACTTTTAATGTATAAACACCCGTTTCTAAGGCATCGAAAAAATTGCTTGTCGCACTCTTAATAGGCTGATTCTCAAACAACCACTGATAATTCAACGCACTCATTCCACTCACATTACCCGTTAGTTTAACCGTTCCTTCTTGACAAGGTAGGCCCGTCAGGCTTCCCGCCGTAATACTTACAATGAGTTTAGGAAGAAACGTAATGGTAACAACTTCTGAAACTACTGCATCGGGGCAAAGTGGCGAACGAATGATGCAACTATAAACTCCTGCTTGGTTTTGGCGAACCACTAAAATAGAATCGGTCGCATTCGCCATATCACCCCCTCCCCTTTGCCACTGAAAACTACTCCCTTTGACGTAATTTTTTAAGTTAAGTTGTACTAAGCTATCGTAGCAAACGGTATTTCTGGCCATAACATTAGGTCGGCCAGCCTTTGAAAGTACAATCAAAGGTTTGGTAGTACAATCAGTAACCAAAGCTACCCCCGAAGAAACTTTGCCTAAGAAACGCCCCTCCCTATTTTTTTTGGCTTCAACTTGCAGGGCTATCAGCAAAAAACACAGTATTAAATATCTTATGCCCATTTGTGTAAAGAAGGGTTATTGCTACCAAAACGCCAATAAATCAAGAATTTACTTGAGTGTAGAGAGTAATATTGATTCAAAAACAGTGCACTTTATTACAAATTAAAAAGACGATTAAGCCAGCTCACAAATTCTTGACACAATTCACTATGAGTAGTTAGATAGCTTTTCGTAATAGCGAGTCCCATTGGCGT
Source organism: Runella sp. (assembly GCA_044228585.1). Classification (GTDB taxonomy): domain Bacteria; phylum Bacteroidota; class Bacteroidia; order Cytophagales; family Spirosomataceae; genus Runella. The sequence continues at coordinate 6,769 of JBGAUP010000215.1, read as the reverse complement.
ACCAGGGTCTTTTTGCCAAGCCAACCACGTATGAATACGCGCTTTCGACTTGTGAATGAGATTATACTTGTTCAACTTTGCATCTTCAATTTCTGCTAAGATTCGGTCGACTTCTACTAAAAGTGTATCATTTTCGGGAACAAGATATTTCACAAAATCCTCCAGCATCCCAGCAGTATTATTATCGGGCATGAGCCAAATTCCAATTTTTGGATTTCGCGCTTTCCCTTCAATGATTGTTCCTCCCGCTAATGGATTTTGAGGGACTTCATAGCCTAAATTTTCGAGTTGATGTTTTAATGATTGCCAACGAGCCTTCAAATCTGCGTCTGCATCAATGACAACTCCAATCACCTCAACATTGGGCTTCTTTCTTAAACAATACGCTTCCAATTTTCCATATACATTTGGAAACCCCTTACTATCATCAGTATAAAAGACGGGAGGTTCGTCCCCTGCATAATTCTTCCAAATATTTGCAATGACGTGTAAATCATCATTTCCTTCAACGACCAGAAACTTCTTGAAGTTTTTAGGGTTCAAATTGCTCATCGGGGGTCAACGTGTAAACGGGTAGTAGTTTGAATTTCATCGGCCTCATAAACCGTCGCTTCGATATTTCCTTCATAGTTGTCTAAGCGAATCATAACACCCGAATCTTTTGCGTATTTACCACCATTGAGTACTTCCGAAAAGGCATCAATACAATCATAGCTGTGCGTAGTAGCAAAGACCTGCACATTCAGGCGTTCGGCCAAATGGAAAATAATCTCCCATAATTTTTCTTGAACGGAATAATGAAGCCCATTTTCAAACTCGTCAATCAACAAATACCCATTTTCGCAATTGACCATCGCCAAAATAATGGTAAGAATGCGATTGATGCCGTCACCCATGGAGCGAAGATTCACAATTTTACCACCTTTCAGTCTTACAGTTGGTTGAGAATATATAGGCAATACAGGATTGTTTTTTCTAACGTTAATAAAGTCAAAGCTCTCTATTGATGTTTCTAACAGTCTTAATCCTTCGATTAACAATTTTTCTTTTTCTTGATTTAGGGAAATATTAGCCCAATTGATTCTTGAAGATACTTGTAAATCTTGTAAATCAGGTCTCACATATTGACATGATTCTTCTTCGCTCTGTTTACGAAAAAAATAGCCTTTCCCACTAACCAACTTATAATTTCCATTACTGAGAGAATATTTAATAATTTCACCATTCTCCCGTTTGATTTCCAAAAGAATATCCTCAAAATCATTTTTCAAACCCGTCAAAGCGAGGTCAATATATTGTTTATTATCACCTATATGGATTATACTATCTGTATCTTGATTGGTAAATATGTTTTTTAGAAAGACTTGCATATAAAAAGCCATGATTACAGACCCATCATCTTCCAAACAATTTTCTTGCCTCCGATCAAGGATATTGCTAATTGTATTTATCTCAATTTTAGACCCAAATATACTCACCGCCTCCAACACACTCGACTTCCCCGTATTATTCTTCCCGACTATCAAATTCACCCGCCCTAATGTATCAATTTTAAGGTGTTTTAGGTTTCGATAATTGCGTATTTCCAAAGAATTAAGCATACCTTCTTTTCATTTTGTAGTTACTCAAAAGTAGTATTTTTGCTTTGACACACCAAAATTTCAAACGCCTTTCCCAATCGTTTCTGACTATTGTAAACTGTCATTCAAACGAGTTTTCGCAAAAACCATGAATTTTTCACTAAAATTCGTGGTTGCATTCATAACCAATTTCCAAATAATCCATGACAAAACCCCGCCTCATTTTAGATCAAGACGACGTATTGGCCGATACCCACGGTAAACTCGCCGAAATTGTACTGCGTGAATTTGGCACAAACTTAACCCGCGAAGAGTTGTATCAAGCGCCATTTCAAGAAGTACTTACGCCAGCCGACCAAACAAGGCTTTATAAAATCATTCACGAGCCTGGGTTTTTCTCTGACATCCCTGTGATCCCTAATGCGTACGAATCGGTGCTTGCCTTGAGCAAAAAATACGAAATTTTTGTAGCCACGGCAGCCATGGAATTTCCAAATTCGTTCCGCGAAAAATACGATTGGCTACACAAACATTTCGACTTTCTTTCTTGGTCAAATATGGTCTTTTGCGGAGACAAAAGTATTCTCAATGGCGACTATCTCATTGATGACATGCCCCGCAACCTAAAGACATTCAAGGGAAAAGGACTGCTTTTCAATGCCCCTCACAATTTAAAAGAGACTGATTATGAACGTGTAATGAACTGGGAAGATATAGTGAAGCGGCTATTGTAATTTTCTACTGACGAATCAGATGTACACAAAAAAAGGCAAAATGGAAAACAACCATTTTGCCTTTTTTATTATTTCTTAAAAATGTTTACAGCGTATCAGCCGTAGCTTTTGAACGGGTTGGCTCTTTGGGTACTTCTACGCCTACTTTAGCGTCTTTCATCGTGATAATTTTGGTCCAACTCAATAGCTTAATCACGGGATAGGTAGGGTCAAACTCAAACCATTTTGTCCCAAAATTGACACGATTAGGCAGTTTATGGTGATTGTTTTGAAACAATTCCCCCATCATCAAAATATCAAATACCAAAGAATTCTTCGACTCATCTTTGTTATCAAAATTCTGGTAACCGTACTTATGGCCACTCCAATTGACAATAGCACCGTGAACAGGCCCCATCAAGTAGTGAATGGGTAACAACAAGAAAAATGCCCAGTGCATATCCAGATAAATGTAGGCGAAGACATAAAACGCTGAGTACAAGATTCCCCAACCAAGGCGTGACATCCACGAATCACCCAATTTTTCAAGCTTTTCCCAGTAAGGGTAATCACGCTCAAAACGAGCCTCAACTTTCATTTTTCGGTTCAAAACGGCATTATAAATATCCTTGGTTTTCCACATCATCGTAAACACATTTTCGGTGTGGTGAGGTGAATGCGGGTCCTTATCAGTATCGCTAAATGCGTGGTGCATTCGGTGTAAAATGGCATACGCCCGTGGACTCAAGTAAGATGAACCCTGAGAAATATAAGTTAAGGCGTAAAAAAACTTCTCCCAGAACTTGTTCATCGTGAACATTTTATGGGCAGAATAGCGGTGCAAAAAAAATGTCTGGCAAAACAAAGAAAGATACCAATGCCCAAAAAAGGCGGCCAAAACTACGTACATGAAGCGAATAGGTTATTTTTAATAATTATAAACTTGTACAAAACTAAGAAATCCTTTTATCACAAGCAATTTTTCTAAGCGAAATTTCGCTTCATTGATTTACCGTAAGGGCATATTGTACTAAGTTCGCTCCCATACGAAGCGCTTGTTGCCGAAGCTCTTCGGGGTCATTATAAACACTTTGATCCTCCCAGCCATTGCCGAGGTCGCACTCATAACTATAAAAACACACCAAACGTCCTTGCCAAAACAGCCCAAAGCCCTGCGGCGCTTTGGAGTCGTGCTCGTGTACTTTGGGCAAGCCGTTGGGAAATTGAAATTTTTGATGATACACGGGATGATTAAACGGAATCTCCACAAATTCTAATTCAGGAAACACTTTTTTCATTTCTCGACGAATGAACTTATCAAGGCCGTAGTTGTCATCTAAGTGTAGAAAACCGCCCGAAATCAGGTATTTACGAAGATTACGTGCTTCTGCTTCCGAAAATACGACATTTCCATGCCCCGTTAGGTGAACAAAGGGATAAGAAAACAAATCGGGGCTGCCTGGCTCTACAATGTCTTCTTCGGGAAAGATATTCATGCGCAGATTCTGATTACAGAACTTAATCAGATTGGGTACTGAGGTCTTGTTGGCGTACCAATCCCCCCCTCCCCCGTATTTGAGTTTGGCAATTTTGTACGCGTACTGAGCATTGGCCGTAGTGAAACAAGAATAAAGCGTAGTGATTAATAAGAACGAAAATAGGTTTTTTGAAAGATTCATGGTTGTGGTTCGAAATTAATGAACAGTTGCACGAACTTAACGCAAACGATTCATTAACGCAAGCCTGCACTCCAATTACAACGAATCTTTATCAAATTTAGTACTGCTTTTCGTGGGAGTACCCTCTTGGCTGTCCCGGGTGTTTTTCTGAACGGCAATCGCCCCAAACAAAGCCAACAAAAAAGCGAAGGCATAAAACCCTTTTTCGCTCGGTAGCATGGTAGCATTCCACAACCCAACGACCAAGAGAACAATGGCCAGAATTGTGGAAAACCAACTGATTCCGTAATAGACATCGGTCACTGGGATTCCTTCCAGCCTATCTCTTACGCTTTTTTGAACCGAGACCACCGAGAAGAGGCCGTACATCAAAATGGTAAAATAATAGCCTTTTTCGTTTAGTAAGAGTTCGGCTCTCCAAAGCCCAATAATATACCCAGCCATTCCTGCTCCTAAAGCAACCCAAGATGCTCCAATAAATGCGGCTGATGGTTTCTGATTCATGATTTATTTGTGTTTGTTGTAGTGATTACGTTTTTACAATTATTGTATTATTTTGATATTGCTCGCGATTTAACAAGCGTACGATTTTTTTTCAATACTCGACGTTTTCGGCGAGAAAGGGGTAGCTCTATGCCATTCCGTAGCAATACGTAGTCGGGTGTAATAGATACCACTTGGGTGCGATTGACCAAATAAGACTTATGAATTCGAATGAATTCGGGGTCTCCCAAAATAGCATTGAAATATTTCAGGGTTTTAGACTCCAAATAAGACTTCCCATCTTTAAGAAATATTCTGGTGTAATTTACTTCTGATTGCAAATAAACGATATTAGTAGCATCAACCATCCTTGCTATGCCCCCTACGTGCAGACAAAGGCGAGGATGAATAGGCGTTTCATTAAGGACAGGGAAGGCGAAAATTTGAGGTTGTGACATAACGGAAGTAGATTTAGGCGTTTTTGATGCCCCAAAGGTCAAACCTATTAATTACCCGTTCAAATAAGAAGTAGTGAGTCGTGCCAATTTGTGAGTGAACCGTAGTGGAGAAACCACCGAAGCGTATTCGTTTAACCTATCAAATTGGCTAAATGAAGGGTATGACAAGCAACTAAAGCCGCCGTCTCGGTGCGTAAACGCGTATTTCCTAAAGTGACCATCTGAAAACCGTTTTGCTGAGTCAACTGTATTTCGGCTTCTGTAAAATCACCCTCTGGGCCAATCAGCACGATATAACTTTGCTGTGGAACAACTATTTGCTGCAAGTGTGGAGGAGTATGGGATTCGGGTAAATGAGCAATAAATTTTTGGTCAGCCGTAATGGTAGAAATATACTTTTCAAAATCCCCCACCTCCATCATTTCGGGCAAATAGGCTTGCAACGATTGCTTCATGGCCGAAACAGCAATTTTGTGCAGACGCTCCAACTTCATATTTCGCCGTTCCGAATGTTTGGTATAAAAAAAAGTAATCTTGTCAATACCAATTTCAGTAGCTTTCTCCACAAACCACTCAATTCTATCCATGTTTTTGGTAGGAGCCAATGCGATTTCGATGCTAAAAGATCGCGGCAATTGCTTGATTTCCTGAACTATTTTCAAGTCGCACCGTTTGGGATTGCTTTGTTGAACAATCGCCTCAAACCAACTGCCTTTCCCATCGGTTACTTGAACCAATTCACCTGGACGAAGTCGTAATACTTTAGCCGCGTGAAAGGCTTCATCGTCGGTCAGTGCAGAGATTTCAGAAAAATTAGGTTGATAAAAGAGGTGCATAGTTTAGAAGTGAGAAGTGAGAAGTGAGAAGTGGGAAGCAAACGCCTGACGTCTTGTTCTTCACTCCTAATTTTCAAATTTTATTTTAGGATTCTTCAACGATTTCATAGCTTGAGTCAAGCCACCAAGCGTAAGCGGAAACATTCGATTGTCAGACCATTCTCGAATAATACTGATACTGTGGGTGTATTTCCAGTAATCGGCCACGCTGATGGGATTAAGCCACACAAAATGAGGATATTGTTCTTTGAACCGATTCAACCACGTCAGCCCCGACTCTTCGTTGTAATGCTCTACGCTACCTTTGGGATGGGTGATTTCGTACGAAGCCATGGAAGCATCGCCCACAAAAATCACTTTGTAGTCTTTGTTGTACTTATGCAAGACTTCCAGCGTAGGCACACGAGAACTGCGACGAGAATTATCCCGCCAAAGGGTTTCGTAAACACAGTTATGAAAATAAAAATATTCGATGTGTTTAAATTGGTATTTGGCCGCTGAAAACAATTGAGAACACAAGTCAATGTGGTCGTCCATCGAGCCACCCACGTCCAAAAGCAGCAACACTTTGACGTTATTTTTCCGCGAAGGGTGCATGTGGATGTCCAAAATACCTGCGTTTCGACTTGTACCTTCTATCGTCGCGTCCATGTCGAGTTCTTCGTCCATGCCTTCCCTCGTCAGAATCCGCAATCGCCGCAGGGCCATTTTCATGTTGCGGGTATTGAGTTCAATGTCTTCGTCGTAGTTTTTGTACTCGCGGTTTTCCCACACTTTCAACGCCGTTCTATTTCCCGCCGATGGGCCTTTTACCCGAAATCCTTCTGGATTGTAGCCGTTGTTTCCAAAGGGCGATGTACCACCCGTACCTATCCACGTATTGCCGCCGTCATGGCGATCTTTTTGGTCCTGAAGCAATTGTTGAAACCGCTCAAACAACTTTTCCAGCCCACCAATGCGTTCGATGAGTGCCTTTTCATCTTCGGTCATCTCGCGAGACAGCGCGTCTTTAAACCATTC